>JAAYKG010000044.1 GCA_012522555.1 Armatimonadota bacterium
GCAATGCCGCTAATCGTCCAGCGCCGCTGTAAAACCGGTCAGTTTAAAACCGAAATCGTCGGTCAGTTATTTCCGAAATGAGCGGTCAGATTATTCCGAAATTCGCAGGAAAGGGGAAGTTCGCGGCAGAGAGTATACACAGCAAGAAGAACTTGATAGAGTTACCAAATGATGTTCACAAGAAGATCAGCGCGTTCTATTCCTCAAAGAATACGAAGATAACTGGCGAGGAATTCAATACTGTTCGTGACTGGTTGAATACGAAGAGTTATGACGAACAATACAAGTTCGGCAAGAAGGTCGTTGATCACTACTTACATGGAAAACCATTATGAAGAAAGATTGTGATTACTATGCAAATGAGTTTGTAGAAGGTCTCCTAGAGCAGCAGAAAGCAATAGACGAACTACGCGAACGAGCGTACGTAAGAAAGCAGGAGAAACGCTACAGTAAAGCGGTTGACAAACTCAGGGAGTCGGAAGAAGGAGTTCAAGTTCTAGCCAGACTCTTAAACCACGAATCTCCTCACGTTGCTCTAACTGCGGCTGTATATCTACTGAAGACCTCTGCTGAGATGAATGCGGTTGAAGTCTTGCGCAAATTTGCAAAAGGGCCGAAAGATGACTTCAATGCTTATTGCGCAAAACTTCGGTTGGAGGATTGGAAAAAAGAGAAAGCACAAAAGCAATAGCGAGGTTACTTTGGCTGTTGTTTGGCTTCATTGGTGCGGCAGAATGTTCTGCTGCACCAGTTCTCTTCAACAGCGAAGAATCACGGAACATGAATATTGGAATGCACAATTTTGTATACCGGCAGTAATATACCGAACCTTTGATAAGAAACACGGTACCAATATTTGGGATCGTCTGAAGGAAGAAGCAACAAGATGAAACATCACGCCAGACCGATAGTTAGCATCCCTCTCGACGAGCTTCTAGATCGTCGAGTATGGGAATATGATCTCAATGAGGCGGCCTATGAGTCAGAGCAGGATGAAACTTGGGTTCTTCCTGTTCAGTCTTTACCCGTGCGAGATCTTGCGAACCGAGTTGTGGCAACGAAAGTCGTCTTGGCAAACGGTACAAGTGTGCCAGCTCTGATAAGTAATGTCTTCCTTGAGGCAGAGTCTGCTACTAGGGAGTTCATTACCATATCACTGTGGCTTACTGACAAGTGGTTTCCACTTGCTAGGTACTTCGACCCCGAGTGCGAGACATTCGGACCAGATGCCCTAGCTGCCGCGCTTGGATTACGAAAGGAGGACGTATTCCCAATCCGCTACGACATTTCCCAAGTCGTAGTTGGCTCAGAGAGCGTGGTAAAAGGTGAGGTGAAGGCAGAGCCAACCCAACGTCTTTCTGAGGACGAGAGGATGGAACTCTTGTTAGAATAGTAATCAAGTTAATCGAAATGGGGCTGGCTCAATACCGAGAGTGCAGCCCCATTTCTTGTTGCTTACCCTGTATATGGAAAGATAGCCTCCCCGAAATTGGGGCTTTTTGTTCGTATAAGAACGGTCGGTCAAAGCAAAAACCGCCTCTGCAAAATTAACGGACTATTCCTCTGTTCACTTCTTGACACCTCTAGCGTTGGGGAGTTACAATCCCCTGCAAGCAAATTATCATCAGAGGTGATACGTTGGAAGAAACAAAACAAGTCGGTATTTGGATTCGGGTTTCTACAGAAGATCAGGCACGGGGTGACAGCCCTGAGCACCACGAAAAACGAGCACGCCTATATGCCGAATCCAAGGGCTGGCAGATAAGGGAAGTCTATCATCTAGAAGCAGTCAGCGGCAAAGCAGTAATGCAGCATCCCGAAGCAAAACGAATGCTTGAGGATATAAGAAAAGGAAATATAACCGGCCTTATCTTCTCGAAACTGGCAAGGCTCGCCCGCAATACAAGAGAACTACTAGACTTCTCCGAGATATTCAACGCCAATAACGCCGACCTCATTTCACTGCAAGAGTCTATAGATACATCTACACCAGCGGGCCGACTCTTCTACACAATGATTGCGGCTATGGCTCAGTGGGAACGGGAAGAGATTGCCGACCGGGTTTCGGCATCCGTTGTCATTCGGGCAAAGCTCGGTAAACCTATCAGCGGTCAAGCTTCGTATGGCTATCGTTGGGTAAACAAGGTTCTTGTTCCTGACCCGGTAGAGGCTCCGGTCAGAAAACTCATATATGAGCTTTACCTTGAGCATAAGCGTAAGAAGACGGTTGCCCGTATTCTTAATGAGTCCGGCTATAGAACACGCTCCGGCGGCGAGTTCAGCCACACCGCAATTCAAAGGCTCATCACCGACCCGACAGCCAAAGGGTTGAGACGAGCCAACTATACAAAAAGGTCAAGCGACAAAAAAGCGATGATTCTCAAGCCGAAGGAAGAATGGATATACACCAAGTGTGATGCCATTGTCTCCGAGGAACTCTGGAATCAGTGCAACGCCATCATTGAAGACGCAAGAAGCAAGCGCAAACGACCGGCTAAGAAGACGGTTAATCTTTTCTCCGGTCTTGTTACCTGCCAGTGTGGAACTAAGATGTATGTGCCGTCTAACTCGCCTAAATATACTTGCTTCGAGTGCCGCAATAAGATCGCAACCGGCGACTTGGAAGAAGTATTCCACGAACAGCTTAAAACATTCTTCTTTTCACCGGTGGAGATTACTAACTATCTCTCGAAAGCCGATCAGATGATAAAGGAAAAAGAGGAACTTCTAGCCAGCATCCTTGAGGAGGAGAAAAAGACACGCTCTGATATGGACAAGGTTTACAAGCTGTATCTTGATGAAGCAATATCAAGCGATGGTTTTAGGGAAAGATACAAACCGCTGGAAGAAAGATTGCAACAGATACTTGAAGGCGTTCCAGAGCTACAGGCAGGCATTGACTTCCTGAAGATTCAATACCTCTCATCCGACCAGATTCTACAAGAATCAAAAGACCTATACAGCCGCTGGCCTGAGCTACCCAGCCAAGACAAGAGAGCCATTGTAGAGAACATAACTGAACGGATCATCATAGGGAAAAACGAAGTCTCCATCAGACTCTGTTATATTCCCTCGTCTTCTGAATTGATGGCAAATGGGGAACGGACTGGAGGAGCGCGGGTTGGAAGAAAACACACACAAAGTGATCGGATATATTCAGGAAATACCGGGTGGGCTGGTTTTTGAGCTGGGCAATGGGTGGCTGAGTCGGCGTATTCATTGCATCGCTGGGCGAATCGGCACAACCAGCCTGACGAATGAATTCAACGGAGAGGAATATCTCGAAGAGACCCTGGCTGAGTTCGAGATCGTTATCACCGGCGAAGGCCAAAGGGTGACTCTCGATAGCAGGGATTTTATCCTCTGCGGCTACGAAACCCCGAACTGGGACAATTCCAGGCGCACCCTCGCACTCCGACTCGAAGCGGATATCAACGATACCAAGCTCCGCATTTCAGTGTTCTATGAGATCGCGGCCGGCGACAATTTCATGCGCAAATGGGTCGAAATTGAGCCTTGTGAGCTGGAGAATTGGACCATCCGCAGCGTGGTCATCGAGAAGATGCTCTTTCGGGAGCTGGTCGAGGGAGTCCAACCTAAGCCCCGCTACAGGCAAACATACCCCAGCGGAGAAGATAAAGTGCAGGCGGAGCCGGATACAGTCGATGTGTCGGAGCCGGACAAAAGGCTGATTTTTGGGGATTCGTCGCGGGCGGCGCTGACCTATTGGGGATATGGAGAAGGGCTGTTTTTCTTCACCGAGTCGCTGACGGGCAGCGAGCGATTTCATCGGCCTACCGGACTTGTCATGAAACATCGCGACTTTGCTGCGCTTAGTTCGGGAACAACAACCGGCCCGGCAGTGATCGGCGCATACTCCGGCCCACCTGAGCTTGGATTCAAAAGATATAACCAACACCTGATGAAGCATTGGTGCGTGGTTGATTTCAAGCCCGTGCCGGCTATGTGGAACACCTGGTTAATCACATTGCCGGACGACAAGCCGCTGCATACCAATTTTGACAGGCGTTTTTTGTTGGGCGTTATCGACAAAATGAAGGACGCCGGGTTTTATGATGCGCTGCATCTTGACCTGGGATGGGAAGCGAAGCGCCCGCTGTCTTATGACGAAGATAAGTTTCCGAACGGTTTGAGCGAGATCGCACGCCGCGCCAAAGATGCCGCTGGGTTGGGTATGGCTTTCTGGATCAACCCGTTTAGCTGCAGCTATTGGAAGTCTCAAATCGAGGCGCAGCACCCGGAGTATGTCGTGCCTGGAAAGGTGTCGGGCAGGTCGCATGCCGCGGGGCTGTGCGTTATGACCGAGTATTATGACTATGTTCGGCAGAGAATAATCGACCTTGCCGTGGGTTTGAATGCGCGGGCGATCTACTGGGACGGCAACGATTGGAATATCCCGAACTGCTCGTCAGACAAACACGACCACCTCGACCAGGAAGAATTGGAGGTGACCGCAATGAAGAGGCTGGCCGAAATCTGTCGCTCGGCGCATGAGGCTCGGCCCGATCTGATTTTGGCTGCGTTCAGTCTGCCGTTCGATAACCATCGGCTCTGTGCGCTGGATTGCCAATCGATTGCGGATACACACTCGTTCGAGACGGTGAAATCGGAGCTTGTCGTGCGCCAGCAGATTTATCAGATGACCTATGAACACCCGTATCGCGCAATCTGGAGCAACTGGTATGGGATCAATTGGCACGAGGCCGGGAAGGATAATCTGACCCAGCGGCCTATGCTCGAATTAAAGCACGCGCTTATGAGCATGATCGGCAGTGGGCTGCTGCAAGCCGGAGGCAGCATCGATCTTAATCAGGCTTCGCGGGAGCTTGTCGAGTTTCTCGGCCGATTGTTTGCATTCCGTAAGCGGTTCGCTCGATATTTCGATGTTTATCAGCACGTTTTGGGTTTTCCGGACGGCGAAAACGTCGATGGCGCAGGACATATTGAGGACGGATCGGGCTTCATTGTGCTGGTGAACCCGACTCGTGATGCAAAAGAGGTACGGCTACCGCTGGATGAGCCGGAGCTGGAGTTGAACTCCGGCAAACATAGATTGTCGGATTGGGGCCGCCTGACCGATGCCGTCGCACTGGATCCTGCGCCCCTCTCCGATCCGCCGATTATTGAGTTAGCGCCTCTCGAAGTGAGATATATCGGCGTAAATATCGACGCTTGAGCCTAAAACAGTCCTGAAATCCTGCCGTCGCTGTCGATTCGAATATTTACGGCAGCGGGGGTCTTAGGCAGACCCGGCATGGTCATAATATCGCCGGCATAGATCACAACGAACCCTGCTCCCGCGTTGACTTTGGCCCCACGGATATTGATTTTGAACCCTCTCGGTCGACCAACGGCTTTCGGGTTGTCGGACAGCGAGTTTTGCGTCTTGGCGATGCAAATCGGCAGTTCGCCAAAACCAAGTTTCTCTATCTGAGCTATCTGTTTGCTTGCCACCGGAGTGAACTCAGCCCCATCCGCGCCGTAGAATGTTGCGGCAACCGCTTCGACCTTGTCTTTAATAGATATGCTCAGCGGATAGGCCGGAGCGAAATTGGACTCGCTGTTCGACGCGCTTATGACCAGTTCGGCGAGATCCGCGCCCCCTGCCCCACCTGACGCCCATACATCCGTCAGCGCCCACTGCACCCCCATTGCCTTACACGCCTCAGACAGCACGTCTATCTCCTGGCCGGTGTCCGTGGGGAACTTATTTATTGAAACGATGGGTTCCAGTCCCACGCTGCGCACGTTTTCACAGTGCTTTTCGAGGTTCTCGATCCCCTTGAGCACGGCCTCAGGATTGTTTTCGGCAAGATCTGTCAAGCCGACTCCGCCGTGCATTTTAAGCGCCCTGATTGTCGCAACCACAACCGCCGTCACCGGCTTGAGGTCGCCGATGCGGCATTTGATATCGAAGAACTTCTCCGCTCCAAGATCGCTGCCGAATCCTCCCTCAGTGACCACGTAATCCGCCAGACTCAAAGCAGCCTTAGTCGCTATCAAAGAATTGCACCCATGCGCTATATTCCCGAATGGGCCTCCGTGTACGAACGCAGGAGTCCCTTCCAGGGTTTGAACGAGATTGGGCACTATCGCGTCCTTTAATACAACCGCCATAGCCCCACTGGCTTGCAATCGCTGGGCTGTAATTGGTTCACCGGATTTGTCCAGTGCGACCAACACCCGCGCCAACCGGTTTTCGAGGTCGCTCGGGCCTTGAGCCAGGCACAACAGCGCCATAATTTCCGATGCTGTAGTTATATCGAAACCCGACTCACGCACAAAACCGTTCACTCTGCCGCCCAACCCAATCACGATATCGCGCAGAGCACGCTCGTTCATATCCATCACTCTTTTCCAGGTAATTGAGTATGGATCAATACTAAGCGGATTTCCCTGGTGCAGGGAATTGTCGAGCATAGCCGCGAGAAGATTATGGGCTGTTGTGATTGCGTGAAAGTCGCCGGTGAAGTGTAAATTGATGTCGGCCATCGGCATCACTTGCGCGTATCCCCCTCCAGCCGCGCCGCCTTTGACGCCGAAGCACGGCCCCAGCGACGGTTCACGAATCGCAAGACAAGCTCTTTTTCCAAGCCGGCTAAGCGCATCCGCCAACCCGATCGCAACCGTGGTCTTGCCCTCTCCGGCAGGGGTTGGGGTTATGGCTGTGACAAGTATCAGCTTGCCCTCGCTGGCTCTTGCGCGCCGCTTCAGTGCATCGAAGGGAATCTTGGCTTTGTCGAAGCCATAATATATGAGATCATCTTCTGCAAGCCCCAGCTTTGCGGCAATATCTTTGATAGGTTCAACAGTCGCCTGCTGCGCAATTTCAACATCGGTGAGCATTTAGGTTTTACTCCAGTGAGAGAAGTCTGATTCGGCAAGTGAAGCGTTCGTATACGGGTAACTACCTCAACGGCGGTGGATCCTTTTTAGTCAGCGTCACTTCCTTGGGCTTCTTACCTAACTGCAGGGGTAAAATCCTGCCTGCGAACATATTCATCCAAGCGCTTGTATATTGAAGTCGACGATCGGCGGGGATGTGGTATTTTTTGAGCTTATGAACGACGCCAAGCCGCTTGGCTCTTCGATGAATCAGCCACCAGATGCAGGCTCGATTGGGGTATACTTCGCAGCGGCCATTCGGCCTGGTGCCACCGCAAGGGCCGTTTCTTATCTGCTTGGGACACCGCATACAGCACGTGAACGCGTTTTGGCTGAGCACGCATTGGCCGCAATCCTGACAGCGGAATATCAATTTTTTTGCGCCGCTTTCCATCAATAGGATCGGTTTGTAAAGCCACTGGCGCTTTTCGCAAATGTTTGCGATTGCTTCGCTGAGCTTGCTCACAATTACACCGCCTCTTCACTCGATTCCGAAGCAATCACCGGCTTGGGCCTCGGCAGCAGGCCGCACTGTTCGACCAGCCTTGGCGTGATCGATTCCCACATCACTGGCATGAAGTGTATACCCTTTATTCCGGGAATCCGCTTGAGCTGATCGACGATCTCGACCGCCAACGCGAGGCCGACTTCGGCGCTTTTTTCTTTATCGTCTTTGACGGCATCCATGCGGAGAATATATTCGTCAGGAACGAGGCTGCCGGGCACTTCGTCACGCAGATGAATCAAAGCCCTCACCGACCGAACGGGCATTACGCCCGCAAGGATATGAACTTGTTGGTCGTAGCCCTCATCGCGCACAGCGGAGATCCATTTTTCAAATCGAGGCACATCGAAAACTGGCTGGGTTTGAATAAATTGCGCGCCTGCGGCTATCTTTTTGCCCAGCCGTATAATACGAAGGTCGAATGGCTCGGCGAAGGGGTTGGCAGCACCCCCTATGAATAATTTCATCGGCGATTTGAGCACGTCTCCGGACAGGAATCTGCCCTGGTTAAGCTCGGAGACGGCGTGTATAAGCTGAACAGAATCGAGGTCGAAATCTCCCTTGGCGTCGGGGTGGTTGCCGAAGCTCATGTAATCCCCGGTAAGGCATAACACGTTTTTTATGCCGGCCGCTGCTGCGCCTAACAAATCTGACTGCTGAGCCAGTCGATTTCGATCGCGGCAAGTCATCTGCATTATAGGCTCCAGGCCACATTCAAGCGCAAACACACTCGCCATCACCGAGCTCATCCTGACAACGGCAGTCTGGTTGTCAGTGAAATTTACCGCATCGACGGTGTCCTTAAAATAGGCGCATTTTTTCAACACCGCAGCTTTGTCGGCGCTCTGGGGCGGGCTTATTTCGCCGCAGACCACGAAATGTCCCAAGTTTAACAGAAGTTCGAGATTGCCGGCAGCCATATCGCCCTCGAATCGCGAACGTCGGCTGATTATGAATAATCAGCCCCGCCAACTAATAAGTTTATAAACCCTCGAATGCTCCCTCGCGAGACTTCGTGATGTAGTTCATGGAATATTCATCACGCCCGAGCAGAGCTTCGGAGGCGAAGATCAGAGCCATCAGATAGCGATCGTTTGGATCGATAATCGCGGCGGCAAGCCCCTTACCGAGCGCCAGAACAGTCATAGCCTGATTTAGAAGTTTGCGGGCAGGCATTCCGTGGGAGATGTTGCTGATCCCCGCGATGGTATGCACCCCCGGATACTGCGTCATAAGTTTGTCAATTATATCGAGCATCGCTATACCGACATCACTGCCGGTGCCAATCGGGAATGTGAGGGGATCGACGTATATATCATCCAGCGGCACCCCGGCATCTGTGAGCTTTTCTATCAACGACTGTGCGACCGACAAGCGCTTTGCCGGATCTTGTTGGATACCGGTGTCGTCCATTGCAAGCGCAATGACCTTTGCCTTATACTGCACAACAAACGGCAGTGTCGCATCCCAGCGCAGCGTTTCAGCCGTGATCGAGTTGATGAGCGGCCGCCCTCTTTGGGTATTGTATACCGCGAGCGCACTCTCCAGAGCCATAGGGTTTGGGGTATCGAAGCAAATCGGAGCATCGACAGCATCCTGCACAACTTGTGTCAGCCACTCCAACGCCTCCGGTTCACCTGACGTGAGTGTGCCTGCGTTGATATCGATATACGTAGCGCCGGCCTCGAACTGCGCCCTGGCCAAATCTGCAAAAAACTTCTCGTCACGATTGATAACAGCCTGCTCGATAACAGGCTCGCCTTTTACCTTGCGCGATGTGTTGATTCTCTCGCCAACAATAAGCATATCAAATACCCCCAATTCGTACCGATCGGCCATACAATCATAGCTAATTTAATGCTACCTTAAGAATGGATCATGTGCAAGAGAAAGACGAAATCTTTTGCTGGGCAAGAGTTCTTTCGGGGCTTCCGAGGAGGTCAGAGAAGCCCCGAAGTGAACAGGTAGGGTTACCTGATTTGCTGTGCCAGGTAGTTTTGTATGCCCATCTGCTCGATTTGATCGAGTTGAGCCTCCAGATCGTCGATGTGGTCTTCCTCGTCTTTCAGGATCGCCTTCAGAATGCTTTTGGTATTGTTGTCCCCTAGTTGCCCAGCGAGATTTGCCGCTTCGTTGTAGTCTTTGATGGCGACACACTCCAAAGCGAGATCATTTTGGTGCATCCCCTTCACATCCGAGGCGATTCGGATTTCGTTGAGGTTGCTGACGATGGGTTTGCCTTCGAGGAAAATGATGCGCTCAATCAGCGTTTCGGCGTGCTTCATTTCAACAATAGAGCGCTGTTTGATCGCTGCCGAGAGGGGTTCATAGTCCCAATCCTCACACATTTCAGCATGGACGAAATATTGATTTATTGCCGTCAACTCCTCGGCGAGCAGCAGATTCAGCTTCTCGATAATCTGATCGTTACCTTTCATTTCAGCCTCCGTAGTTGCGTAGATTGGCGTACGTGGAAACAAACCGTTCCGAATCGCTTCTAACAATCTGCACGCTACCCAGAATAGCAGCATTTCAAACTGTTGTGTTTTCCAAGCGCGGGGGAGGATGACGCAGGGAGACCCGAGAAGAAAGAATTATATGAATCGCAGGAGGCCCGCGTTGACAACTCACATAATTATCGCGTCTATTGCTGCGGTAGCGCTTGTGACTTCGGTTTCGGCGAAAACCGCCAGCACAATCTATAATCCGCAGCGCGTGGAAAATGCTCGGCGCAACATCGAACGTTATGAATGGGCGAAAAGGCAGCGTGACAAAGTGGTCGCAAACGCCGAGGTTTATGTTGCACTGTCAGATGATGCTGTTTGGAATATGGTTACTCCGCAGTCGATCCCTCGCGGTATCGAAGTCAATATGGAAAAAGGCTGCCCCAAATGCGGCAAAGAAATCGCAAAATTCGGCAACTATCCGTGGAAAACAGATGTTTTGGGCAAGCCTTGGAAAATAGAATGTCCGAGTTGTGGGGAAATATTCCCCAAAAACGACTTCGGCAGATTCTATGAAAGCGGCAAGGATGAAGATGGCATCTTCCGCTATGAAAAAGCCGACCGCAGCCTCCTGTTCAACACCGACCACCCCGACCCCGCCGATCCTTTGCATATGTATGGAGTCGATGACTCTATGGGTTATCAAGACGAGAACGGCAATGTGTATCGGCTGGTTGCTTATTATGGTCACTACGGAAGTTGGACTACGACTTTAGCAGTTCTTAACGTATTGCAAAATGCCTGGCTGTTCACCGGCGACATCAAATATGCGCGAAAAGCCGCTTTGCTGCTATACAGAGTCGCAATGTTCTACCCGGACATGGACTACAATTTTTGGTCGAAGCAGGGCTGTTATAACAGCGACGGAGGGACAGGTAGAGGCAAGGTCTACGGATGCATCTGGGAGACATCTGTCGCCGACACGATTTCTCATGTCTATGACGCGATCTATCCGGCGCTGGATGACCCACAATTGCTGGCGCAGCTCTCCAAGCTGGCAGGCAAAACCGTGACTGCGACGGAGTTTCGCTCCCTGTGTGAGAAAAACCTGCTCCACCAGATACACGATGGAATCATCTCCGGCGATATTCAGGGCAACCAGGGAATGCATCAGTATTCCATGGCCAGCGCGGCGGTGGTGTTGGATTTGCCCGAGGTTACAGATGAGTGGCTCGATTGGCTATTTTTAGACGGAGCGCGAGGCCCGACTATGACCGGCGGGAATATGACCAGTCTGTTCGCCGAAATGGTCGACGATGATGGCATGGGCAACGAGGCTTCACCGTCCTATAACTCCATCTGGCGGGTGATGTTTAGAAAAATTTCCCAGGTTCTGCAAGTATACGGGCGGTATACGCGCAACTCGTTCGTAAACCAGCCTAAATACAAGAAAATGTTCGAAGCGCCGAATAGGTTGATAGTGATAGACAAGTTTGTACCACTGATAGGGGACACAGGTAAAACCGGCGGGCCGGGGCTTTCAGGGGTGAGTATGCCGGATACGGTCTACGCATATAACACATTCAAAGACCCGATTTTCGCTCAGATGGCGTATTTCCTTAATGGTCATAAAGCCGACGGGCTGCGAGTGGACATCTTCGATTCCGACCCGGAAGAGCTTGGCAGGCAAATACAAAAGGAGATCGACAAGCACGGAGAATGGACTCCGAAAACCGATGTAATGCCGAGCTATGGATGCGCTATTTTGAGGCGAGGCAGCAAAGAGAATGCCAGAGCTTTATCTGTTTACTATGGACGCAATACCGGGCACGGTCATAGAGACACCCTTAATATTGAGCTGTTTGGCCACGGGCTTGACCTGATGCCGGATCTAGGATATCCGGAGTTCGCCACCAACTGGCCCCCACGTTATGAATCGACCGACCATACCATTACCCATAATACTGTCGTGGTTGATCGCAAAAGACAGGAGCGAAACAGGCTGGGAAAGGCCAGGTTTGCGGATGATGGGGACGGAGTATCGGCGGCGGAGGTCTATGCGGGTATGCCATACAGGCAGTGTTCGCTGTATCAGCGCACGATTGCGATGGTGGACATAGACGAAGATGATTTTTATCTTGTGGATATATTCCGGGTTAAGGGCGGCGAGGAACATATGTATAGCCTGCACGGGCCTGAAGGTGAAATCGAGACCAGCGGTCTTAACCTGGTCGACCAGCCCACGGGGACGCTTGCCGGGGAGGATGTGGAGCTTTACGCTGACCTCGGCTATGGGGCTGATGGCTGGGCGAACGCAACGGGTTATCAGTATTTTTATAACGTGAGACGGGATAGCAAGCCGACCAGTGAGGCCGCTATAACGTATAAGGTTGTGGACACTTGGAACTGTCTCAAAGAGCCTAAAGATCTTCGCTTGCGGTTCAATGTCTTGTCAGCGCCCGGTGAAATAGTCCTTGCTCGCACCCAGCCGCCGCGAAACAAACCGGGTAATCCGAACAATCTGTGGTATCTGCTGTCGCCAAATAAGGCCAAAGAATCGACTTATGTCAGCGTGATCGAGCCATACGTGGGCAAGAGAACGATCTCCAAACTCGAACGGCACGACGATGGGGACACAGTCACCATCACGGTCACTACCGCGTCCGGGCGCAAAGATACCATTGTGAGTGCGCTTACGCCGGTGGATGTGAAACCGTCGAAGGTCACGGCGCGATTCGTGGTGTTCTCCGAAGAGGCGGGCAAAGTTAAGACAAGGCTGGTGGAACCGTAACACCGAATGTCTGTAGGATTGATGCGGATAACGATCATTTTGTTGTGGGTCACTTGCTGCGCAACGCCTGCGGCCGCTCAAACGCGATTTGAATATTCCGAGATTGCGATGGGCGTGTGCGCGAGGATTGTGCTATATGCCTCTGATAGGGCATCGGCGGATTCCGCCGCGCTTGATGCATATAAAAGAATCGCTCAACTCGAAGATATTATGAGCGATTATCGGCCGGGCAGCGAGCTTATGCGGCTGTGCAAAAAAGCAGGCGGGCCGCCGGTTCAAGTCAGTCCGGATTTGTATTATGTACTCGACAAATGCCAGGAGTTGGCACGCAGATCGGACGGGGGGTTCGATTGCACGGTTGGGCCTCTCGTCAAGTTGTGGCGGGCGGCTCGAAAATCCGGAACTTTGCCTGACAGCTCAGATCTCGAAGATGCTCGAAAACTGACCGGCTGGCGTCTGATGCGTGTTCCGGCCGCATGCGACAAGCCGGGTTTCGTCCAACTGATGCGAACTGGTATGTTACTGGATTTGGGCGGGATTGCCAAGGGTTACGCATGCGACGAGGCCCTCAAGACACTCAGGTCACGCGGCATAAAAAGCGCGTTGATCGAGATGGGTGGAGATATCGCCGTCGGCGATCCTCCGCCTGGTAAAAACGGCTGGCAAATCGATGTCGCTAACGCCCCATCTCCAAAAACCGTGTCTCTGAAAAACGCCGCAATATCGTCCAGCGGGGATGTCGAACAATATATCGAGATCGACGGCAAACGCTATTCCCATATTGTGAACCCTAAAACAGGCCTGGGGCTGACAGATCGTATCGCCGTGACCGTGGTCGCGCCAAACGCCACAACCTCTGACAGCCTTTCGACAGCGATAAGCGTGTTGGGAGAGACACGCGGCAAAACCCTGGCAAATACATTCGCAGGGGTGTGGGTGTATGTACGTCGAGCCGGCGGCTGAAGTCGCGAATATCGACAAGCGTTAGAATCGCTGACAACCTCCACACGTCGCCGGGCGCTTCGCAAAACTTGACGCTGTGTGCTCAGGTCTATACCATGTCATGTCCGTTCAGGGGGAATATTATGAACTACACACGTGAGGAAGCGGGGATACTCGTCCAGGCGCTTCCGTATATACAGGCTTACAGCGGCAAGATTGTTGTCATCAAATACGGCGGCAATGCCATGCTCGACGAAGACCTCAAGCGCGGGGTGGCGCGCGATGTTGTCTTAATGCACTGCGTCGGAATGCGCCCGATACTGGTTCACGGCGGAGGGCCGGAGATCAGTTCTCTGATGAAAAAGATGGGCAAAGAGCCTGAGTTTGTCAACGGTCTCCGAGTGACGGATCAGGAGACCATGGAGATCGTGGAGATGGTTTTGGCGGGCAAAACCAACAAAGGCATCGTCTCACTAATCAATGGCGCGGGTGCAAAAGCAATCGGCCTGAGCGGAAAGGACGCCAACCTCATCGCAGCGGAAAAAGCGGAAGGGGAGGTCGACCTGGGATTTGTCGGCAGAGTAACCGCGATCAACCCCGATATTCTTATCGATCTTCTTCACCACGGCTATATTCCCGTCATTTCATCGGTGGCTATCGGCCCAAATGGTGAGAGCCTGAACGTCAATGCGGATCACATTGCAGGAGAGATAGCAGCGAAGGTTGGCGCGGAAAAGCTTATAATGATGACGGATGTGCCGGGAATCTACGGCGCCATCGGTGACCAATCCACGTTTATCTCTGAACTAAATGTCGCCGACGCAGATAAAATGATACGGGGCGGCAAGATCAGCTCCGGGATGATCCCGAAGGTAGAGGCGTGCGTAACCGCCCTCAGAGGTGGGGTTCCGCGCACCCATATCGTCGATGGCACCAAACCCCATTCTCTGCTGATGGAGATATTCACCGACACCGGGATCGGGACGATGATCGTGCGCGAAAGCAAGGACTGAAATATATGACGACAATCGAATTGGACAGCAATTATGTGATGCATACCTACGGCCGGCTGCCGGTCGTTTTTGTGAGAGGCGAGGGGTGCTTCGTCTATGACGAAAACGGCAAGCAGTATCTGGACTTTGTAGCCGGGATTGCCGTGAACGGGCTGGGGCATTGTCCTCCTACGGTGGTGGAGGCGATATGCAAGCAGGCGGGAACGCTGATACATACTTCCAATTTATACTACACCACCCCTCAGCCGCAGTTGGCGAAGCTGCTGGTGGATGCTTCCGGAATGAGCAAGGCGTTTTTCTGCAACTCCGGAGCCGAGGCGAACGAGGCTGCGATCAAACTCGCCCGCAAGGCCGCAAAAGTCGCCGGCTGTCCGGAAAAGACCGAGATCATCACCGCCGAACAATCATTCCACGGCAGGACGCTGGCCACCATCACCGCAACCGGCCAACCAAAATATCAAAACTCATTCACCCCTCTCGTTCCGGGTTTCAAATATGTGCCTTACAACGATGTCGCAGCGCTCAGGCAGGCTGCCGGTGACAAAACCTGCGCCATTCTTATGGAGCCTGTGCAGGGGGAAAGCGGAGTCCATCCCGCTGCGAGAGAGTTTCTGGCCACTGCGAGATCGCTGTGCGACGAACTCGGGGCGGTTCTTATCTTCGACGAAGTGCAGACCGGGCTGGGCAGAACGGGCAAGCTGTTCGGCTTTCAGCACTACGATATCAGGCCTGACGTTATGACCTTGGCTAAGACTCTCGGGGGCGGATTCCCGATCGGCTGCTGTCTTGCCGGGGGGAAATTCGCGGAGATATTCGAGCCGGGGGATCACGCCTCGACATTCGGCGGCAACCCTTTGGCCTGTGCGGCGGCCAATGCGTGTGTTAGTGAGATCATTGAAGGCGGCTGGGTCGAGAATTCCCGGGTGGTCGGAGCCTATTTTATGGAGCAGCTGAAGAACCTGCCGGGCATTAAAGAAGTCCGTGGTCTGGGGCTGATGATAGGGGCGGAGTTCGTCGAACCTGTCGCAAAGGATCTGGCGACAAAAGCGTTGGAGAAAGGCTTGATTGTCAACGCCATCGGAGATAATATCGTGCGATTTGTGCCACCGTTAATCGTGACGAAAGAGCAAGTGGATAAGGCGGTTGGTATCCTTGAAAGCTGATATGTACATTCGACGAATTGTTGTGGTCGTCGGGCTGCTGATCGGGTTATCTGTGCCGGGGTTTGCGCAGCATTTTTACTTCGCGCAGATGACGGATACTCATTTCGGTTATAAAGATAACACCAATCGGACGGCAAAAGTGGTGAATGCCATCAACACTCTGCCCCTGAAAATCGAAGCTGTTGTCCACACTGGGGATATTTTCGACGAGTGCATCCTGGATACTGACATCGTAAATGAAGCTAAACAGACGCTCGGCGCACTCAAACCGCCTGTCTACTATCTGCCGGGCAACAATGACATAGTTGAGATCGATGAAGCCCCTGCGATGCGGGATGCTTTTGTCAAACACTTCGGCCCTGTCGCATCCAAAGCCGAGGTCAAAGGCGTTGTGTTTCTGATGATATATTCAGAACCGCTGCGTGTGGATGTCAAGGTGGACTTCGACACCCTCGGGTGGCTGAGGACGGCTCTGAAAGATGCCGGAGACAAACCCGTAATCGTTTTCACGCATACTCCGATCAGCCAGGATTTCTACCTCAACAAAATGCACGATAGCTGGCCTGCGGAGAACCGGCGCAAGTGGGAGACGTTGATATCGTCGAATGGGAACGTGAAAGCGGTCATAACGGGGCATTTCCATCGCGATGAACTTGATTGGATCGGCAATACACCGCAGTTTGTCTGCCCACCCGTCTCTTCGCTGTTCAACAGACAACTGGCGTTTCGGGTGTATGAATATAACAATGGCAAGATCGGATACAGGACGATATACCCGGACTGAGACTATAAAACTGGTGAAAAACTTGGACATACAAAGTAGATACAACATAGCAAACCTCAAAGACGACGACCTGATCGGCATATCTCATCTAAATAGAGCTGATCTCGACGCCATATTCGATTTGACGACAAAGCTCAAAACGGGGCAAATTAGCGTGGCTGAGCAGCGCAAAATCCTCGAAGGCAAGACCCTGGCGATGATCTTCGAAAAGCCATCTCTGCGTACACGTGTCAGCTTTGAGACGGGGATTTTCCAACTTGGCGGCCAGGCTATAAATCTGCAGCCGATGGATATCCAGCTCGGCAAGCGCGAGACGATCGCTGATGCCGCGAGGAACCTTGAGCGCTTCGTGGACATTATTATGGCTCGAACATTCGTTCACTCCACCGTAACAGAGCTTGCCAGCTATGCTCGCATTCCCGTCATCAACGGACTCAGCGATCTCGAACACCCCTGCCAGGCGTTGGCGGATTTTCAGACGATCCTGGAACATAAAGGTAAGTTTGAGGGGCTTAAAATGGCGTTTCTCGGCGACGGCAACAATGTGTCACAGTCGCTAATGTTGTTGGCGGCAAAGGTTGGAATGCACTTCGCCCTGGGGTGTCCCGAGGGATACGGCCCGGTCGAACCCGTCATCACCCAAGCCCATAAGGACGCCGACTCCACGGGATCGCGAATCGAGATAGTCCATGATCCTGTTGAAGCCGCTCGCAATGCGGACGTCGTAGTCACGGATGTATGGGCTAGTATGGGGATGGAAGAGGAAGCCGCCGAGCGAGAGAAGGTCTTCTCCGCGTTCCAGGTCAACAGCGCCTTAATGAGTCATGCGAAACCCGACGCGATCTTCGAGCACTGCCTGCCCGCCCACCGCGGCTCAGAAGTCACAGATGAGGTTATAGACAGCGGGCAGAGCGTAGTCTTCGACGAAGCCGAGAACCGCCTGCATGCGCAGAAAGCCGTGATGGTTCTTCTGGCCTGCCGAGAATAAGCGCAAAAACAAGTCAATACAATATATCTAACGATGAGTCGGAGGACCCAATGCCAAAAACCGTTCTTTTAGTCTACTCTGGAGGTCTTGATACCTCGGTGTGTATTCCGATGATGCGCGAGGACTATGGGTTTGATCGCGTGGTCACGGTCACGATCGATGTCGGCTTGCCGGCAGGGGAGCTTAAGCAGGCCGAGGATAAGGCAAAACTGCTCAAGACTGAGCACTATTCGATTGATGCACGCGAAGAGTTCGTTACTGACTTTATTTATCCTTCGATCAAGGCCAACGGCGATTATCAAGGCTACCCGATCAGCACCTCGATCGCGCGGCCGTTGATCGCGTTGAAAGCTGTCGAGATCGCCAAAAAAATCGGAGGTATCGACGCGTTTTGCCACGGATGCACCGGCAAAGGTAACGACCAGTTCCGCTTTGAGTTCGTGATGAGAACATTTATGCCGGAGACGCCGATCATTGCGCCGATGCGGGAGCATACGATGACTCGCACGTGGGAAATCGAGTACGCCGAAAAGAAGGGTATCCCGATTGGTCAGAGTAAAGAGAAAATCTGGTCAATTGACGAGAACTTGTGGGGAAGAAGCATCGAGGGCGGCAGACTCGAAGAGCCGAACTATGCGCCTCCTGAGGAAATATTCACGTGGACAAAAAGCCCGCAGGATGCGCCGGATACCCCGACTGAGATCACGATTGAGTTCGAAAATGGTGTGCCGGTCTCTATCAATGGCAACAAAATGAACCCGCTGGATCTCATCATCGAGGCGCATAATCTCGCCGGCGAAAACGGCATAGGGCGAATTGATATAATGGAAGATCGCATTATGGGCCTCAAGGTTCGAGAGAACTATGAATGCCCGGCCGCCAGGCTGCTGATTCCGGCCCATCAGGCGCTTGAAGCGTTGGTCTGCACCGCCCAAGAGCGTGCGTTCAAGGTGTTGGTCGATCAGAAGTGGGGAGAGTTGGCCTATGCCGGATTGTGGTATGATCCGTTCAAGGACGACCTCGAGGCGTTTATCAATTCGATTCAGCCGCGTGTGACAGGCTCTGTCACGATGAGGCTGTTCAAAGGCTCAGCTCAGATCATCGGTCGAGCCAGCAAATATGCGCTTTACAACGAAGATCTCGCCAGCTTCGATTCTAAAACGTTCGACCAAAGCGAGGCCGTCGGGATCGTCAAGACCCACGGCATGCAGGCGCGAATGTATCACACTGTCAAAGATAACTAGCGGCGACTTGCAGATTGATGGGTGGCGAGAAAACCGCCACCCATGTTGTTAATGTGCCGGAGCGGCGAGTCCACTTTCTTCTTCTTTCACTTTCAGTTTTCGCGCCCAAAAACATTTGCCCACCGGGCGTCGCTGTGATATAATCTTTGAGGACGGAGCGTCCGCGTGCGTGCCCCCTTAGCTCAGGGGATAGAGCAACTGCCTTCTAAGCAGTGGGCCGCGTGTTCGAATCACGCAGGGGGCGCCAGTTGGAAGTATGGCGGGAGTAGCTCAGTTGGTTAGAGCGCCAGGTTGTGGCCCTGGAGGCCGTGGGTTCAAATCCCATTTCTCGCCCCATTTTTGAGCCGATCATCGTTATGATGGTCGGCTCTTCGTTTTGGCTCGCCACAGGTGGGTAAGACTAATATACATAAACACCCGGAGGCGCAGCTATGCAGGCGATTATTATCTACGGCACTTCCACCGGCAGCACCGAATTGCTCGCGGGATATATCAGCGATGGCATAAAACAGGCGGGAATCGACGTAGTCATTCGCAATGTCATCGATACTGACGTCGACGATATGCAGGACTACGACATCATCTTCCTGGGAAGCTCCACTTGGGGAGAAGGGGACATGCAAGACGATTTTATCGAGTTCTATGATGCGATGGCGGGCTTGGACCTTTCCGGCAAGAAAGGCGCGGCATTCGGCCCTGGAGATTCGAGCTACGATATGTTTTGTGAGGCTGTAAACCTTCTCGAAGAGCGGCTGAAAGACTGCGGGGCTGCCATAATCGCACCCGGACTGAGAATAGATGGCGATGTAGTTGAGGCTGAAGAGGCCGCAATTGAATGGGGCAGGCAGGCGGCTACGGCACTAGTTTGAGAGCCACCACCGCTGCAGCAATATAGAGAACAAGGTTGATGAACATCGGCTTGTCCTCAAGCAAAACCAACTCCGGGTTGCCGCCGGCGTTGCGGGTGTGGATCAAAAACATATATCTGAATAGCCCATAAACCACGAATGGAATCGTAATCATCAAAGCGGGATGTGAGCTGCCCGTAACTAACGACACCGACGTGAAAGTGTAGAGGCAGTAGGCCATAAGCGTCGCCGAGGCAGTGACTGTGAGCATCTGGTCGAGCATCGGAGCGGTATATTCTCCCAGAGTCTTGCGATGCTCGCCTCCATTTTCGAGGGAAAGCAGCTCGTTTCGGCGCTTCGCCAAGCCCAAAAATAGCGCCAGCAGCGTCGCGCAAAGCAACAGCCAGGAAGAAATTGGGACGTTGATAACCTCCGCGCCCGCCACCGCTCGAATAACAAACCCTGCGGTTAGAGCGAGTACGTCGATGATCACTACGTGCTTCAGCCTGGCCGAATAAGCCAGCGTCAGCGTCAAATAGCCCAACACCAGCAAACCAAACTGGAAGTCTAGAACAAATGCGCACCAAGAACCAACAGCGATAAAAACAATTGCCGCGGCTAAAGCCACCGAAATCGGCAGCGCGCCTGAAGCGATCGGCCGCTTACGCTTTTGGGGGTGAATGCGGTCGCGATTGATATCGGCCACATCGTTTATGATGTAGGCTGCGCCCGATATTCCGCAAAATATCGCAAACGCGGCGATCACCCTGAGCAGTTCGGAGATGTGGTGGCCCTGCTGAATGGTAAACAGATAGCCCGCAAACAGCAGGCCGTTTTTGGTCCATTGCTTAGGTCGGAGTGATTGTAGCAGCGCGATCAACACTGCGAATCGAGCGCCCCCACGCTAGTCCGTGACCGAGATGATCGTTGAAACCGTCACCGGATCTTTCAACCCATTGGCATCACTGACAGTGAGCGTAACAGTGTAATCCCCGCCGGTTTTATAAGTATACTTCGCGACTTTCTCGGTCGAGTCTGCAAGAATCCCGTTGCTGGCGTCAAAATCCCAAGCATATTTGAGGTTGCTTACCCCAGCAGTAGCATTTGCAACGAAATATTCCGTGTACATAATCGAAGTAGTCCGAGAGTCCAGCGGATCGACTTTGATCGGTTCGGTGTCCGTGACCAGCTTCATAAGGCCAAGATATACAGTACCCGGCGTGTCGGTGAAGATCATAAGCTGCTTCATACGAAACTCAGTGATGCCGGGAATAGATTTGAATTTAGCAAGCGGCACTGCCACTCGCAGCCAGTTGTCGTCCGGATCGACTGCTCCGACAGGCTCCACTGCTTCGACCGCCTGGCCAGTCTCTGATACGAACAAAAATCGCACCTTGTTCGCTTTGGGCTTTCGATATGGCTCCACATCGGACATGGCATACTCGAAGCCCGGAGCAGGATTTACCATCTGGGTTTCGTTGAAGAACAGCCCAAACTGAATGTAGCGGGTGTCATCGATACCGCCGGAAAACAGCGTCACCGGCTGGCCGAACTCTATTTTTCCGCCTGAGTAGAGGCCTTGGGTAGTGATCTTTATCGACCAACTGCCTTCAAGGATCAACTCCTTGGCTTTAATGGCGTTACCGCTGCCCCATCCGCCAAGCATCATCCCATTTTCAGAGGGGTCTTCCCCTTTGTATATGGATACATCTTTCGCAGGAGCCGCAGAGGCCGTCCACGGAGCGATCAGGCAGGCCGCCAGCATTCCCAATATGAGCATAAAATGCAAAAACCGCATCGTCATGACCTCCGCTACTATTCTACCTGCGCCCGCAGACGCTGTCAATTATCGTCTAACGCCAAAGCAATCGGGAGCTTGTCGCCAAAGATATTATTCAGGGATGACTATCCTGGTGATAGATACTGCTCGCCCCGTATCGGGCTGCACCTCTACTATGACTCCCCTCAGCACAGCCTCGCCCTCCGCCAGCTCGAACTTGGTGGAAACACGAGTCAGAAAACGTGAGATCACGGTCGGATAGTCCATACCGATCACGGAATCCTCCACGCCGGTCATTCCAACATCGGTGATATAAGCCGTCCCGCCAGGCATCACCTTTTCATCTGACGTCTGCACGTGGGTATGTGTTCCAATCACCGCAGACACCCGGCCATCCAGATACCGCCCTAAGGCGATCTTTTCTGAAGTCGCCTCGGCGTGCATATCGACTACTATTACTTTGGCTCGATCCCCGATTTCCTTGAGGGCGCAATCCGCCGCGCGAAATGGACAATCCATCGGCTCCATAAATATGCGCCCCAACAGGCTGATCACAGCCACGCTCACCCCAGAGGCGCTGCGATATATGCCCCATCCTCGACCCGCTACCCCCGGCGGGTAATTCGCCGGTCGGATGATTCTAATTTCGTCGTCAAGATACGGCGCGATAGTGCGCTTTGCGAAGGTATGGTTGCCCATAGTCAGGACATCGGCGCCAGCGTCGAAGAGCGCCTTAGCGGTAGGAACAGTAATCCCTAAACCGCCGGCTGCGTTTTCCGCGTTGACAATGACCATATCACAACCATGCTGCGCACGAATATCGTGAAGCAACTTGGCCGCAGCCCTTCTTCCAGAGCCGCCCATCATATCGCCCACTACCAGGATTTTGATTGCATCGTCCACTTATCATACAATCCGAGGGTACGCAAGGCCGTTACCCTTACGCACCCTCTGTTTCGTTTCAAGTGATCTTTTTTTCTTATTTCGCAAACTCGATAGCTCGAGTTTCCCTTATAACTGTGACCTTGATCTGGCCCGGATACTCCATCTCTTCTTCGATTCGCTTTGCTGTGTCGTGCGCCAATTTGACCGCGCCTTCATCGTCGATTTCCGTCGGTTTGACCATAACGCGGATCTCTCTGCCAGCCTGAACAGCGTAGGTCTTTTCGACGCCATCGAACGAATCTGCGATGGTTTCGAGCTTTTGCAGGCGTTTGACATAGGTCTCCAGCGTCTCGCGTCTGGCTCCCGGCCTGGCCGCTGAGATCGCGTCTGAGGCAAGGACTAATACCGCCTCCACCGATTTAGGCTCGATGTCGTTATGATGCGCGCCCACAGCATGGCAGACCTCGGGATGCTCTCGGTAACGCTTGAGAATATCCATCCCAATGATCGCATGCGGCCCTTCGACCTCAAAGTCGACCGCCTTGCCGATGTCATGCAGCAACCCTGCCCGTTTCGCAAGTGGAACATTGACATCCAGTTCCGCAGCGATCGCTCCGGCCAGATGAGCGACTTCGACGCTGTGCTGCAGGACGTTTTGCCCATAGCTTGTGCGATATCTGAGTCGCCCAAGGAGCTTTATCAGTTCCGGATCAAGCCCGGTGACTCCAGTCTCGAAGACGGCGCGTTCGGCCGCCTCTTTCATTTTGGCGGTCGACTCGAGCTGAGCTTTGCTGACCATCTCCTCAATGCGACCGGGATGGATTCTCCCGTCGAGGATGAGGCTCGACAAAGCCACACGAGCCACTTCTCGGCGCACCGGGTCGAACCCGGAGACCACAACAGCCTCAGGAGTGTCGTCGATTATCAGATCAACCCCCGTGAGGGTCTCAAACGCCCTGATATTGCGACCCTCTCGACCGATGATGCGCCCCTTCATATCATCGCCAGGCAGCGGAACGACGGAAACGGTGGTCTCAGCAGCCTGATCCACCGCGCATCTTTGAACCGCAAGGGTTATGATATCCCTCGCTTTACGATCGGCCTGCTCTTTGGCTTGTTCTTCAGCTTGTCTAATGATGTGAGCGACTTTACGCTCCATCTCATGTTCGATTTGACGCAGCAAAATAGCCCTGGCCTCGTCGGAGTTCATTCTAGAAATCCGTTCCAGCTCAGTTCTATGCTGAATTAACATACATTCGGCGTCGTGAAGCATTTGCTGGGCTTGTGCTTCACTTTCCGTAATGCCACGTTCTTTTCGATCGAGGTTTTCAAGTCTACGGTCGAGTGTTTCTTCTTTTTGAGTCAGCTTCCGCTCTAACCTCTGGATCTCAGCCCTGTTTTCTTTATTCTCCTTTTCTATCTCAGCGCGTATTTTGAACGCTTCTTCCTTAGCTTCGAGGAGAACTTCTTTTCTTTTGGCCTCAATCTCCTTTTGGAGTTCCTCTTCACGCTCCGCAATCGCCGCTTTCGCGGATTTTAGCCTGAGCAGATTCGGTGAAATGAACCAGAAATAAGTCGCGCCGGCAGCCGCCGCAACAGCAATCAAACCGACGATTAAAGGTATCACAATGTTCAATCAGCCTCACCTCCTGTTCGAATTAGGATGTGAGGTAGAGCGAATATATCAACTGACTATTATTCGGCGCACGATCCGCGCCTAGCATAACACATCCCGACAATTCCACTACCGAATGATTACCTCGGTACCTCCTCTCACATCGCAGAAATATTTCTGCCATTGAAGCCTCATATGGCTCCAATCTCTGTTCAGTCCTCTTTTAAGGGACATATCTCATCTAATACGTTTGCGATAATCCCCCAGCCAAAACCTCTCCTCCTCAGAAACGAGGCTGTTTTGTCACGAAAGCTGCGGTCGCAAACATCGGATTTATCGGCCCGATTACGCGCCAAAGCGAGTGCGAGTGTCCTCTCGTCGCCCGCGTCGATATTTTCCAAAGCTTGCTCAACCACGGCAGGCTCCACGCCCTTCGTCCGTAGTTCCCAAGCAAGTCGCATCCGGCCCATCGGCTTAGAGGCCGTGCGCGATTTGACCCAATCCCGGCTGAACTTCGCATCATCCAACAAACCCATTCGATACAGCCGGTCAATCACTTCATCTACGATATTTTCAGGAAAATCATTCCCTCTTAATCGCTTGCGAACCTCCGCTTCCGCGCGATCTCTATAACCAATCAATCGCAGCGCAGCTTCAAACGCTTTTCTAGCGGATTCTTTATGTATTATTTTCTCAAGATGATCGGCCTCGAACCTCTGGCCAACCGCCAAGTTTAGCGCAGCCACAACGTCCTGGTGCGCCCCAACGACAAATTGACCATCGACGAAGATCGACTTCCTATCGCCTCGCTTCGCCTGAGTCTCGATTGCCGTTATCTCACTCATCGCATCATTCAGACGATACTTTCGCCTCTTCTCCATTGCCTTCAGCCCCAGAACCGCTCTCCGTGGCGTCAGCCCTTATTTTTGTCTCCAATTCAGTAAGCAATTCCGGGTTGTTTTCCAAAAATGTCTTTGCGTTCTCCCGCCCCTGGCCAAGCCTGGTATCGGCGTAGGTAAACCAGGTGCCGGTTTTGGTGACCAGGCCCATGTCAACAGCCACATCGAGCAGGCCGCCGCTCTTGGAGATTCCCTGGCTGAACATTATGTCGAACTCGGCGTTTTTGAATGGAGGCCCGACCTTGTTTTTGGCGACTTTGACCCTAACCCGGGTCCCGACCGCCTCGCCGCTCACTTTGAGTGTCTCAATCCGCCTCACTTCCAGTCGGACACTCGCCCAGAACTTCAGCGCTCGCCCGCCGGGAGTGGTCTCCGGATTGCCGAACATAACGCCGATTTTTTCTCTGATTTGATTGATAAAGATCGCCGCGGTGTTGGACTTGTTCAGCGAGCCGCCGATTTTTCGCAGCGCCTGCGACATCAGCCTAGCCTGCAGGCCCATATGCGAATCCCCCATATCACCTTCGATCTCCGCTTTGGGGCCCAACGCAGCAACGGAGTCCAGCACCACTAAGTCGACCGCCCCACTTCGCACCAGCGCGTCAACGATCTCGAGCGCCTCCTCGCCGGTATCCGGCTGAGAGACCAGCAGAGAATCGATATCGACACCAAGCCTCGCAGCATAAGCCGCATCGACTGAGTGCTCAGCATCGACAAACGCCGCCACCCCGCCCAGTTTCTGCGCTTCAGCGACGATGTGATAGGCCAAAGTCGTCTTTCCCGAAGACTCCTGACCATATATCTCCGTAATTCTGCCCCTGGGCACTCCGCCAACCCCAAGAGCCATATCCAGCGACATTGCGCCGGTAGGTATTACAGACGCATCAAACTGCGGTCTTTCCCCCAATCGCATAATCGAGCCGCGTCCGAACTGCTTCTCGATCTGCGCCAGAGCCATATCCAACGCTTTATCTTTATCCATAAGACTCTCCCTGTCTGCAATCCTCTCAATCGCCAATCCAAGCTAAACTCAGGATAACGCCGTCAATTCGTGCACACTCATCGGCGTATATGAAGGCCCGCCCGATCTCAGCACGCTCTCCATCAGCGTAATTGCTCCGACGCGCTGCACGCCGAGATCTTCGTCATCAATATCTTCCAGCCCTTCGATCAGCTTCGGATCCGGTTTGGACTCTCTTATCCGGCCGATTGTTATATGCGACTGAAACGGTTTTTCTTCTTTTTCAAACCCCACCTTAACCAGCGAGTCTTCGACCGCCCCCGCAAGCGCGGCGAGCTGTTCGCGGCCGGTTTCGGTTCCGACCCAGACCACCCTCGGACGTCTCGGCGTGGGAAATACCCCCGTGCCGGTCACACTCAAATCAAACGCTGGAAGCTTCCGCGCGACTTCGGCAAGCGCGGCCTGAACGCTGACAAGTTTTCCAGGGGTGACGTCGCCCAAAAATTTCAGTGTGATATGAAAATTCTTCGGCTCGACCCACTTGACATCTGAGGCGAGATCTTTGATGCGTGCCTGAAGGTCGGAGATGCGATTTCGGACCTCCTCATCCAGGCAAATGGCCGCAAATGCGCGGATAACTTTTTGGTTTGCCATATCAAATACGGCATCTCAAAACCTGAGCTATGAACCGCGCGTGCGCAGCAGGTTCAGAGCCGCTTGTGATGCCCTTAGTTTAATGTCCATCCGTTTGCCCGAGAACCGATGTTCGAAGGCAATAGTCTCGTCAGCCGTGCTCAAAGCCATATATACCAACCCAACCGGCTTGTCGGCTGTTCCCCCGGTCGGCCCCGCAATCCCTGTCACCGAAACTGCAATATCGGCTCCAGAGACCCTCCTGGCGCCCTCAGCCATCGCACGAGCCACCTGCTCGCTGACCGCCCCATATTCAATTAATAATTGCTCGTCCACCCCCAGAATATCCTTCTTTGCCCGGTTGCTATAGGTCACAAACCCGGCCAGCAGTGTCTCCGAAGCGCCGGGCACATTAGTTATTCTGTTGGCTATCAACCCGCCGGTGCAGCTTTCCGCCAACGCCAGCGTCAATTTATCCGCGATAAGCGACCTCACCACGACCTGTTCGAGGGTCTCATCGTCGCGCCCAAAGACGTTTGCTCCAAGGATCGCCGACAGCCCGGCGTCCATATCATCGAGCATCGCATCCGCCTCGGCCGCGCTTGCCGCTTTCGCGGTAATCCTCAAATGCACCTCACCGGAGCTGGCAAGCGGCGCGACTGTCGGATTTGATCCGTTAAAATGATCTTTCACCATCTCCGCCACACTTGACTCACCAAGGCCGGCGATGCGAAGAACCCTGGAGCGAATCAAACCGGCGGCATCTCCGACATATTCGCGCAGATATTTTACAACCTGCGAATCCACCATCTCGACGAACTCCCCGGGCGGCCCAGGCAAGACTATTATCACCTTGCCATCCTTTTCAAACGCCGCCCCCGGCGCAGTGCCCAGTGGATTGGGTAGCGCCTTACCGTGCCTGGGCGTCATCGCCTGCTTGAGGTTGGATTCCGGCATTTCGATGCCGCGCGCAGCGAAAAACGAACGCATACGCTGGGCGGATTCTTCGTGCAGCACCATCTCATCGCCAAGCACCACTGCGACGGTTTCTTTGGTAAGATCGTCCATAGTCGGCCCAAGCCCGCCGATGGTGAAGATGATGTCGGCCCGGCTGAGAGCGAGCCTGAGCGCATCAGCGAGGCGGGATTCGTTGTCTCCTACGGTCACCCTGTAATGCAAATCGACCCCGAACTGCGGCAGCAGGCTGGACAGATATGCCGCATCCGTATCGACAATCTGCCCCAGCAACAACTCCGTCCCGACCGAAATAATCTCTGCGCGCACTATAAATCCCCCAAAAACCAATACTATTATATCTGATGTTGAATAAGGGTAGCAAGGTAAATCGAGAGCTTGCTCACTTAAAAAGCTGCCCCTCACCCTAACCACAGCCTGCTCCCTCTCCCCCTTGACGGGACACCAGTTACCCCCTCTCCCCCTTGACGTGGGACCAGTTACTCCCTCTCCCTCGAGGGAGAGGGCGGGGGTGAGGGGGTCGGCCTGGCAAACCGGGCGGGCTGTTGAAGTATAAAAGATTGCGCGGGAAGAGGTTGGCTTGGTATACCAGGCGGGTGTGGAAAGTTGTTTTCGCCCTCACCCTATCCCTCTCCTCCAGGAGAGGGGATTCGTGTGCCAACCCCCTGCCCCTACAACACAGGCACAATCTACTCCCCCAGGGGAGGGGATTCTTTTGCTACCCTCTGGGTGAGTGGGAATATGAGTTGACTACTGCGAGTTGTGGAGTATAATAGTGGTGAAAGGTCAACGAAATGCTCGATGATTATAAGTTCAGTGTAGGCCGGTTTGTGGCTTACAGGCACACCAACCCCCAACTTCCCCGCCAAAGCTATGGCCACCTAGGCCCAGACAAAACCCTTGGCCAGGTTCTTGAGGTAGACCTCTGCCCAAATCCCAGGCCGCACTGGGTTTATACCATTCAAAACTCGCGTAACGGAGAGACCTGCCGCGTCAAGGAGTCGAATGTGCTTTTTGCAGCCGAAGAGGGCAACAGAGCGCTTCGCAAGTCCGTCGGATTAAAGACTGATGATGGAGCTTTAACCGAGATGATCGCGCGAGCACTTTCAAACCCGGCCAGGGGCGACTTGTTCAAATCCACCATCCGGGACATGATTCTGCGAGAGGAACGCGAGGCCAAAGCGCACTCCGAAGGGCCTCAACTGCCGATAAACACAGGAGATTACATTCGAGTTCGCGGCGACCGCCGGGGCGCGGTCAACCATCTGCACAACCACTACGCGAAGGTGCTTTCGGTGGCAGACGCTGATATCGCCGGCATCGAAAACCCCGAAGCCAAACCCGGACAGCCGACGATTTTTCGCACCTGCAAAAAATATGAAATAGTGACCTCCGAAGGCGCTAAAGCCAGCATTTACGACGCTGAAGTCAAGCTCTTCTACACAGCCAACAGCAGATCCACCATTTTGAACTGGCGTGCCGCGACTCTTCTGGCAGAGACATTCGGGGATCAGCCGCCATACAAGCTGGAGTTCGAATATCTCGCCGACCACGTCTTCACACGCGACGAACTGCGCAAGCAGACCCGAGCCGAGTTGATGGAAACCCTCGCATCGCTGTTATACGTAAAAGGGAAGATGGGATGGCGCGATTATCAGCGGCGAAACGCGTTTTTCACAGGAACCCCGAAGAGTCATCTTGTCGATAATATCCTTCAAATATCAAGATTCGACTCGCGCAAGAATCGACCGATGACCCTCCGGGAGATCGCAAATTCTCTACAGCAGGCCTACAAGCTGAGACGGCTGCTTAAGAGTTAGCCGAGCTACCGCGCCAGGCTGTCGCCGTAAATACCGGGCACGCTGTCCGGTATCAAGGTGGCGCCGCAGCATTTGTTATAAAAATCAGCAGGCCCAACCCCGCCTATGATGCAATAGGCATAACCAAGCTCTCTCAGCGCCTTCAAGCACTCGATCAGAAGGACCTTGCCGATATCTTTGCCCCGGTATTCCTTCAAAACGCCAGTGGGGCCAAAATAGTTCTTGCAAGTCGTCTCATAGCAGCCGAAACCGACTATTTTCTTCTCGTGCGTTGCGACAAAGCAAGCCACCGGCTGGTGCGAAAAAGAAGCTTGTATCTCATCTCCCCAGCCCACGCTGAAATTCTCCGTCACAAAGTTCTGCAATATCGAACGCTCATAAGGCTGAATCCGACGAATATTGATCCCTTGATCTTTCAACTTTGCAATTTCCGCACTATCGTCGGGGATATCAAGCAGTTTAACGAACATATCCGGCATTTGCACCGCCTCCTGATGGATACATTACTGGCAACTTAGCGGGCTTAGAGCAACAAACCTTCATGGATCGCTCAGATTGTCCGCAATGATGCTAAATTGCCACAATATCCCCTTAATAGCTGTCACACCGACGAGGTTACAGCCTCTCCTCTTCGTAGTCGTAGATGTCGAACAGGGTGTAGACAACTTTGTTGCGGGGGACGTATTGTTTGATGTAGTCCTCCATATATACTTGCAGATCAACCGGAACATCGCTCAGCCGCCGGTCGCGCTGCTGATTATTCCACGGAATGATTTCTTCTCGGGTCTGCTGCTTCGCACGTTCACGAATCCAAGACTCAACTTGTTCATCCGACGCGCCGGTGGCTAAAAAGGCCCTCAGTTCATCGTAGTTGATGCCGGCGAATTCGAGCCATATCTTATCGAGTGGGCAATTTGTGTCGTAGTCACCAATTTGGCCAACCAAATCGGCGCGGCACTTGTCGACGACCCGCGCTGCGATCACATAATCCGCAAGGGTAGCCCGCGAACTGCGGGGAAAAGCTTTGTTATCGCGCAAATCGGGCGCCAAGAGTCGCACTTTATCCAAATCTTCCATTAACATTTCCTCCATTGATAAAACAATCTGCTGGATATATACCCAATAATTAGCCCCGCCATACCGCTTTCAGCGCGACTGCAGCCGGTTTTGGGTCACCATTGAAATCGACGATGGATGTGTTGGCCGTGCAAGGGAAACAATCGTGGCCCATCCAGATAATAGATCCTCCACAACGCGGGAAACGATCCTTGCACGCCTTCACTGCGATCGCCAATGCCCTCGCCTGCCGATTTTGACTCCAATTGACATATTCTTGAAGGCTCTCCGGTTCTCGTCCCAGTTCTTGGGATGCTACATGCCACTCGATCCACCACGGCGACGTGCGCCTCCACAAGGGATTGGAGGCATTACCGGGCAGAGGATCAAGCTCTCCAGCGGAGTTTTGGATGATATCGGCGGGACTGGCGGCAGGCGCTCCCATCTCCGACCTGAACAATGCATCGTCATTCGCCCAATACCGAACCCAATCTGTATCGAGTTCACCGCCTATCTGCCACGGCCCGTGTATGTCCCAGTGGATTCCTTTTCCATAATTTTGCTCGGCAGCCGAAAACTCCGGCCCGCTCGCCGATGTTGCAAGAAACCGACGAGTGGGATCATCACTGTCCACTATCGCTCGTATCTGAGCAATTAGAGGATGTGTATCATCAACCGGCTTGTATTGCTTGTCCATCAACTCGTTGCCTCCACACCAGATAATCAGCGACGGATGGTGTTGGCGTCTTTCGATGTATGATTTCACTATAGGCAGCATCGACTCGATGGCATCGGAATCATCAGGCGGGTAGTTTTCGACGCCGGAAGAGGACAGAGGAAACTCCTGCCACACCAACAGGCCAAGCTCATCACAGAGATTGTAGAAGCGCTCGCGCTCAAGAAACGCGCCGCCCCACACCCGCATAATATTCAGCCCAAGGTCTTTATACAGTTCCAGTCGTTTACGATAATCCGCCTCAGTCACGTCGGCGTAGTTCGGTCGAATCGGGGTCCAGTTGATCCCCTGCAAAAAAACAGGCCGTCCGTTCACAACACATATCCACGGATCGGCGTGCTCCCCACCCTCGCAGCGCCGCCACGAGACGTTTCGGAACCCGACTCGACGAGTGGCGGAATCAACAGCAGTCCCGGCCTTGTCGAGCAGCACAACATCGACGTCATATAGAGGCTGGTCGCCACACAAATTCGGCCACCATTTATCC
>JAAYKG010000045.1 GCA_012522555.1 Armatimonadota bacterium
ATCTTAATGATGATGAGGAAGAAGAGTAGTCGCGGGTATGTTCACTCGCGTTAGATAATATATTTATGGCAAAAGTAAGTCTGGTAAGCCTTGGATGTCCGAAGAATTTGGTGGATTCGGAGGGGGCGCTCGCTGAAATCGCCCTTGCGGGGCACGAAATTGTAGTCGATAATACATTAGCGGATGTTATAGTAGTCAACACCTGCGGTTTTGTGGAGAGCGCCAGATTGGAGAGTGGGGAGACAATCCGTGAGGCACTCGAGCACAGACGCTCCGGCGATTGCAAGGCGGTAATAGTCATCGGCTGCTTGTCCCAAAAGTTCGGAGCGGATTTTAAGGGCGCAGGTTTTTCGGTGCCAACGGAACTTGGAAATGCCGATGTCGTTATGGGCGTCGACCACGTTGGCAAACTTGCGGTCGCCATCGAATCCGCGCTGTCGGGAAAGTCGATTGATGGTGTTGGGGAGCCGCCGACGAAGTGGATCGAGCCTGAGGCGCGTATGCAATCCACCCCACCGTGGACTGCGTATCTGAAGATTTCGGATGGCTGCTCAAATCGCTGCACATATTGCGCGATTCCCGATATTCGGGGACAATATCGCAGTCGACCGGAAGATATGATCCTGCGGGAGGCTGAGTGGCTTGCCGACAACGGGGTCAGGGAACTGATCCTGATCGGCCAGGACTTGACGCAATATGGTCGGGATTTCGACGAGCGCGACGCTTTGGCGAGTCTTCTGAGAAAACTGAATAATATTCCGAAACTTCACTGGATCCGGCTGATGTATTGCTATCCGTCAAAGGTGACACCGAGCCTGATTGACGCGATTGCAGAATGTGATAAGGTAGTAAAATATATTGATCTGCCGCTTCAGCATGCCGATGATGGTGTGCTTGGTGCAATGAATCGCAGGGGCCTTTCGGAAGAATATATGAACGTGATTGATTCGCTGCGAGCAAAGATGCCGGAGATCGCGCTGCGAACGACGTTTATAGTGGGCTTCCCTGGGGAGACCGACAGCGCGTTCGAAAATCTGTTGAGCTTTATACAACGAGTGAAATTTGATAAAGTAGGAGCGTTTGTTTATTCCCGCGAAGAGGGGACTCCCGCGGCGAGTATGCTCGATGAGGCAGTGCCTTATGACGTCGCCGAACAGCGATACGATCGATTGATGAGCGCCCAGCAGGAAATATCTCTGGCTCGCAATCTATCTTTTATAGACAGAAAAATGGAAGTGCTGGTCGAGGGCAGGGTGGAGGATGTAATGTTCGGCCGGAGCTATAGAGATGCTCCTGAGATCGACGGTTTGGTCTATCTGGACGATACCTCCCTTAAACCCGGCACGTTTGTTAGGGCGACCATTACTAATGCAACCGAATACGATCTAATAACTTTTTGACGTCCTGGCTGCTCGGTCACGACGCATTCGGAACGGAGGAATCATGGATAACTCAGCCACAAAGCTGACGAAAGAAGATATTACGCGCGAAGCCGCCAAGCTGTATTTGGCGGATAAAGCTTACCTTGTTCTGCTGGGAAGGGAGCAGCCGGCAAAACTGAGACAAGTTTCAAAAGCTGTTAATTTGCCGGAGGCGACCCCTAAGCTGATTCGCAGCGTGATGCTCGAAAGTGATCGGTTTGAGATGACCGATCGGCGTTGGGCCCCATCGATAAGATGGAGCGATACTCGCAGGCCGTTTGAGAGGGTTTTGGCGGATGTGCTGGTGAGCGCGGGGGTGCCTGTGTCGCTGGATTTGCTTGCGGCTGAGCTTGGACAAAGATTCGATCGTCCCGCAGAGGCATACAAAGAAGTGCTGCCCAGAATACTGACCCGTGGAGAGAACTTCTATGATTCTGGGGCGCTGGGTTATGGATTGTCTGAGTGGCTGCTGGAGCCGTCCTCCGACGAAGAAGCAGACGTCATATTCGACAACTATTTGTCGCAGCGGCAGGTAGACGAGTATTCGGAGATTTGCGGAGAGGGCAAGTGGGATGCCGATAACATCGCGGATTCCGCAGCGGCCATCCTCAAGAAGTGCAAAAAGCCTGTGCCGGTGAAGATTTTGGCTCTGATTGCCTGGCGAGCGCTTAAGACGGACTTCCACCCAATCGACTTTTACGCGCAGTTGGTTTCAGACGACCGCATTCTGCTGCTTTCCGATCAAAAGGCATACCCTGTGAGCGCTGAAAAACAGTTCACTGCCGCTTTGAGCAAGATTGCCGAAGAGGTAGCTGCGCTGCCCGCGGATGAAGAGGATGAACTCGAAGGGCCTGTCAACCTCACCGATACCGATAAAGAAGAGATAATAAAGCTGATTCTAGCCAAAGACAGCGCGTCTGCGGAAGACCTCATAGAGCAGGTTTTGGAGGTCAGCCCGGACGAGGGCGCGTATGCCGGCGCGTATGAGCAAGTGAAAGATGCGCTCGCGGCGGATGATCGTGTGATGTGGCTCGGTGGCACTAGATATAGCAAAAAAGAAGAGTTTCCGGATGAGGTGCAGCTCATGCCGACGAGCCTGGAAGTGCCGCCTACACCGCCGTATGAGACTCCCGAGGGAGAGGTTTTCGATCAGGAACTCGAAGTTGAGGGTTTCGAGGGAGACCTCAAGGCCGAGATATACGATCCTCTGGTCGAAGACGTGACCGACGAGGACCCATCGCTGACCAATTACCAGCCCAACGGCGACTCTCAGCGCTGTGTGCTTAAATACCATCATAAGGTGGAGGGCACGTTCCCTCTGTGCCAGATTAATCCGGACTTCTTCGGGCCTGAGCCGGCGATCATCCCGATTACGCTCATCGACGAGGGCAAGCGCAAATCTGCCTATGTCAACAATGAGCTTCGACTGATTTTTGGCCTTAAAGATTTCTATAAAGATATCACCGAGGTCTCCGGTGCGGCTTTTTATATCGAAAAGACCGCCAAACCCGGTGAGTTCCGATATCGCTACGATGGTGAGGTTGACGAACAGCTTGCTATTGACGTGGGACGCAGCTTGGAGCTTCTTGATGTCCGCAACGACTTCGAAAGCCGGGATATGCCGATCTTCGACGTGATTACCAGCATCCTGGGACAGCACGGCCAGGGGATGACATTCGCTCAACTCGTCAACGAAGTCAACATCGTGAAACGCACAACGAGATTGGTGATCGCATCGATTTTAAGCTCATATCACTGCTTCCACACTCGTGGCAAGTCCGGCTTGTGGCAACTTGACGCAAAGAAGATCACTCAAGGCTTCACAAAGACGAAGCGCAAATACATCACAAAAAATTAGCCGATGGCGGCGATATAATGAGCATAGCGGTGGCGGTCGATTGGTCGTCACCGCTGTGTTTGCTATAATTAGCTACAACATGAATGAGGACCATTTTATTTATGACTCCCGATAAACCCAGACTACGTATGGCTCCAAGCCCCACCGGCTCCCCGCATATCGGCAACATTCGCACCGCGGTTTTCGATTATCTGTATGCAAGACACACCGGCGGCACGTTTGTTCTTAGAATCGAGGACACAGACCGCAACCGCTTCGTCGAAGGCTCCCTGGAAGAGATGATGAGGGCGTTGCGGTGGATGGGGATGCAGTGGGACGAAGGCCCAGAGGTCGGCGGCCCGTTCGGCCCGTATTTCCAATCTCAAAGACTGGACTTTTATCACAAATACGTCCGGCGGCTTATCGACAGTGGCAGAGCTTATTATTGCTATTGCACAAAAGAGCGGCTCGAAGAAATGCGAAAGGTGCAGGAAGCGGCCAAGCTGCCGCCGGGATACGATCGAAGATGCCGCGATCTCGACGAACAATCACGCAATCAGTGTGCGCAAGAAAATCCCAAGCCTGTAATCAGATTTGCGATGAATACCCAGGGCGTCACCGAGCTTGAGGATGCCGTGCGTGGACATGTCAGTTTCCGCAACGACTTGCAGGACGACTTCGTGATAATCAAGGCCGATGGTTATCCAACATATCACTTCGCTAGTGTGGTCGACGATCATCTTATGAAAATCACTCACGTTGTGCGCGGAGATGAATGGCTGTCGAGTGCGCCCAAGCACATGCAGATATACGAGGCGTTCGGCTGGCAGCCGCCTGTCTGGGTGCATCCGTCGCTGATCCTCGATGAAACGGGCAAAAAGCTCTCCAAACGCAGTGAGGCGCAGACACGTTTTCTATCTTATATCGAGGATGGTTATTTGCCGGATGCTATGCTCAATTTCCTTGCCACAATGGGATGGAGCGCCGGAGAAGATCGCAAACTGTATTCGCGGGAGGAGCTTATCGAGAAGTTTTCGTTGGAGGGTATCACAAACCACCCCGCTATATTCGACCTTGCCAAGCTCAACGATTTGCAGGGGGAGTATGTGCGGATGCTCACTGTAGGGCAATTGGCGGATATGATTCTCCCTCGCTTACAGCAGGCCGGGTTCATATCCGAGCCTCCCTCCGCTCAGGAGCTTGATTACCTTCACAAAGTGACTGGGCTGATTCAGGATCGGCTGGTGTTGCTTAAAGAAGCTCCGGAAATGGTATCGTTTTTCTATTCAGACGAGATCGAATACGATGAAAAAGGAGCAAAAAAACATCTGGCGAAGGATACAACGCCTGCGATATTGAAGGCGGTTAGTATCAAGCTGGCAAGCCTGGAGGAGTGGAGCCTGGCCAATATCGAAGCCGCGCTTAGAGGAGTTGCCGACGCTCTCGGAGTCAAAGCTGCCGATATCATACATCCTACTCGTATGGCGGTGACGGGGCGCACGTGGGGGCCGGGCTTGTTTGAGCTGATCGAGGTAGTCGGCCAATCTCGGGTTGTTGCGCGCATCGACTGCTGCGCCGAGAAATATGGTCATTAGATCTATCGACCGTTAGACGAGGTATTGCATGGGTTTTGAGATTATAGATGCTAATACGGTCTTTGGCCCGTGGCCGATCGTGCGAGCGGAGATGCCGATCGAGCGACTGCTGAAGGCTATGAAAAATCATGGAGTATCAAAGTCGATTGCGGTTTCGACGGTTGGAGTGCTGCACAATTCCGGCGATGGCAATAACGAGACTCTGCGTTTGTGCTCAGAACAGGGCGGGGCAGTAATGCCGGCGGCCACAATCGACCCGAGAGGGTATTTCGGGGCAAAAGGGCTGGCGTCAAAACTGGCCGACGCTGGTTTCAAGATGTTTCGATTTTTCCCGCTGCTGCAGGACTGGCCGTTGGACCTCTCCTCGTTTTGTGATCTGCTCGATGAGATCGAGCCGTCCGGATTGCCGGTGATGATCCAGGCGCGCGAAACGGGATGTCCCAGCGCCCTGCGGCGGATTTTGGACAATCGCGCCATTACTTTCATCCTTGAAGGCATCTCGTTTGAGAATATGGCGGAAACGGTGTCGGTGATGCGCAAATACCCCAGCACGATGTGTGATACAAGAGGGCTGCGGGTGCCGGGCGCACTGCGGTTTTTGGTGGATCAGGTCGGCGCTGATCGGGTTATTTTTGGTTCCGGATGTCTGCGCAGTTCGTTGGCGGCGGCTTTGGGTTATGTGATGGATGCGGACATCTCCGATGATGCAAAGGCTGCTGTGTTAGCCGGCAATATCAAACGATTGTTGGGGGAGGGGTAGAATGGGCATTATAGATGTTCACGCCGAAATCGGATCCACGCCCGTTTGGGGGGTGTCGTTCACCGAAGCCAACCTCGCGCGTAGTATGCAAAAATACGGCGTCCAGCGCTCGGTAATATCGTCAACTATCGGCAACTCCTGCGACTTTCGCCGTGGCAACGCCCAAATAGCGAAGATAGTGGAAAGCAAAAAGGCTATGCTGGGCTGCGTGGTTGTCAACATGAACTACCCTGAGCAGGCCCAGCAGGAGATGCACGCATATCTGACCAGCGATCAATTCGCGGCGCTGCTTCTCACTTCAGGAATCCGAGACAGGCACGTTACTTTGGCGGAGACTGAGGAGATACTCAACGCCCATCGTCGATTTGTGAAGCCGGTCTTTTTACACACGCCCAATCAGGAAGCTGCACTGGCCGCCAACGAGATTGCCAAGACATTCAATGTGATGAAGTTTGTTCTTTTGGGAATGGGCGGAGAGGACTGGCGGATGGCGACGATCCTCGCCGAGCGCACTCTCAACCTGGTATTGGAGGTTTCCGGGTCGTCTAGCCCAGACAAAATACAGTTTGCGGTCGAACGAATAGGCGCTCACAGAATAGTCTATGGAAGTGGGCTGCCGTATGTCGATCCGTCCGCGATTATCGGCCTTGTGCAGGATGCCGAGATAAGCGATTCCGACAAAAACAATATATTCGAGGGCAGTGCCCTTCGATTGTTCGGATGGAAACGAAGTCAGATTTAGCTTCAGATATTTATTATTCTTAAGGAGGAGAGAAATGAGTGCTTCCGCTATAACAGCAGACAAATTTGATGAGCAGGTCCTGAAATCCGACGTCCCTGTTATTGTCGATTTTTGGGCTGAGTGGTGTGGCCCGTGCAAGGCGCTTGGGCCGGTTATTGATACGATTGCGGATGAATATAAAGACAAGATCAAGGTCTTTAAGCTCGATGTTCAAACCGAGGCCGCTCTGGCCAGCAAATACGGTGTGTCGAGCATTCCCACACTGTTGTTCTTCAAGGGTGGGGAAATCGCAGACCGCATAGTGGGCCTTCGGCCGAAGAACGAAATTGTCAGCCGCATCGACCCGCTGCTCTAAATTGACATGGTAAATCGGTGTTTCGGGGCCTGCCGCGGCGCCTCGAAACATCATCTACCTAATATCGCCCAGCTTATTCGCGATATGTCCTCCAGCCCGCCCCATAACTCGCCACAATATAGTATGTGAAACTATATTGCAATCATTGTACTCTAAGCGAGGTAGTTGCATAATGACCTCAACAAACCGTGCCGACTTTGCAGATTTTGACGAACGTCTTACCGAGGCCATAAAAGGTGCGCTGGCGACCGGCGAGCAAGTTATGGCCCAGGAAGCGGGGGATCAGGGACAGGCCATCGCCCTGACCTGCTCCAGTATCATTATTGTCAAAGCGGGGCACACAGCAACCGGCGAACTCAACGGCCAACGCGCTGCCAGGTTCGAGCTAAAGGATGTCAGCGCGGTCAATCTTCGCAAAGGCCCACTCGGCGCAGTGATCCAAATCTGCTCGAACGTCGAGCAATCCGCCCCCGACGGCTCGAGGCCAGATAACGTCATAGTATTCACTGGGCCGGGGCGCGTCAAAAAAGCCGAGGCTTTCCTGGCTGAGGTCGCATTGACGAATTGTGTTGTAAATCGCATTGCGCCGCGTGCATCACACAGCGTCACTCCTCCCGTCGTCACCGAACGAGTCGAAGCCGAAACTCAAACCGAGGAGACCTCTTCTCGCTC
>JAAYKG010000254.1 GCA_012522555.1 Armatimonadota bacterium
GCGCGTCGGGCTTGAGAGTCGCAGTGAGAACATACTCCTTGCCCTCAACCCCGAGCTTGTCGAGAGAGGGCTTCACATCCACCGATACGCAGCTAAGCGGGTTGTCGATCTTGGTGATCTTAAATGGGTCCTTGCCGACGGTGGAGATGATAACGCTAGCGCTTTTTTGTCTTGCCCCCTTAGCGCCAGACAGAAGAAGAGTCTTAGGCTCTGCTCGTATTGTTCCTCGCACCATTCCGGTCACCATCACCTCCGCAATGGGCTCCCTTTCATGGTTGCTGATTATCTTGACAACGCCGGATATAGGGCCGGGAGGCGCCTTGTTGCTGACACTGACGCGCACAGCCCAATACGGCTTATGCTCAGCAGGAAGAAGGGAAACTGATAACAGTGGACTATCAGTGGTGGCGGCCGATACTTTCAGATCTTTGTCCGAGTAATTATCAGAATCCCGCTTACCTGACGAGGGAATATAGAGCATATGCGACACACGCTGCCCCTTGTCAACACACCCAAAATCAATGCTTCTCGCAGACAAGGCCAGCCGGCTGGCCTTGACGCCACCGACCAACTGCAGTTGAACCTCCGGGGTGACGGAATCATTGGATACAATCACTACGACCAGGGACGTATAACCTATGCGGCCTCCCGTATCGATGGTGATGTTCATTGAGCCCTCTTGCCCTGGCTTCAGAGTTGTAGCCGAAGGAATTGCCACAGTACAGTCACAAGATGGTTTGACGGAGCTAATTACAAGTTCGGAAGACCCCGCGTTCTTATAACCAATGTTGAAGTGCACCAGAGCACCTTCGTTCACAAAACCAAAGTCATATACCAGCTCCGCCACATGCAAATCCGGACCGCCCGGCGCAGGCACGGGAAACTTGTCGTCACTACGACCGACCAACAATGCGTATCCCGAGTAGAGCTTGCCAAACTGCTGGGCAGAAATGACCTCGGGCGGAAATGGCGGGTCCGTAACGCTGAGAGTGCCTGCGCTAGAGGCTTGCACAAGGACAAAATGCCGGTTCCAAAGACGGGCAATTGCTGGAACTGAAATGCCTGCCAATTCAGATGAGGAAATCTTCATCCCCACAGACTCGAGGCCCATCACCTTGCACGCTTCACTTAAGTGGCGAAAGTCGGTCCCATCCTGACTCACTCGACAAAGCCGGCTGACATAAGCCAGGCTCTGGGGGACTCCTATGGCCTGACAGGCTGCGACCAGACACCGAGGGCCACACATTGAGTCGTCCCGTGTCGCAGTTACCGATGAAGCGCATAGCACCGTAAGTAGAAAAACAGCCATCCAGAAGTTGCATAATGCCTGCATCACGGCCACGCCACCGGGACAGTGCAGCGGCCCACCAGGACTGGGGTTCCCTTCGAGAATTGAACGATCAGTTTGTCCTTGCCTGGATCAGGGCCAGCCGTTACGGACTTCACTGTATTGATAACCTGGAAATCGCTCTTGCCTTTCTCGTCCCACAGCCGGATGGTCTGCTGTCCAGGAAACCACAGCCCATCGCCGACAATGCGGTAGTCTTTGAAATCAACCCGTTCTATGGAACCGCCTTTCCATTTGATCTCGATACGAGCCGGCGAGTAGCCATACGATCGGTCGAGCCACACTAAGAAACTCCTGATACCATCCAACGGCGCATCTATGTTGACACGAACACAGTCCCGACCGCCAACGACCTCATTCCCCCTCACGACACCCGATTCTGCAATCCAGTCACACAGGAGCCGACTTCCTGAGGCAGGATTCACAAACAGCGGGTAGTGGGCTGCGTCGACCATATCCTGCCTAATGAACGCCCCAGCGAGTTGATTGTCGACCGTGCCATGCTGAGACCCGTCACGATGCGCACAGAGAGCACGGTAATCATGAGAACTAAGGTCGTATGAGTGCGACACCCTCTCAATTGAACCGGACTTGTGATCTTCGACAAGAGACAATACTCCCGGCGTTCTGACATAATGCACGCTGGCCCAATCCGTAAGGCTCTTAGAGCCATCGTCATAGATAGTGGAGCGCGAGTAGATCGCCTCAACGGTTATATCACCTTGGTGCCTGAGAGCGGCGGACATAAAGTCCGCGCCGGGAGTTTCTCCCAGGACTGGACAGATGCACACAGCCAGCGCCGTCGCAGCAAAGAGTAGAACACGATACAAATACATCATCACGATAACCTCCATAGCGACTGCTATTCCGATAGGATCTTGCAGATAGTACCGCCGCAGTTCGTGCCCAGCGAGAAGCCGCCACTACATCTCAGCCTGTTGCCATCTTGTGGGTCATGTTCACAGTTCCCGCCGGCAAGCGAGGTCCCACAAAGGTCAGAGTCTATGTACTCGGGATTTCTGGGATGGGCTGCGCCGTCGGCGCATGGGGCGCCTCCTTTCTGCTCCAAGCATACCAGCAACAGCAGATCTTCCGTACAATTGGAGCACGGCTTCGTTTTGCTTTCACACAGAGGGTGATTGCATCGGTTCGCTGGGTTAGTATTCCCACATGGGCCAGTCTGACAACCACCTGTTATTGTGCCCATACGTTCTGCCGAGAGAGCAGTTGCGCTATGAGACGGCAATGTAGGCACGGCAAGAAGCACAACAACGGCAACAAGAACCGACAACATTCTTTCCATTTGATGAGTCCTCCTTGATATATATGAGAGCACGAAGCGCATTCATTGCTTCGTAGACATATCCCATACCTGGACAGTTCCACGCGCATTATCGGCCGCGACAGCAGTTGGGTACCTGCGTATTACCTGAAGCATAGCCCGCTTGGCAGCTTCTTTCATACCGCTCTGCCAATAACACAAGGCAAGTTGGTAAGTCGCTTGCGCCCGTTGATCGGGGGTAGAAGCGCGAAGCGCAACTACACCTCTGTACATACCTGCAGCCTCCTGTATTTTACTGACCGCCATGTAGCGATTGGCCAGTGTCATCAGTATCCCTGGCCTGTCTGCGGGCGGAGCGTTCTTTGCGAGGTCCGCCAAGAGGCCCACAAGCTTTTCAATCTGGTCTGACGCAGCATAGGCTGCAATCAAGAGCGGTAAAACCTCAGAAACCAACTTATCGTTGGGATGCTGCTTCATAGCATTGGATATTAATTCCGCAGCCTCGGTGGGTTTCTTCGCAGCACCTAATAGCGTCTTCCCATACGCTATCGCAAAGTCCATCGGCCTGTCGGGGTGTTTGGCGTAGAAGTTCTTAATGTAGGCAAGCGCTTCCTGGCCTTTCTCCTCGCTCTGAACGTAGCAGCATTCGCCTATGTAGTAGAGCGCGTCCCACACCTGCCAGCGTGCGTCGGGATATGTTTCGACCACGAACTTATACGCCGCAATCGCCTTGTCGTTGTCATTCAAACCCTGGTAGAGCTTGCCTGCTATAGTCGGTAGATACGGCCCGTCTTTGGGGTGCTTGCGAGCCA
>JAAYKG010000046.1 GCA_012522555.1 Armatimonadota bacterium
CTGCTGCAAGTAGCCGAATCCGTGCTCCTTTGATGGCTCTATGCAAGCGCCCTCCCCCCACTCATTCCACGCCTCCACAATCACAATCGGCCTTTTGGGATCGACGTGGCGCAGTGCGCTTTGGAACATTTTGCCGAATTGATCCGGAGTGTTTCCCTGCAGGACTATTGCGTTATCCAGCCCTGCCCTCGGGCGATCGTCCCACCCGGAAAAGCACGACGGCCAATAGGTTATCCCCTCGGCTTTAGCAACCCTGGCCAGATATGGGTGTAGATTGGAGACGATGTTGTCGGTGACATCAGCATAGTCGTAGGTCGGGGAATCCCAGGTCACCTTGGGGCCTCGCATCCAGGCATAGGTATATGCACAAAACGCATCGTAGCCACACTTTTTGCGGATATCGATCTGGGAGCGGTCAGAGCCGGAATACACTCCAACGATATACAGCCCGGCCAGCCCACGATCCTGTGCCCGTTTTCGCATAGCCGCCAAATTGCTTTTCACATCGCCGAAGCCGGACAAGGTGTCGTGTTCATAAATCATAAAGACCGGCTTGCCGTCGATGTGCAGATAGTTTGGGTGTCGGAAATACTTTTCCGATACCACATCGATCATCTCGGTCAATCTGGCCTCCGACTGATTGAGCGGTGTCCGCCACCACGACCCGCCGTGGTTGCACCAGTGCAGGCAGAATTTCAGATTCGAGGACGGATTGCTTGCGAGGTATCCCTTGTCGAGTGAGTCACTGAGATATTCCTGGCGATCGTTGTAGTACCAATCGAAGGCGATGAAGTCTATGCCCGAGCTTGTCATCCAGCGGTTATAATAATCCCAAAGCGTGGGATCGGAATCGTCGGAGAACCCGGCAAGCGCACGCGGGCAGGCCGCTTTCATAACCGCCCCGCGCCATTCGCTCCAGTCCTTGAATTGGCCGTTCACTTTGGTCCAACTCTCAGCGCCCGTGCGATACCAGCCGGGAAAATAATATACGCCCACCATAGTCTTCGCCTCCGCAAATGCACAGAAAAGGATCATCGAGGCCAGAATCATAATCGTAATGCGCAACATATTACCTCCAAGCTATTTATTATGGGAATTATACACGACAACGCGTTTGTTATGGGCGCTTTTTCAATCAATTGGATCGGTGAGGGAGGTTTCCCCCCTCACCGACTCTTTTCGCTGTCAGTTCTGGTCGAGCAGCAATTTTTTCGTGCGCTCATGGAAAGAATTTATGTCCTCCCATTCGCTAATGCGAGTCATCCCCCTGCTTTTGCAAAGAGCCACGAACTCGTCGAGCGCCTTGGTGTATTCCTCAGCCTTGCCTTTAGTCTGCTTGTTCAGTATCGGCTGCATCAACTTTACGAATATGATCGGTATGCGGTCGTGCTTGACGCGCTCCAGATACTCAGGAGACTCCGCAGCAGCCTCGGCTTTGTCGAAGAGTTTATCGGCGGCTGCGATGATTTCCGGGGTGAGGTATGCTTCCGTAGGGGCCGCCCAGATCTTCATGTGGATGTGGTCTTTGGTGACCTTATCGAGCATAAGCTGCACATATTCGAATATATATTTGCCGCTCTTGCCATAGAAATCGTCGCAAAACTCACGCATCACCGCCATCCCGTCGACTTCCGGGTCCCAGGTGACCTTCGAGAGCAGATAAGAGCGCAAGAACGCCATCTCTCCGCCGCCTCCTTGAGGATATGAACCCTCCCAGAAGATCCCCTTTACACCCATGCGCTTGTAAAGTTTCGCAGTGTCCATAAGCTGCAAATAGTCAGGGAATGGGTTAAGATAGTTCGCGAAGCTGGTGTTGTAGTGCCAGATATATAGCTGATCTGTGATTTTGCTCCAGTTTTTGAGGTTCTCGACAAACTCAGTGTTCTCTTTTGTGCCGCAGGTCTCATAAGGATGCGACTCGCAACAGAAGATCGGGCACAGCCTCACGCGAACGTTGGGATGCAGCTTGGTGGTGACTTTCGGAGGCTTCTCGGTCCATTGATACGCCAAAGTGTCGATCAGTTTGTCCGGATAGGCCTTCGACGTCTCGGCGGCTATCGCGTTGACAAACCTCAGCATCAAGCCCGATGGACTGCCTTCTTCGTCGTCGATGGCTTTGCAGTTCGGGCACTGACAGTTGTTATACCAGTCGTTATGTGACACAGAACAGATCTTGGCTTCAGGATGGTCTCGCATCCAGCCAAGCACAGTCTGGGTGGCCAACTTGACGACCTCCGGGTTGCTCAAACATAACTGTGTGTGGTCTTTGGTGCGTTTGCCATCGATCATAGAATAATATTCCGGATGAGTATCCCAGTATTTTTCAAGCGGTATCAGTTGGGCAAAGCTGTGGACAAACGGGTAGTAAGCAATAGCTCCGCCGCGTTTTTTGTCGATTTTAGCCATATAGCTGTTGCCGCGGTTTCGGGCGGCGTAGTCCGGGGTCATCGCCTCAGTGATATAAACATCCCGATATTCGAATGCGGGCGTTTCGGCAGTGTCAATAGTACCCAATGAGATATCCGTGGTCTTGGGAACCTTGTTTACCTTATCGCTGAGGAACCGGCAGCCGAGACTTTCAAGAAAAGCATACGCGCCGTACATTGTTCCGCGCAATCTTCCTCCGGCGATTATCAAACGATCGCCGACGGTTTTGATGGCAAACCCCTCATCACCAAGGCTGTCAAAATCTATCGCTACCCCCAGCGAACGCAGCGCCTGAGAATCGCCGAGCAAAATCGCGTGTTCCGGCACGTTGGCTGAATCTTCGGCATACGAGATAATAGCCCCAGACATCTCCCCAATAAAGCGTTTAAGCTCGCCGGCTGCCCAGTGCTCGGATGGCGAGGCGTCTTTGGCCAAAATGATGCAATAATCGCTCCGGCCGTCCTTTACCAAATTCACGTTAGCTCCTCCTTGTGTGCAAAGTAAAGCGACCAAAGCGGCCGCCACAAGATAAGTGCGCATAGTAGACTCCTTTCATCGCAGACACGAGAGCATTATACAACATCAGCCTGCAAATGGAAGAGATATAAAGAGCTTTAGAGGGGGTGGCGCACCCGGGGCGATTCGAACGCCCGACTTCTTGCTCCGGAGGCAAGCGCTCTATCCACTGAGCTACGGGTGCGCGCCAGTGAATTATAGCACACCTCAATGGCGAATTAAAGCCGCAAGCAAAGCGGTAAGAAAGCGGCACAGTTGGTGGGCCAACACACGTCAATAACTTGTAAGAACCTTTCTTTCGCTTAACAGTTAGCATTTTCTCACGGTTGCTAGGAAGAGCGCCGGCGCTAGACTGCTTTTCTGAGGCCATTGCACATGTTTTGACCTGTAAAACACATTGTTTTGAATTGCTGCTCCACTACTGACACCTTTTGTCAGACCAGCATGTTATAATATTATTGATAAGAGAGGATCGCGGCAAAAGATCCCGTATCTTTATTTGCTCCGGAAGAAAAGAGGAAGTAATGGATATACGACAGCGGAGGCTGATCTCCGATTTCAATGCTACAATCAGCCTGAATGACGGTGATTCTCTGATTCACGTCGAGCCAATCGGAAATCAATATGACAGATACATCGTGACGTATCGCTGTAAGGGGTTGCAATGGATACCCGAGCGGCCCCGCCCTTCTATCACACGTTTGCACAAGCTGGAGGTGTATCTTCACCTTGATTATCCCCGCCTCCCTCCGAAACTGCAATGGCTTACGGAGATTTTCCATCCGAATATCCTGTCGCCCGACATGAACGGCGGAGTCTGTGTAGGCAAATGGGCTCCCTCCGAGTCTCTGAGCATGCTGGTAGTCCGCGTCGGGGAGATGGTGCAGTATAAAAACTACAGCACGAGCGACGCTTTGAACCTGCAGGCCGCAGATTGGGCGGCGCAGCATGAATCGGCATTTCCGGTGGATAATTCTCCGCTGGTTGGAGAAAAGAAACTGGAAATTCTGCTCAACGTTTAGCAAAACGCATTTGCAAACGGCCTTTCAAAGGAGCGCACTATGGAGTTTCGCTTTAGATTATTTTTGCCGATGAGCTTGATTATGTGTGTAATGCTGATCGGCCAAACGCTCGCCGACGTCAGCCAAGTCGTAGATCGCGTCGACAGCGCAGTGGTCAGCATCGAGTGTACCCTGCACTCGGGAACAGCATCCGGCTCTGGGATGATTGTAAGCCCGGACGGATATATCCTGACAAACGCTCACGTCATAGATAAGGCACGGAGCATGCAGGTCAAGCTGAAAAACAGCAAGAAATATGACGCCAGGCTAATTGTTAAAGACAGCCGCAACGATCTGGCGATCATCCGCATTGGCGTTCGGAACCTGCCTATCGTTGTGATTGGGGACGCAAGAAAAATCAAAGTCGGAGACAGTGTGGTGGCAGTCGGCAGCCCCCTCGGACTTGAACACACAGTAACCAGCGGCATAGTTTCGGCAAAAAATCGAGAAATCGACGGGCGTCGCTATATTCAAACCGACGCCGCTCTCAATTCCGGCAACAGCGGAGGGCCGCTGCTAAACTCCAAAGCGGAGGTCATCGGCATCAACACGCTGGTCGCTAAGGATGCCGCATCGCTGGGCTTCGCTGTCCCTGTCAATACGGCGTATGAGTTGTTCAAAAGCAAGAAAGTTGCGGTTGTAACCGAATTGAGCAATAAAGACCTGGCCGCGTCGCAGTATTCGAATACAGCAGACCCGACACAGGCCAGGGCCGGCAAGGGATCAATGTTGAAGTTGATTATTATCATAGCAGTGGCGGTGGTTGTGGCCATTGCCGCGCTGCTTGTATTCTTATTAATAAGAAGAAGAAAAGCTCGTCAGCGCAGGGGCGCTGCGAACAATGAGACGCCGCTGGATATAACGCTGCGGGCTGCCCCACAAGATGACGAAGATGATATCGATATCGAACTGAGATAATCCAAAGGAGAATTAAAGAACATGGGCAAGGTAAACGTGACTATTCTCGATGCTACAGGAAACAAAGAGCAGCAGGCCACACTGCCGGATGATGCTCCGGTGAGAAGGATCATCGCGCGACTGGTGGAGATGATGCAACTGCCGACCACCGACCCTGGTGGACAGATGTTGAGCTACAAATTTCAGCACAAAGCTTCCGGCACACAGCTTACCGATGAGCAGACTCTGGCTGATGTCAATGTGAAAGACGACGATGTGCTGCGATTGCTGCCGGAGATCACCGCGGGATGAGAGAAGAGGCAGATGACCTTGATATTGAATTGATCGGAGATGTTGCTCCGAACGTTCCGGCAGAGGCTCCGGCGAAAAAAACTCAAGACGTGCTGGAGTGGACAGACAGCGACGATGATCGCTATTCCCGGCTTCGTTTGATTCCGTGGTGGGATCAGGACCAGCTCAAGGATGCTCGGGTGCTGGTGGTGGGCGCCGGGGCGCTAGGCAACGAGATTTTGAAGAATCTTGCGCTGCTCGGCATCGGCAGCATTTTTGTCATCGACCTCGACAATATAGAGAACTCCAACCTGTCGAGATCGGTGCTCTACAGGCAGGCCGACGAAGGCAAAAGCAAGGCCGAGGTTGCCGCACGATCGGCGATGGAGATCAACCCGGATATTACGGTGCAGCCGTTCGTCGGCAATATCGTCCACGACATTGGGTTGGGCGTGTTTCGCTCGATGGATATTGTGATCTGCGGATTGGACAATCGCGAGGCCCGGCTTTGGGGGAACCAATGCTGCTGGCGAGTCAATCGGCCTTGGGTGGACGGGGCGATTGAAGTTCTTCACGGTGTTGTGAGAGTCTTCATACCGCCGGACGGGGCCTGTTATGAATGCACGATGAATGAGATCGATTACGAGATGCTGAGGCGCAGAAAATCATGCGCTTTGCTGACAAGGGATCAGATGCTGGAAGGCAAAACACCCACAACACCTACCATATCATCGATAATCGCCGGAATCCAGTGCCAGGAAGCCGTGAAACTCATTCACAACAGGCCGGATCTTCCTGGGCTTGTCGGTCAGGGCTTTTTCTTTAATGGTCTGAGTCATGATTCCTTTGTGGTCAATTATGAGCGCAGAGAGAATTGTATGAGCCATGAAACCTTTGAAAGCATCATTGAAATGGATTGGAGTGCGCGCGATCTGACCTTGCGGCAGGCTCTGCAACAAGCGTAAGCTGATCTCGGAGAAGCTGCTGTGCTCGATTTCCACCGCGAGATTGTATATCGGATGGAATGCAAGCAGTGTGACGTTTCCGTTGCGGCGTCTAAACTGCTTGGTAAGATGACCGAGTCTGATGCGGCTTGTCCGAAATGCGGCGAGGTGATGGCGATTGATATGTGTCACTCCATCAGCGGAGACGAGGCGTTTCTGGACAAAACATTCGCCGAGATCGGCATCCCCGCATTCGACATCGTCTCCGGCAGATGTGGGATGAAGGAGCGATTTTATGAATTAAGCGGTGATAGAGCTGCGGTGCTGGGGAATATCGCGAACTAGGATACCGCCAAGCCGGACTTTTGGGAGGGGGGAATGTTGTGAGCACTCATCATAAACACGATGACGACATAGAGTTGACCATATCGCCGGCGCCAAGAGCCAGCGGGGCCATGGATCGCCCGGATATTCAAATGGCCCCTGAGGTCGCAAAGCAAATCGACTCGTTCGCTCGAACCGACACCAGCAAAGAACTGGGGGGCGTGCTTTTAGGCGAACTAGTGTGCGATTCCGTGACCCCGCTTGTAAAGATATCTGCTGCGATCGAAGCTAAATACACCGAAGCTGTGCAGACCAGCGTCAAGTTCACTCACGAAAGCTGGGATGATATTAATCGTGTGAAGGACGAAAAATATCCATCGCTGCGAATTGTCGGATGGTTCCACACACACCCGGGGTTTGGCATCTTTTTGTCTCGCTGGGATATGTTCATTCAAGAAAACTTCTTCAATCTGCCGTGGCAGGTGGCATATGTGGTCGACCCGGTTGGCAAGACAAACGGCTTTTTCAGATGGGAAGACGGCAAAGTGGTCAAGGTCGAGAAGCAGAGGACTGTACTCCCGGCAATAGAAGTCACTTTGCCGCCGGAGAAGGTCAAGCGGCCATTGGCCTGGGGAACGTTTCTATCCGTGGCATTGAATGCAATCCTTGTCGCCGGAGTTTTGTATTTGGGCGTATTCAAAGCGCCCGCAGTCAAAATTGTCGAGAAACCAGTGAATGTCAGCGTACCTGCGCAAGTATCAGACGCGACTGAACCCGCGGAGTCGTGGACCGAATACATAGCGAAATCGGGGGATTCGTTCTGGGGGATCGCTGAGTCGCAGTATGGCGACGGCAAGCTGTATCCTGCAATACAGTTATTCAATAACATGCCGAATCGCGAAGTCCTGCGTTCCGGCCAACGTCTGAAAGTGCCCAGCGAAGAGATCGCAAGGGCGATGATTGAAAGAGAGAGTCGCGGCAACTAATGGTGTCGAACGTCGGCAGGACTTGTCCGCTATGTCAGTATCCTATCAAACCGGGGGAACCGATAATCACCTGTGAGGGATGCGGGGTGCCGCACCATAGGGGGTGTTGGGAATATAATGGAGGCTGCACAACGTATGGCTGCGATGGGGCGCGGCGCGTTTCTCAAAACATGACTCGACAGGCGATGAATTCGGAGGTGGTGGATCTTTCGGATATAATGTCTGAACCATATACGCCCGCGCAAGAGTATCAACCACAGCCTGGCCGACAACCACTGCCTAATCAAGGGTTTCAGTCGCCTTTAAGCGAATGGGCAGATATTCTTGCCGGTAGCGGCGGGATTATCGGGGCGATCATAGGTGGAATATGCGGGCTGGGCGCGGGTGGCATAGGCTGTATCCCCGGCGCGCTTATCGGTTTCTTTATCGGAGCGGTACTCGGAAAGTTGTTGATCTACTTCTTGATAGTAGCAGTGCCTGCTATGATCGGGGGCGCGTTAGGCGCTGCAGGAGGGCCGGATTCTGCCGGCGCAGGGGCTGCAATCGGAGTTGTAGTCGGGGTCATTATTATCATTGCCGCCTATGTGAAACGGAGTTGACGAATTGAGCGACGCCGAAGATATTCAAATCCAACTAGGCACGGTGAAAACCCGCACGGTTGTGCAGGAGCGAGCCTGGCCTTGCGCTGAATTGTCGACTTATGTAGGGGCATACGGGGATGCCGATGCCTCCGAACTGCCGATTTATGTGCGGTTGGCCGCCCTTGAGGGCATTGAGAGCCACGCGATTTCGTCTTTGAAAGCTGAGGTCGGCGGGGCGCTGCTGGGAGGTGTGTATCGCCACGAGGGAAAAGTGTATGTGCAAGTGGAGAGCTATTTACCTGCGCGTAACGCAGATGAACAGCGCGCCCGCCTGACTTTCACCCACGAAACATGGAAGCAACTCTATGATGAACGTGAGCAGAAGCACCCGGACCTGAGCATAGTAGGCTGGTATCATACCCATCCGGACTTGGGGGTGTTTTTGTCGGATGACGATAAGTTCATCCAACGCAATTTCTTCGGAGAAGAGGAGCAGATCGCGCTGGTGGTCGACCCGGTGGCGAATGAGAGAGCGTTTTTCCGTCAATCAAACGGCAAGCTGCCTAAATTGCCGGGGTTTTATGTGTTTGGGGATGCGTCGTCAAGTGGGAATATAGAAACCGTTCTGGATAAAATGCGGACCAAGCCGCAAGCTGCCCCTCGACACACACCACCTGCTCGAAATAATCCGACGATCAATAGAATCATCTTCGCAGAGCCGTGCCTCAATTTGTACTATTTTTTGCCGCGGATGATGAGAAGATGGCTTGGGATATTGAACGCCGAGACTGCGCCGCGAATCAGTATCAAAAACGTGTTGATTGTAGCGTTGCTTGTCGCGCTGGTTTATATGTTTGTCACTACACGGCCGGCTCCTCCCCAGGAATTGATACACATAGAATACGCTAAGGCGTTCTCCGCGGCGGGTGATTATGAGGAGTCGGTGCGGGAATACAGGAGATATTTGGTCCATAAACCCGATGATGAAGCAGCCAGGGAAGGATTGCTGGCTGCACTAAAGAAATTATCTGCCGAAAATAATGATGTGTCGGCTGTGTATGAGAATGAGATCGCGGCCGCACGCGAGGCTGCGAATCGCGCCGCACGGAATGGAAATTTCGGCTCTGCGTATCGGCTATATCGTATCGTGGCAGCCCATACTCAGGAGGGGGATGACCGAGCTTGTGAGAGTGTATTCGGCTTCTTGGCAGGAAGTATTGCATCCCGGCCGAGCAAAGCGGATGCCGATGTGGTCTTAAGGTTTTTTGTTGGACAGGATATTGGGGCCAGGATAGAGGAGACAGACAAAAAGAATCACAAACGCGCACCGAAATCGCAGGGCGCCAGATATTGGCCGCCGTGGTGACTGCAAGATCATCCGTTCTAGAGGAGGTTATCAGCGATGCCAGGCTTAATTGCAGGGCCCGGATTAGCAGGCAAAACGTGTCCATATTGCCAGAGTCGGATCGCTGAGGGCAGCAACGTCACGGTTTGTCCTGCGTGTAAGACGCCGCATCACAGCGAATGCTGGAGTTACAACGGGGGATGCACAACATTCGGCTGCCAAAGCGGGCCGGGTTATGAGGGGCCTGTGGTTGCGCAACCTCATGTAGATGATGACCTTGGAATAGTCTTGTATCCAGAGATGGGTAGCGATACATCGCTCGAAGCTGATGTTGACCATCACTATGAGTATTCTAATCAACAGCGGCAGGCAGAACTGCGCGATGGCAGAAAAAACCACAGTTGGCTGTGGGCAACATTATCCATTATAGTGTTCGTAGGAATGCTCGGGGCATTGGCTCTCACTCGAAACCATGAATCCCCAGCGCTTCAATACGTCGAACAGGCAAAGATCAAGTATCAAGAGGGGGATATTTCCGGGGCCATACGTCAGTGCACCAAAGCTGTCGAGGCCGATCCGGAGTACATTGCCGCGTATTATCTTAAAGGCATGCTGTTGATCGGCAAGGATTCCGACAATCTCTTTAAGTTGGTGGAGCGCGCCAAGTATGGCGAAACGCAGCAGCTTGATGAAGCGGACAAGTGTTTCGAGCGATGTTCCAAGTATGAAGCGGATAATCCGGACTTGATTGTAGAAGGCCTAGATATAACTGGATCGGAGCTGATAGCCGAGGCACACGTATACTTGGCGATGACAGCGGTGCTGAGGGTGGCAGCAAACGTTTTTTCGGAGCATCCCGATTACGCTCGCGAATGGGCGGCTATAGCCAGGCGAAACCTTATATACGCACGACAAACAGATTTAGACCCGCTGCATCGGGATTTGGCCACGAAGCTCGAGCATCTGCTATTAGAGATGAGATTTTGACCAATAGAGGACAACATGGGAAAACCACAAATTGATCCTCGCGCCAAAGAAGCGTTGAGGCTTCAGTTTTGCGAGCATAATTTCATAGTTCCGCTGCGGCTGGATGGCCGAAAATTGACCTTAATGGCAGCTCATCCTAATAATTACGATACCGATCTCGCGCTGGCTCCTTTGAGATCTAAATATGATGTGGAGGTAGTCGAGGGAACTGAAAGTGAAGTGCAAGAGATTATCAATGCGAATTATTATTCGCGATGCGAGACCTGCGGAATAAAGATTGAACTCGGCAGACAGATGTGTCAGGGTTGCATAGACGCACTTCAACATGCTCCGCCATCGCCGCCTATTCCGCAAACCCCTGTATACTATGTGCCGCCACAAATACCAACACCCGCTGCAGCGGCTCCTGAAACAGAGGGTGTGAAAGCAGGACCTGCAATGATCGGGAAAACTTGCCCATACTGTCAGACACCAATAAAGCCCGGGGAGCGCATCCAAATCTGCGGGTCTTGCGGCATCCCGCATCACCTGGAATGCTGGCGTCAAAACAACGGCTGCACCACATTTGGCTGTGAAGGAGCTGACTCAATGTTGGACCCTTCGCCTCAACCCGTTTATATGCCGCCACAACAGTTTCAACCGCCCACACCACAAGGGGCATACTATCCGCAAGTTGCAATAAAAGATTTTTTCGTGGAGTCTTTGTTGGTGACCTTGTTCTGCTGCTTGCCGTTCGGGATTATCGCTTTAGTTTTTTCCTCGCAGGCCAAGTCAAGGTTGAGTGTGGGAGATTATGTGGGGGCGCAATCCGCGGCCAACAGCGCCAAAACATTTGTGCAGATTGGGCTGGGGCTGGCCCTGGCGACCGCTTTTATTTCTTTTATTTCTACAATTCTCTCGCAGCAGTGATAGCTTCGCGGAGACACTGCAAATGATCGAATATGAGGTATTGAGTATTGAACCCTAGAATGATGCGTTTGAATGCCGACTACGAAAAGATCCGGAATGAGTTCTTGGGCCATAGATATGTAAAGGTCGATCCGATTGGCCCGGTGCCGCCTGAAATGTACAGGATCACTTATAGGGTCCCCGGCATCGCGTGGGACTCAAGTAGAAATCAGCCCGTTCGAATCAATGAACACATCGCTGAGATATATCTCCACCAGGATTATCCGCGCGAAAAGCCAAAATCAGAGCTGAAAACGCCGATTTTTCATCCTAATTTCGGCAGTTATATATGCATCGGAGATCACTGGGCCGCCGGAGAGACGCTGGTGGATATTATCGTGCAGATTGGAGATATGATCCAATATAAGACATATAATCCAAAAAGCCCGCTCAACGCCGCGGCAGCGCGTTGGTCTGTGCAAAATAAACACTTGTTCCCATTAGGCAATATCGATATCTTGCAGCCTGAGCCGGAGGTGGATTTTGGCGGAAATGATTCCAAAACGGCTGAAGATGATCTGGGTATCGTTCTTGGCCCAAAACCTAAAGATGACGACGACCTGGAAATAGAGTTTCTATGAGCGAATCTGGCAAGCCGAAAATCGAGATAAAGCTCGATGAATTGCGCGAGGAGAAGTTGTCCAACGCCAAACGACCTGTGGGGGCGCTGGAAGGCGCCGCTCATCCTGGGGTCGTGCCGATTTATGTCGATAGCGGCGTAATAGAATCGACTTGGCAGCACGTCCGGACGAACCCATACACAGAAATTGGCGGGGTGCTGATCGGTAAATGTGCGGATGACGGTGGTCCGTTCACTCATATCTTTGATTCTCTTGAGGCCAGGCACACAACAACCACGGTGGGAAGCCTGACGTTTACCCATGAAACATGGGCGGATATTTCCGACAGGATGAGCTGCCTGCCGCAGGACGCAAAAATCGCGGGCTGGTATCATTCGCACCCCGGCCACGGTATATTCATGAGCAGCAGGGATGTGTTCATCCATAACAACTTCTTTCGCACTAACTGGCAGTGCGCTTTGGTGCTTGACCCGATCAAAAATGAAGAAGGCTTGTTTCAGATTGTCGATAATCAAGTTGTGCGCAGTGGCTTCTGGCGGGCTGGCGGAAGATCCTCCGCACATCGAACCAACTCAACTCCGTCGATAGTGGTGGACGTCTCACTTGAGCAAGACCCGCTCGTCGAAGCAGGGGAGCATTTTAACGAAGCGTTGGATCATGTTAACGACGCGATAGACAAATTAGGCGAATATGCGAAAGAGAAAGCTGTCCATTTTAGAAGCCCCCTCGGCAGACATTTGGACAAAAGAGCTTAGAAAAGAGGGATGGTGGTATGAACGATAAAATCGAAATCAATTTCGACGGAGAGGACGAGCAGCCTGTCGCTAAACCCCAGAACCGATTAATAATCACCGGCGAAGATTTGCTTAATGTGCCCGATACCCCACCCCGGCAGATTCCGCAAAAACAGCCGGGTAGTTTTGCTACTCAACCCGACCCGGGCTGGCAATATCAAAAGAAAGCCGGGGCATCGGCAATGTCCGGCCGCAGCGTAATGCAAAGCACGATTGCGGGGCTAATCGGGGGATTATTGGCGTGGGCTGTGGCGGAGAGTCTATTCGGTGACAATCACACTGCCGGAAGCGTATCGCAGATTTTGATCGAGATGGGAGTATTTGGAGCGATAATCGGAGGGATAATAGGCTGTTGTCTGGGTGCGGCTGATGGAGTGGTCTCCGGGGTTTGGGAGAAGGCGCTCAAAGCAGGCGGCATCGGGCTTGGGATTGGCGCTGCCGGCGGGTTTTTGGGAGGAGTCTGCGGACAGTATTTATATGGCAGTTTGCTAGGTTCAGGGCAGCCAGGCATCGGCACCTTTATGCTGGCCAGGACTATTGCTTGGAGTGTGGTTGGGATATTCGTCGGCCTCGGCCAGGGTGTTGGCAGAGGTTCGGGAAAGCGAATTGTTAATGGATTGATAGGAGGGCTTGCTGGTGGATTTGTGGCCGGTTTGCTTTTCGATCCTATAGGATCTGCTGTCAACACAGGGCTAGTGAGCAGGCTTGTCGGAATATCTATTCTCGGCGGAGCGGCGGGGCTGGCTGTTGGATTAGTCGAGGAGATGCGCAAAGAAGCGTGGCTCTCCGTGGTGCAGGGGCCGCTTTCCGGCAAGCAATTCATCCTGTATGAAAATATTACCCGAATCGGCAGTTCGCCGAAATGTGAGATCACATTAATTAAAGACCCGCAGGTAATGCCGGAACACGCAGCCATCGAGAACCGCGGCGCCAGCTTTGTGTTATCAAGCAATCAAGGTCCAGCGCTTGTAAATGGCCAGCCGGCACACCAGATGCGGCTGCAAGCGGGGACGATGATAGTGGTGGGATCTACCTCACTGCTGTTTGAGGAGAAAGCCATTGGAAGATAGGTCGTTTTTTGGCTCGCAAAATATGACGCCATCGACTGTTGGCAAAACGTGCCCCTACTGTCAGACTCCTATCAAACCTGGGGTCGAAGTTGTCGTTTGCTCTGCATGCAAGATTCCTCAC
>JAAYKG010000255.1 GCA_012522555.1 Armatimonadota bacterium
AAATAGGTGAGGCTGTTTACCTTGCCCAACAAAGAAAAGCGTTCACTGTGGTAGGAGTTCTTCGGGGCCCGAAGTTCATCCGGCTCAAATGTGCAATAACCCACGAGCTTGATGATGTCGTCGCCGCTGGCAAAAGGTTTCTGCCTGTTGAAGACCTCCAGCAGTTCCACTTCGAAATCGTGCCCGGCAAGTGCGCTCGAGTGCGATCTCTGCGCTTCGAAGAGCGTTTTGATCTCTTCTTCGAGAAGATCACGACTTACAGTTTTGACGTATGACCCGTAGGTGTTGCGCACTCGTTTCGGGAATCGTTCGTCGGAAGTGTCTACGCTGTCGTAGTAATACATCTCTCCAACGGTGCGATGACCGGCGTTTCGGAGCTTCTCCTTGTTGGCGGCCACAGCGCTCAGCATCTTGCCGTCATCACCAATGCGCTTTACTTTCTTGCGGTTGGATTTGAACCCACGATGCTTGACGATATGAAAGAGCGCACGTGCAAACTCTTCTGGATCCAAACGTCGATCCAGCCCCTCTAGGCGAAGCTGCCAGGGCGTCGTTTCATCGCGAGTCTCGAATGCGGCCGTTATTCTGTCCGGCTGAACCAAGCCATATTTCACGAATAGATTTTTCGCGCCTTTGCATCTGCCTGCCCTGCGGCGCAGTCGCCTGCGTGCGGAACGGGCCAATCTTCTGGGCAGAGCAAGGCTGGAGCCGTCTTTTGCGTTTTCCGCTTTCGAGAACCCTCTCACCCCAAGCCCGAGAATTGTTTTCGCGTCCAGATCAAGGGCCGCCCAACCAACCGAAGCAATTCCAATGTCCAAACCGATTGCGTATTTCATGCTCGCCTCCCATATAAAAGGATACCCCCGGCAATGACTGGCACTGCCGGGGGATACCTTACGGTTGTTAGCCTTATTATAGTAACCAATAGATCCCCGGTATGCTATAAAAAGAGATTACGGTTACAGGGGAAGCTGCCAACCATATTTAGTATAATATATAAACTCAGCCGTGTCAAGGTGCTAATTACTGATTAGAATAGCATTATCAATGCGCAGTGGCATAGGTGCCGCCGGGCTTGTTTGTGAATGTTATGCGACAACACGCACAAACATCCACGAGTTCCGCATCTAAACCACATATATACCCTTGCTTATTGCTTTTTCATAATTGCCGGATTCGGAGCTGGAGCAGGGCGCCCAGACATACGATTCACCAACAAACCCGCTTTTTCTCCCGCAAATCTCTGCGGCAGTTTTTATTCTGTCTGCCAGCAGATTCATTAGCTGCCTTGCGGGGAGGGTGTCCCCGGGTTTAAGTCCAAGTTTGTGCAGGACTCTCAGGTCTTTGAGTTGATCTCTGGTGTAAATCCACGCGCAAATGTGTTTGGCAGGATCGTAGGCGGGGCAGGGGTCGCATACCATACAGCAGCCTTCATTTAGGGTGATGGGGATGTCGGGGTTTGTTTGCATTTTGACGAGTATTTCGTGGAGGTTATCGACATTCAGCGGGCTGGCTATATCTCCCAACCCATAATGGCACATCATGCACATCAAGTGGTGTGGCCTGATAAACAACCGATCGGCTTGCTCGATTTTTCGGCAGGACTCTGCTTTGGCCGTGCGCACTTCCTCCCTTGTCCGAATGGACAAAAGAGAATACGGCCCGCATCCCAGCAACTCTTCTCCCAGATTCCAACAGGCGTCCATAGAATAGCACTGCGGACCGCCCTTTTCGCGCACTTGTTTATAATAGTCGAGTCGTGCATATTCACACGTCGGCCAATCGTCAGAGGCTTCCGCTTCGTGATAGCATATCCCCTCGAGGCTCTCGATTTTTTGAAACAACAACCGCACCACATCTATGGCGGGATGTGTTGTATTCGGGCGTATATCCAGCCTGCACATGACCTCTAAGTCTTTGGCTCTACTTACATAATTCGCCCGGCGGGATATGAAATCATCAGCAAGCCTGCTTTTACGCTCCAGGTCTATGTCCAAATAATGCGAGCGAGCCAGGTCAATGTCCGCAACCAGCTTGAGCTGTGCGAACGGGTCACGGCGAATCACCCGCCTTATCGTATCCGTCACGTAACTCCCACAAGGCGGCTTCTTGGCGCCTGCGGCTGCACATACCGCACAAAGCAAATGGTGGGCTTGCAGCTCCAATATTTCATCAGCACGAATATCCGGACACATATCTTTTTTCGGCCCCCAGATAATCTATAAAGTCGGCTCTCTTAGGGCTAATTACTGTATTTGTCTCAAAAAACCTCCGTGATTATAGATAAATGGTTGCTCAATACTGTTGACACTGCAATATTTGGAACTTATACTGCTCATGTGTGGAATAGCACATGAGAGCTCTTTTTTGTAAGTGAGGACTGCATTTTGCTGCGACTTTGCACGATTAGTAAGTGCTTGTTGGGCTTTGCCGCGCTGGTTGCCATCACCGTTGCCACCCTTAACCTCAACGCGACTGAGATGTCCAAAAAGGTTAGGATCGTCTATAGCGGCGACACGATGGGCTACTGGCAGCCGTGTGGGTGAGGCGGCTCGAAGGCGGGCGGTCTTGCTCGCCGATCCACCGCAATTGCCCAATTAGTAAAAGAAAATCCCAATACAATTATTTTAGACAGCGGCAATATCGCCGATCTACCCGGCAAACTCGATGTCATGCTCTCGATTATGTCGAAACTGAACTATTCGGCTATCGGGTTGGGGGCTGGTGACGCACGCCTTGGTGGTGAATTCATAAGCAAAGCCAAGGCGAACAAGCTTGCTGTCGTCGACTCGTCCGGCTCAAAAGATACGCGCATCGATCCTTATCTGGTCAAGAACGTCGGTGGGGTGAAAATAGGCATTGTATCCTTCGGCATGCCTTTGCCCGATCAAGAAACCGACGA
>JAAYKG010000256.1 GCA_012522555.1 Armatimonadota bacterium
GTTCGTCGACGGAGAGAAGTTCCCATCCACCTTCGGCACAGGCTCAGAAGATTATTTTGGCTATGCCTGGTGCGACCCAAATCTTTTTCAGAACGCCTATCATAACCAGACCCGCAACGACAATACCAACAATACCGATCATATCTCGGTGAACCGCTGGCAGATTGCAGAAAATATCCCGTTTCAGAAATCGTTCGACGGCTATATTGAGAAATATTTCCCAAATTCCCGACCGACGCATTACGCGAGCACGGTTTATTGGTATCTTGCACCCGGCGGAGTCGATCCCTATACCCCAGTGTCACTAAAAGAGCGTCTTAACTGGTATCTACGCCCGATAGTCAAGAAAAAACCGGGCATCTGGGAGGGCGAGGATCTTAAAATTATCTCTAAATCGGCTGGCACGGCCGAGCCGCAGATGCTTGGCGAGAGATTCAGCGAGGAAAGCCATCTTTGGTGGATCGGCGCGCGGCCCGGCGACACCCTTACTCTCGCTTTAGATGTGCCAAAATCCGGCAAATACACCCTTTTGCTCGGCCTTACGAAGGCAATCGACTACGGCATCGTGCAATGGTCGATTGATGGCAAAGAAATCGGCGAGCCAATGGATCTTTACAACGATGGAGTCATCCCGTTTGGCCCTGTGGAACTTGGCGTTGTCGATCTCAAAAAAGGCGAGCGAAAACTCACGGCAGCAATTATCGGAGCAAACGAAAAAGCGATAAAACAATACATGGTCGGCCTGGACTATGTGAACCTGAAGGCGGCGGAATAATATGAATGGACAACCACTTATCGGGATCACTGTCGGCTTAGGCGTGGATGGATCGCGCAAGGGTCGAGATTTTTCTTCATACGCAAGCGCTGTGCAAAATGCGGGGGCGGCGGCGATGCCACTCGGCCACGGCAGGCACGGCAGATACGACGAATGTGACGGATTGCTTTTATCCGGCGGATGCGACGTTCACCCAAAGCACGTAAAGCGTCTGCCGGGCGACGAGGGTCTGACTGACGACGAAGTTATCGCAAAATATAAGATCAAAACTGAGAAAATGCGCGATGAGGTCGAGATACGTATGATCCGACAAGCGCTGGCAGAGGGCAAGCCATGCCTGGGCATATGTCGCGGATTTCAGATGATTAACGTGGTCATAGGCAGCCGTCTTATCGGCGATATCCCTACTTACGACCCCAGCGCGCTTGTCCATAGCGCTGTTGATGGCGTCAGTGCGCGGCACGAGATCGAGATAGAGCCTGGCAGCCTCATGGAACGTGTCTATGGAGCGTCATCCATCACCGTCAACAGCCGTCACCACCAGGGCTTCACCCCCGAGCTTGTCGCAGACAATTTCAGGGTCACCGCCATTGCGCCGGATGGCATAGTCGAGGCTGCGGAAATGAAATACGCTGCGTTTGTTGTAGGGGTGCAGTGGCATCCTGAAAAACAGTCCGACGAGTTTATAAACTCTGTTTCAGGGCCGTTGTTTCGAGCGTTCGTGGATGCTTGCGTTGCTTGGAGACGCTCTCGATGAGGGCTGTAGTACTTGCGGCGGGCAGGGGCACACGAATGGGCGCCTTGACAGAAAACACCCCAAAGCCGATGATATTGGTCAATGGTAAGCCGATAGTCGAGCATGTGATGCGCAGAATGATGGCGGGTGGAGTCACCGATTTTGTTCTGGTCACAAAATATCTTGCACACAAAGTCGAGGAATACTTCGGCGACGGCCGGACGTTCGGGACGCGGATCGAATACGTCCAACAGACCGATAAATATGGCACTGGAGCCGCGCTGCTGGCGGCAAAAGAGCTTGCGTGTGGGGAGCCTGTGATGATGGCGTTTGCGGATGTCCTCGTAGAAACCGAGACCTATGCCAAGGCGATTCGCATATTCAATGAAACGGGTGGGGCCGGGATTATCACCCTCAACTGGGTCGATGATCCATACAAAGGCGGGGCGGTGATGGTCGATTCGAGCGGCCTGATATCTGATATCATCGAAAAACCCCCAAAAGGGCAGATTCCATCGAACTGGAATAGCGCGGGTATCTTCGTCTTCCAAAACGTGATTTTTGACTATCTCGGGCGGCTTGCCCCGTCCGCGAGAGGGGAATATGAACTGCCGGACGCGGTCAACGTGATGATCGCCGATGGCCTTGAGGTGTATCCGTCTTATCTGGAAGGGCAGTGGCTGGATGTGGGCACTGTGGAGGCTGTAGCCGCAGCGGAAGAGATGCTTGCAAGAGAGGGCGACTAGGTGTCAAAACTATATAACGACGCGAGAAAACGTTTTGTCTCAGTCTTCGGAGACGGTGAAATTGAGTTCGTTCGAGCCCCCGGCAGAGTCAATCTTATAGGCGAACATACCGACTATAACGGGCTTTCGGTGCTGCCTATGGCGCTTGACCGAGAGATCGCCATCGCTCTATCCGTTCAGCCGAATTCAGCGATCAAGCTGACCAATATCGATGAATCCTTGCCTCCGGTTGACTTTGAATTAAGCTTCGATATTGAGCCGTACCCAACAGGCCACTGGGGTAACTATGTTAAAGCTGCCGCGCAGGCAATTTGGAGGTGGGCCGAAGCGCAGTCTCCGGATATGCTTCCGTTAAAAGGCTATCGCGGCTGTGTCGCCGGCTCGGTGCCGCCTGGATCAGGTCTATCCAGCAGTTCCGCTCTGGTTGTCGCATCGGCGCTGGCTCTTGTTCACACGAATAAATTGCCCATTTCAAAGCCTGATCTTGCCGAATTGCTGGCGA
>JAAYKG010000257.1 GCA_012522555.1 Armatimonadota bacterium
GCCATACGCCGTTTTTCAAGGGCTATCGTCCGCAGTTCTACTTCCGCACGACCGACGTGACTGGTTCGTTGGAACTGCCTGAGGGTATGGAGATGGTTATGCCCGGAGACAACGTTACGATTAGCGCTGAGCTGATCGTGCCGATCGCTATGGAGCAGGGTCTGAACTTCGCTATTCGCGAGGGCGGCCACACTGTAGGCGCCGGTGTAGTCTCCGAGGTTATCGAATAGATTCACTTGGCTGACGCTATCCGCTGTAACGCGGATAGCTAAAGGCCGAGGACCGGAGAATCAATAGTATGCGAAAAGACAAGGTAAGAATCAGGCTTAAGGCGTTTGATCATAGAATACTTGATCAAAGTGCTGAGCGGATCGTCGAGACTGTGCGCCGAACCGGCGCAAAGATCTCAGGTCCGGTGCTGCTGCCGACGGAGAAAGACATCTATTGCGTCAACCGTGGGCCTACCATCGACAAAGAATCGATGGAGCATTTTGAGACTCGGACGCACAAACGGCTGATTGATATCCTGAACCCTGGGCCTAAGACAATAGACGCTCTTATGCGGCTGGACTTGCCCAGCGGTGTGGATATCGAGATTAAACTTTAGGCTCCGCCGCTGTGGTCTTTTCAGGCCCCTCGCGAATAGGCATAGCCTGTGTCGCAAGGAAGCGTGAGCGACGATGACCTCGTTCAGAGATGAACCGGGCAGATTGGGGATCATATAATGATCAATGGAATTATCGGGAAAAAGCTGGGGATGACCCAGGTCTTCGATGAGAGCGGTATGCTTGTCCCCGTGACTGTAATTGAAGCCGGCCCCTGCGTAGTGACGCAGATAAAGACGCTGGAAAAAGACGGTTACGAGGGTGTGCAGATAGCATTCGGAGATGTAAAAGAAAATAAAGTTACAAAACCGGTGAAAGGCCAGTTCGCTAAGTCAGAATCGACTCCCAAGCGATACATTCGGGAAGTGCCGGTAGATGACGTGGCGGAATTGAAGCTGGGCCAGGAGATTCGCGCTGATCTCTTTGAACCTGGTGAGCACGTCAAAGTCACGGGGACTTCCAAAGGTAAGGGTTTTGCCGGAACAGTGAAGCGATACCATTTTCACGGGGCTGATATGACCCATGGTTCGATGATTCACAGAAAACCGCAGTCGGGTGGAGCGACAGACGCTGCTCGCACGTTCAAGGGCGTCAAGCGACCGGGACGTATGGGAAACGAGCGAGTCACTCAACGTGGGCTTATTGTTTATCGTGTGGACGCGTTCCGGAACCTGCTTTTGATTAAAGGTTCGGTTCCTGGGGCCAATGGTGGACTGCTTCTTATCGCCAGGCAGATGGTGGGAGGATAATAAAATGCCTAAAGTCGGCTTGCGAAATATGTCAGGAGAATCTGTCGGCGAACTCGAGCTGCGAAGCGAGGTATTTGCGGTGGCGGCTAACGTGCCGCTGATGCATCAGGCTGTGGTGGCAGAGCAGGCTAACGCTCGCCAGGGAACCGCTAGCACCCTTACCAGGGATGAGGTTAGTGGCGGAGGGAAGAAGCCGTATCGTCAGAAAGGCACTGGTAGGGCCAGGCAAGGCTCCACTCGGGCTCCTCATTGGACACATGGTGGAGTGGTCTTTGGGCCGCATCCGAGATCCTACGTGAAAGCTTTGCCGAAAAAGATGCGCAGAGGCGCCATCAAATCGGCGCTGTCGGCGAGACTCGTCGACGAAGCGATCATAGTGATAGACGAAATCAAACTGGAAAAGATCAGCACTAGGACAATGGCTGGCATCCTTAACAGCCTTGGGGCGTTTGGAAAAACGCTGGTGGTGTTGGATAGTTTCAACGAGGTCATTGCAAAATCAACACGAAATATTCCCGGTGTTCAACTCCGAGTAGCGCCGGCGGTAAGCGTGAGAGATATCCTGGACGCCGAAAAGGTCGTGATGACCAGCGGCGCGGTGGAGAAGCTACAGGAGGTCTTTGTAGGATGAAAGATCCGTATTCGATAATCAAACGGCCTCTCATTACGGAGAAGAGTATGGACATCGCGGGGTCCGGCAAGTATGCTTTCGAGGTGGATATAAACTCCAACAAGATAGAAATCGCCGAGGCGGTGCATAAGATTTTCTCTGTCGATGTAACAAAGGTCAACACTTTGCGGGTAAAGGGCAAAGCCAAACGAGTCGGCAGATTTCCTGAGGGCAAGACACCTGATTGGAAAAAAGCCTATGTGACCCTGAAGCCCGGTCAGCGTATTGACATCTTCGAGGGAGCGTAAAAATGCCTGTCAAACAATATAAACCGATAACACCGGCACGGCGATATTATACCGGCTCAACGTTCGAAGAGATCACCAAGAGTACACCGGAGAGGCAGCTGCTTAAGCCCATCAAACGCCAGGGCGGACGCAACAATACTGGCAGGATTACGGTTAGACACCAGGGGGGCGGCCACAAACGACAGTATCGAGTGATCGACTTCAAGCGAGACAAGATCGGCATACCGGGCAAGTGTGCGGCTATTGAGTATGACCCGAACCGCACGGCTCGGATAGCTTTGATTAGCTATGCAGATGGAGAGAAGAGATATATTCTTTGGCCGGTTGGGCTGAAAGTAGGAGATCCTGTGATCTCTGATGAGAGCGCAGACATCAAACCCGGCAACTGCTTGCCGCTGCGCAACATGCCGTTGGGAACCATCGTACATAACGTCGAGATGAAGCTTGGCAAGGGTGGCCAGATGGTTCGCAGCGCTGGTAGTGGTGCGCAGTTGATGGCTAAAGAGGGTAAATACGCCCAGCTTAGACTGCCATCCGGCGAGATGAGAAGCATTCTGATTGGATGCAAAGCGACCATTGGGCAGCTCGGGAATGTTGAGCATGAGAACCTTTCGATTGGAAAGGCCGGGCGCAGCCGCTGGATGGGCAAACGTTCTGCGGTTCGTGGCGTAGCTATGAACCCGAGGGATCACGCGCACGGTGGCGGAGAGGGCAAGGCGCCGGTTGGGCGCAAGACCCCGATGTCCAAGTGGGGTAAGCCGGCACACGGTGCGAAGACCCGCGGTCGAAAGCAATCCGATCAGTTTATCGTACGACGACGAGGAAGCAAATAGGAGGAATAGCTAGTGGCGCGTTCGCTTAAGAAGGGGCCGTATGCGGACCCAAAATTGCTTTCGAAGATCGAGGAAATGAATGCCAAGGGCGAAAAGCGGATCATACAGAGTTGGTCTCGACGTTCTACCATCTTCCCACTGATGATCGGTCACACGGTCGCGGTACATGATGGACGGAGACATATTCCGGTGTTTATCACCGAGAACATGGTCGGGCACAAGCTGGGTGAATTCGCACCGACACGGACCTTCAGAGGCCACGGTCATCACACTGAGCGTTCGACATCTTTGAAATAATGCCCTGAGGGGCAGTGTTATTGCTCGCTTTTGAAGCGGGGTGCGTGTGGCGTGTAGGCGCAGTGAAGCCAGCCACACCGGAGCTGTAGCTCCGTATTTTCCAGGGAGGCCAATCGTAATGCAGGCATATGCAAAGGCGCGTTTTGTGCGCACATCGCCGAGGAAGGCCCGCCTTGTCATTGATGCGATCAGGGGCAAGGATGCGAAAGAGGCGTTGGCGATATTGCAGTTTACGCCGAATTTCGCAGCGCGACTGATTGAAAAGGTCTTGAAATCGGCCGTTGCCAACGCCGAGAACAACCATCATATGGATGTTGAGAACCTCAAAGTCGCTAGAGCGGTCGTAGACGGCGGCCCAATGATGAAAAGGTTAAGATACGCGCCGATGGGGCGCGGTTACAGAATGGTTAAGAGGTTGAGCCATATCACCATTCACGTCGAAGAGACGGAAGCTAAACCTGAGAAGAAAGCTAAACAAAAAGAAGTAGCACGCACGGCCAAGGCTCCGCGTAGAGGCCCGGCGGCAAAAGCGGCCGATACCGGCGAAGCGCCGAAGAAACGTGCGCCTCGGGTTAAGAAATCCGTAGAAGAGACTTCAGAAAAAGGAGGAGAGTAGTTGGGACAAAAAGTACACCCAATTGGATTCCGATTAGGGATCATTCGTGAAAGCGAGAGCACGTGGTACGCAACAAAAGAGTTCCCCGCGCTGCTCCTTGAAGACGCCAAGATCCGCAAGCATATCAAGAGCACTCTTAACGCTGCAGGCGTGTCTCGAATTGAGATCGAGCGTGCTGCAAATAAGATGAAAATCACTGTGTTTGCCGCGAAGCCCGGCATTATCATTGGCCGTGGCGGAAAAGGTATTGATGATCTTCGAGTCGACATAGAGAAGATCAGCAGTGGCAAGATGGTGCATGTGAATGTTCAGGAGATCAGGTCTCCGGAACTAGATGCCCAGCTTGTGGCGGAGTCGATTGCTCAGCAGATTCAGAAGCGTATTTCTTATAAGAGAGCTATGAAGCAATCTGTGTTTCGCAGCATGCGTATGGGAGCCAAGGGTATCCGTATTCGCATAGCCGGGAGACTTGGGGGAGCTGAAATGGCCCGAGTCGATAGCGATAAGGCTGGCAAGGTGCCGTTGCATACGCTGAGAGCCGACATTGACTATGGCTTCGCGGAAGCAGCGACAACGTATGGCAACATCGGAATAAAGGTGTGGATCTATAAGGGAGACATACTGCCGGGTACCAGACGGGCTGAGCCTTCAGACGAAGAGATTATGGCTGCCAGAAGGCCACGTACACGGGGCAGAGATGACCGCAGAGACCGCGGCGATCGTGGCGATCGCGGTGGTCGAGGTGACCGGGGTCGATTCAGTGGTCGCGGCGGTGGACGAGGCGGCGATAGGAGACAGAGCTGACATGCTGATGCCCAGGAAAGTCAAGTATAGAAAGCAGCAGCGCGGCTCCCGCAAAGGCCGTGCGACCGCTGGGACCAATGTCGATTTTGGCGAGTTTGGACTTCAGGCGCTTGAGGCTGCGTGGATGACGGCAAACCAGATCGAATCCGCCAGAGTTGCAATCACAAGGCACGTCAAACGCGGTGGTCAGGTGTGGATCCGGGTATTCCCGGACAAATCAATCACCAAAAAGCCGGCAGAAACCCGAATGGGCAGTGGTAAAGGCTCCCCGGAGGGTTGGGTCGCGGTGATTAGACCTGGCCGAATGCTCTTCGAGATGGCCGGGGTCGACGAGGCGCTGGCGCGCGAAGCTATGAGATTGGCGGCACACAAGTTGCCGTTTGCGGTCCGGTTCGTGACCAAGAAAGAGCAGGGCAGCATAAGTGAGACAATCTGAGTTTGTTAGAAAGATCAAAGAAGCCGGGGATTCCGAGCTTGATAGCATTCTGTTGCAGCAGAGAGAGAGCCTGTATAAGATGCGACAGCAGATTGCTTTGAAGCAGTTGGATAATCCTCATGCTATAACAAATGCCAGGAAAAACGTGGCGAGAGTTCTCTGCGAGAAGCACGCCCGTCAGTTGAAGGCAGGCGAGGGATCCTAACATGGAGAGAGCTAGACGTAAAGTCCGAAGCGGAAGAGTTGAGAGCGACAGCATGGATAAGACCGTTGTGGTCTCCATCGAAACGCTGGTTAGGCATCCGCTTTACGGTAGAATTATGAGGCGGACAACCAAATTCAAGGCGCACGACGAATTGAACGAGTGCGGAGTTGGTGATACCGTCGAAATCATGGAGACCAGGCCAATCTCTAAAGAAAAGAGATGGCGGGTGGCTCGCATAGTTGAAAAGGCCAAGTAGATTGCGGACTGGCTTCATCTGATACCGGGGTGAACCCGAAGACGATGCTGAAGTTTGCAGTTTACTGGAGAGGAATCGGGAAATGATACGGCCCTATACGAGACTACGATCGGCTGATAACTCGGGTGCGAGAGAGATTTTGTGCATTAGAGTGCTCAAGGGATCAAACCCGCACTATGCGAGTATCGGCGATATCTTTATCGGCGCGGTGAAGCACGCCACACCGGGCGCGACCGTTAAAAAAAGCGAAGTCGTGCGCTGCGTGGTTGTGAGAACGAAAAAAGACATACAGAGACCTGATGGATCGATTCTGAGGTTCGATGACAATGCGGCGGTTGTAATAAACAATGCAAACGAGCCGCGTGGAACCCGAATCTTCGGCCCGGTGGCCAGAGAGTTGCGTGAAAAAGGGTTTATGAGGATTCTCTCGCTGGCGCCTGAGGTGTTATAAGGTTCTGCTTGAATAAGCAACGGAGACCTAGTCATGAGGAAAAAGAAACCAGTATATGAGGGCAAGATGAACCTGAAAAAAGGCGACGAGGTCATCGTGCTGTCCGGCAAGGATAAAGCCAAGCGCGGCAAGATCATCCAAACCGTTCCTGAAGAAGGAAAGGTGATTGTGGAAGGGATCAACGTCGTCACACGGCATCAAAAACCGCGCTCGGCTAGTTCGCGCGCTATGGTGAAGCAGCAGCTCGGTGAGATGCAGAAACCGATGGGTATAAGCGTCGCCAAGGTTATGCTCATCTGCCCCAAATGCCATAAGGAAACGAGAATGGCGCGCAGCGCCGCAGGTGACGGCGCGATGGTTAGAAGCTGCCGCAAATGCGGAGAGTATGTAGACGACTAGAGGAGTTGACGAATGCCTAGACTCAAAGACAAATATAAAAACGAAGTGGCGCCTGGGCTGGTGAAGCAGTTTAATTACGGCAACGTAAATCAGGCCCCGCGGCTCGTGAAGGTCGTCGTCAGCATGGGCGTTGGTCAAGCCACGCAGGATGCCAAACTCCTGGACGCCGCGGTCAATGACCTGACCCTGATAACGGGACAGAAACCGGCCATCACACGTGCCAAGAAATCTATTTCTAATTTTAAGCTGCGTGAGGGTATGCGCATCGGCGCCAAGGTTACTCTGCGCGGCGCGATTATGTGGGAGTTTCTCGATCGGTTGTTCAATGCGGTCCTGCCCAGGATTCGCGACTTCGGAGGCATTGCCCCGGATTCGTTTGATGGGCGCGGCAATTTCGCCATGGGGCTGAAAGAACAACTGGTCTTCCCGGAGATAGACTACGATAAGGTGGATCGAACACGAGGGATGAACATCGTGATCGCCACGACAGCGAAAACGGATGAGGAAGGCAGAGGTCTGCTTAAAGCGCTCGGGTTGCCTCTGAGAGAGGCTTAGCCAAATGAAAAATTATCCGATTAACGCAATTAGAAACATTGCCCTTGTCGGCCACGGCAGTACGGGCAAATCCTCCCTGGCGGAAGCTATGCTGTATTCGGCTGGGGTGATTAGCCGGATGGGTCGGATAGACGATGGCAGCTCGACCAGTGACTTCGATCAGGACGAAATCGCTCGCCAGATGAGTATCAATGCTGCGGTGTTGCCGTGCGAGTGGAAGAAGACCAAGATCAACCTGGTTGATACGCCTGGTTATCCGGACTTTGTCGGGGACGTAGTCGGCAGCCTACGGGCTGTGGAAGCCGCAATGCTTGTGGTTGACGGATCGGGCAACATTGAAGTAGGCACGGAAACGGGTTGGGATCTGGCCGAAGAGGCTGGAATCACCAGGCTGTTCTTTGTCAACAAGCTGGAAAAGGAAAACTCGGATTTCCCTAGAACCCTCGAAGCTTTGCGCTCGAAGTTCGGGACTAGTGTGGCTCCGCTGCAACTGCCGATCGGCTCTGAAGATAAGTTCGTCGGAGTAGTCGATTTGCTGACGCATAAGGCCTATACGTGGGCAAATGGGAAGATCAGCCCTGCTGAGATTCCTGCGGATATGGCCGACCAGATCGAGAGTATGCGCGAGTCTCTTATCGAGTCTGTCGCTGAGATGGACGATTCTCTTATGGAGAAGTATTTCGAGGAAGGGACTCTTGCAGACGAAGATATTGCTAAGGGGCTTGAGATCGGCTTGACAACCGGCAAGGTTGTTCCGGTGCTGTGTGGTTCGGCGATGAAGATGGTCGGTGTCGACACCCTGCTGGATTTCATCGTGTCGAGTGTACCCAGCCCTGCCGCTGTTCCTCCAGTGGAGAGCGTGGACGGCGAGAAGCGCGGGCCGGAAGATTCGTTCTGCGCACTGGTCTTCAAGACGATGGCGGATCCTTACGTCGGAAAGCTTACATACTTCAGAGTATTCTCCGGCCAGATCAAATCGGACTCGCATATATTCAACGCCAACAAAGAGCGTGAAGAGCGAGTCGGGCAGGTCTACTTCTTGCTTGGCAAGAATCAGGAAGCGACGTCGTTTGTAGGCGCTGGAGATATCGGAGCTGTGGCTAAATTGCAGGACACTTCGACAGGTGACACCCTGTGCGAAAAGTCCAAGCCTATCAA
>JAAYKG010000047.1 GCA_012522555.1 Armatimonadota bacterium
GCTGTAGTAACGCTGGGCTTTAGTTCTATACGCAATCTGGCTGCTTCGGCGTCAGTAATCGATACTTTGTTCCCAAAACAGATGTTTCCCGGGTTCGATTGGCAGGAGATGTGGAACCACTCCGTCACTTGTGCCGTCGGCACCGAAGTCATATATTCTCGGATGTCAAGAAACTACGGCGCCGAGGCCGCTTTTGTCGCAGGATTGCTGCACGACGTCGGTAAGTTGATTATAGCCAGAGCCTTACCGCACCGATTTCGACAGATAATTATGGATTGCGCTGAATACGAGCGGCCGATGGCGACCGAAGAGCACGCTGCACTCAGTACCAACCACGCCAAAATCGGCGGCGAACTTGCAAAAAACTGGCAATTTCCTGACATTCTTGTGGATGGGATATTATATCATCACAATCCTGAAGATTCTTCAAAACACGAGAGCCTGGCTAGAGCTGTCGGCGCGGCCAACATGTTGGCGAAGAGAATGTCTAAAAGCTACCTCGTGGGCATCAGCCAGGATATCAGTTTGGAAGAAATCGCCGAATATTGTGGATTGAGCGTAGAAGAAATGGATCACATCACTGCGGCAACGCGCCGCAGACTCGGCCAATGTGGCGACATATTATCCTGGGGAGACGCCATGCCAAAAGCGAAACGGGCTGCGTGAGAAGCAATTCCCGAAGAGTTGTTTACGCTTCATCAGCCACCTGCTATAGTGTTAAAAACAATAGCAGGTGGTTTTGTTATGGTGGACTACTTTGTTAATCCGGTCAACGCCAATTATTTCGCCGACCCGTTCGTATGGCAGGTGGGCAAAGAATATTATGCCGTGGGCACTGGAACAGAATCGAAGAACAACAGTAAGCCGAGTAAATTTACAATAATGCGCTCGTCGGACCTCGTTATATGGGAGAAGTGCGGGTGGGCGCTGACCGCTCTCGATGGAGATTATTACGACTATTGGGCCCCGGAAGTGGCGTTTTCAAACGGCAAATACTATCTCTATTATTCTGTGGGCAAGGATCATAAAGCGCATCAGTTGCGCGTGGCGGTAAGCGATAACCCGGCTGGGCCGTATGTCAGCATCGACCGTCCTCTCAGTCATCCCGATTGCACGTTTGCCATAGACGCACACCCGTTTCAAGACCTAGATGGCAAGTGGTATCTGTTCTACTGCAAGGACTTTCTTGATTCCAATGAAACGATCCGTCCCGGCACCGCCATAGTGGTGGACAGATTGATCGACATGGTCAAACTGGCCGGTGAAGAACGTGTAGTCGCACGCGCTACACAGGATTGGCAGAGATTCCAATCAAATCGGAATATGTATGGCGGAATCTACGATTGGCATACCCTCGAAGGGGCGGCGGTGCTGGCGCACAAGAGCAAATACTATTGCTTTTATAGTGGCGGCTGCTATCAAAACGACACCTATGGGGTGGATTATGTCGTAGCAAACTCGATAATGGGGCCTTATAAAGACGACAAGCCCGGCCAACCGAGAATCCTTCGCACAGTGCCTGGCCGCGTCATTGGGCCTGGACACAACTCTTTTGTGATTGGCCCGGATGGAGAGACTATTTGCATAGTCTACCACGCCTGGGATAAGCAAATGACGGCTCGCAGGATGTGCATAGACAAGCTGCGCTGGACACCAGCAGGCCCGGTAGTCGATGGCCCGACGTGGACACCTCAAAAGATGTAAGTGGAAACAAATTCGGGCGCGATTCGCAGCCGCGCCCGAACGAAAACATCGCACACGACCTAAGCCAGATATGCCTCTACCTTTGCAGCGACTAATTCCGGGGTGAAGCCGAATTTCTCAGCCAGAACATCCGCCGGAGCAGAAGCTCCGAATCGCTTCATACCAATAATCAATCCCTTATCGCCAGTATACTTGCACCAACCCAACTCAGCGGCAGCCTCCACGGCTATACGTTTTTTGACGCCACTCGGTAACACGCTCTCGCGATAAGCGGCGTCCTGTTCGTCGAAAAGCTCGGTGCAAGGCATAGAAACCACCCGAATGCCAATCCCCTTGCTCGCCAAAAGTTTGGCGGCTTCGAGCGCAAGTGAGACCTCCGAGCCGGTAGCAATGACAATCGCGTCAATTTGCTGCGCATCTCGAACGATATAGCCTCCTTTGCGCAGGCCCTTCGCCGCAGTCGGATCCTCGTTACATGCGGGCAAATTCTGCCGAGTCAAAGCAAGAATAGTCGGGCCACTGGTGTTCTCCAGCGCAACCGCCCATGCGACCACAGTCTCGGCCGCATCGGCGGGACGGATAACTTTCACATTCGGAATCGCCCGCAGCGACGGCAATTGCTCGATCGGCTCGTGAGTCGGTCCATCCTCGCCGACAAAGAAGCTATCGTGCGTGTAGACCTGAATCACGTGCTGCTTCATCAAAGCGGCAAGGCGAATCGACGGGCGCGCATAGTCTGAGAAGATCAAAAACGTCGAGCCGTATGGAATGAAGCCGCCATAAATCGCGATACCGTTCACCGCAGACATCATGCCGTGTTCGCGAATCCCAAAGTGCAGGTTCCATCCCAAGCGATCTTCACGTGAGAAACTGCCCGCGCCCTTTATATCTGTCTTGGTGCTTGGCGCCAGGTCCGCGGAGCCTCCCCACAATGACGGAACAAGTTTGGCGATTTCCGGAATCACTTGTCCGGAGGCCGCGCGGGTAGCGATGGGTTTCTCGCAGTCAATCATTGGCATTATGATGTCTTCGATATTTGCAGGGGCCTGCTTGCCCATCATCTAGTCCCACAGCTCTGCCTGCTCAGGGAACTCCCGGCGATATTTTGCAAACAGCGACTGCCAGTCCTCGTAGTCCCGCGCCAGTTCCTCGGCGCGTTTCGCAAACAGATCGTATACATCCTGCGGCACATAAAACGCAGGCTCAAGCGGCCAGCCGACGAGTTCCTTGGCTCCCTTTATCTCGTCAACGCCCAGCGGCTCGCCGTGTGATTTGGCGGAATCATGTTTTGTGGGAGCGCCGTTGGCGATGTGCGTTCGGGCCACGATGATGCTGGGCTTGTCTTTGACGGCCTTAGCCTCCGCCAATGCCACATCAGCCGCGTGTCGGTCATGGCCGTCGATTTTCTGCACATGCCAGCCATACGCTTCAAATCTCTTTGGGACATCATCGGAATACGAAAGCTCTGTGTCCCCTTCGATTGAGATGTGATTATCATCATAGATCACTATAAGGCTGCCAAGCGCAAGATGCCCGGCAAGGCTGCAAGCCTCGTGACTGACGCCCTCTTGCAGATCGCCGTCACTGGCGATAACATAGATGTGGTTATCGACTATATCATAGCCGGGTTTGTTGAACAAAGCAGCCAGCCGACTCTGAGCCATAGCCATGCCCACTGCGTTTGTGATTCCTTGACCAAGTGGCCCGGTAGTTGTCTCCACTCCTCGCTCGATCTCTCGCTCCGGATGTCCCGGGGTCAGACTGCCCCATTGCCTGAAGTCTTTGATATCATCCATAGATATATCAAAACCCGCCAAATGGAGCAGCGAATACAGCAGCATCGAACCGTGCCCTGCTGACAGCACAAATCTGTCCCTGTTCGGCCAGAGTGTGTCCTTGGGGTTGTAGCGAAGATGTTTTATCCACAACGTATACGCATAGTCAGCGGCCCCCATAGGCATGCCCGGGTGGCCGGAGTTAGCTTTTTGCACTGCATCCGCCGAGAGAAATTTGATTGCGTTGACTGCAAGGTTATCTAGCCGAGAATCAATGACTGGTTCAGACATAATTTTATATCCACCTCCACATTATTCGTAAATTGTAAGGGATCGCAGGCAGTATCATGCTTCCCAATAAACCCTCATATACTAGCATATTGTAGCGTTTATGCTTACACATTGCTATGCTTGCCCAAATTGGGGTATTATCCAAGCGGACCAAAACGCATAGGAGATGATTCCATGGATATCGGTATTGTTGGATTAGGCCGAATGGGAATGGGAATGGGGGCCAGGCTCTCTCGAGCCGGCCACAAAGTCGCCGGATACGACAAAGACCCGGCAAAACGATCCGACGCCTCACAAGTGGGTATACAATGGATCGATTCCCTGGCGATGCTGCCGAATGTGCTCGCGCAGCCCAGAATAATCATCGTTATGGTGCCCGCGGGCGCTCCCGTGGATGACGCGCTTTCCAACATCAAGCCTGTGCTCTCCGAAGGAGACATCATCATCGACGGAGGAAATTCTTTCTATAAAGATTCAGTAGCTCGAGGCAAGGATCTCGAGGATGCCGGATTGCGTTTCCTGGATGCGGGTATAAGTGGAGGTGTGTGGGGAGATGAAGAGGGCTATTGCCTGATGGTGGGCGGTCAGAAAGCCGCTTTCAATTATGCCGAACCTGTATTTCGTGATTTGTCGGCAAAAGGAGGATACTCCTACGTTGGAGCCTCAGGGGCAGGTCACTACTCCAAGATGGTGCATAACGGGATTGAGTATGCCATGCTGCAAGCCTACGGAGAAGGTTTTGAAATACTCAAACACTCGCCATACGACTACGACCTGCTCGAACTATCCCGACTGTGGAACCAGGGCAGCGTGATAAGATCGTGGCTGCTTGAGCTTGCGGAAATGGCGTTTGAAGATTCACCTGATCTTTCTCACATCAAGGGCTGGGTCGCCGATTCCGGAGAGGGGAGGTGGACTGTGCTGGAATCCATAGAGCAGCGCGTCCCTGCGCCTGTGATCGCTTTATCCTTAATGATGCGCTTCAGATCAAGGCAGGATGAATCTTTCTCAGCAAAGGTCATAGCGGCGCTTCGCAACAAATTCGGCGGTCATGAGGTGAAGCACGAATGAGCTTGCAGCTTGATATCAATCCACTTCGCGAGGGGCTGACGCGTGAGCGAGTCGTAGACCCGTGTATCTTCGTGGTATTCGGCGGCACGGGCGATCTCGCACATAAAAAGCTTCTACCCGCGCTATATCATTTGAGCCGCGCCGATCTGCTGCCGCGCGGGTTCGCGATTGTTGGTTATGCCAGCGAACACCTCAATGACGATCAATACAAGGAGGGTGTGCGGCAGGCAATATCTTCTGCCGGCTCGTTTCTGCCGACTACAGGAAAAGTTTGGGACGATTTCGCTGCGCATATTTATTATGTCAGCCGCAGTGACGACGATGGTACTGGCCTGCAGCATTTGAAAGCTCGCCTGGCAGAGCTTGACCCCAGGATAGGCGCGGAAGGCAACTATCTGTATTATCTGGCCATTCCTCCCTCCGCTTTTGCTCAAACTGCACAGGAGCTGGGGAAAATGGGATTGGCCGCGGATGAATCGGGCAAAGGCTGGCGGCGGTTAGTGATAGAAAAGCCGTTCGGAACCGATCTGCAGTCCGCTCGCGATCTGAATAACATCCTCTTGCGCTCATTCACGGAAGACCAGATTTATCGCATAGACCACTACCTTGGCAAGGAAACCGTACAAAACATACTGGTCTTCAGGTTTGCCAACAAATTTATCGAGCCTTTGCTCAACTCGCGCTATGTCGATTCTGTGCAGATTACAGTTGCCGAATCGATTGGGATAGAATCGAGGGGGGCGTTTTATGATCGCACTGGGGCGCTTCGGGATATTGTCCAAAACCATGTGCTGCAGATCCTGTCTTTGGTGTGTATGGAAGCCCCGGTTTCATTGGATGCGGACGCCGTGAGAGATGAGAAGATGAAAGTCTTTGCGGCTCTTCGCAGAATGGAACCGCAGCAAGTGGATGAGTTTGTTGTCCGTGGCCAATATTCCGGCGGGAGCCTGCTGGGAGAAACCGTCTCAGCATATCGTTCAGAGCAGGATGTAGACCCCCAATCAACCACAGAGACATTCGTCGCCGCAAAGTTTTTTGTGGACAACTGGCGTTGGGCTGGGGTGCCGTTTTATGTGCGCACAGGCAAGCGTCTGGCGAAGCGAGTAAGCGAGATTGGAATACAGCTCAAATCCGTGCCAAGGGTGTTGTTCGGAAAGACACACCGTGAGGAGATCACCCCAAACGTCATTGCGCTCAACATTCAGCCTGACGAAGGGATAAGCACCCTCTTTCAAGCCAAGGTGCCGGGATTGGATTATCGAATTCGACCGGTCAAAATGAACTTTTTATATGAGCAGGCGTTCGGCGAATCCGCCCCCGATGCCTACGAGCGTCTTTTGATGGACGCAATGTTAGGGGATGCCGGGTTGTTCAGCCGGGCGGATGCGCTGGAAGCCACATGGGAGGTGGTGCAGCCGATATTGGACGGCTGGCGGATGAAGCAAACGCCCGTATATCCATATCTGCCGGGCAGTTGGGGGCCGCGGGAATCGGCAGAGCTGATCGGACGCGAAGGGAGGGCATGGCGAAGATTATGAACGATCAACACACCGCTGCGGATGAAAAGCACGAAATCGCCCTGAGCGAACCTGTGAAGAATCTCGGCAAGCTCGATTCGTTTATTTCCGATCTATATTCCAGAGCCATCGAGCAGGGAGGCGCCGTGCCTACATCGAGGGCTGTTCTGCTCAATCTGGTGATCTACGCCGCGAGCACCGAACTGGCCGACGAAGCGTTCAACAATGCCTCTCAAATCCTCTCCAGCGTCGCTTGCCGCACGATTCTCATCGACCGTTCAGCGGCAAAACCCGAAGTCGCGTCTGTCTCGCTGATTTGCGGGATAAGTGAACGTGGGGACAAACGGCTGTGCGGGGAGGTTATCAGAGTATATGCAGTCGGCGGCCCGGTGGCTGGTTTGGTGCTGCCGTTATTGATACCGGATGTGCCGGTTTTTTTGTGGGTATACGGAGAAATACCAGCCGACCGCGAGGATTTCGCCGATCTGCTGCGAGTGGCGGATTATGTGGTGGCGGATTCGCGCACCGATGGCAAGACAGCGGCGAACCTGCGGGCTATTGACCGACTTAGAAAAATAGAGGGCGGCAAAAGAATCGTGCGCGATTTGGGATGGGCGTGTATACAGCCCTGGCGAGAAGCAACTGCACTGCATTTCGATGCGCTGTCTATCAGATACTATCTCCAATGCGTCGATGAGGTTACGATCAAATATTCGGGCTTGGCTGATAAAACCCTGCCGGAAAGTCCAGCTCTGCTTTTCGTGTCCTGGTTGATGGAGATGCTGCGGATGATCCCGTCGGAAGTGTTTCATTCCAAAGACGAGGGTTATCGGATCACTGCCAGGCAAGACAGCCGATCTGTTACGTTGCGCCTGATCCCGGAAGATTCTTCTTTGGCTATCGGCAGGCTGATTATGGTTAAAGTTAGCTGCACGCAAGCAGACCGACCTGGGGTATTTACCACAGAGGCGATTAGCCCAACGCAGCTTGTGTTGACTGAAGATTGCCGAGATATTTGTTTGCCGCAAAAATTGATGGAAATACCCAATCCGAATGATTCTGCGCTGGCTGCGTCCGCTTTAAGCTCATACCGCCGGGATCACGTGTTTGCGCGGTCGCTGGATATGGCGCTTCAGGTCATATCACAGGCTGAGCTTGCCGACGAGCGCTCAGCGAGGGTCAGGTTGTAACTATGGATATTCGACGAGCTAATCTTTTGATATGCGAGGATGAGGCCGCCGCATCACGCGAAGCCGCTGAGAGATTTACTTGTGCCGCCGTGAATGCGGTTGCTGAGCGCGGCAGTTTCAGTGTCGCAGTATCGGGCGGCAGCACGCCGAAAGGTATGCTGGAAAACCTTGCTTCTGACAAAAACTCGCCCATTATACCCTGGTATCGCACGGAACTGTACTTCGCGGATGAGCGCTGCGTCCCACCGGATTCTCCGGACAGCAACTATCGAATGGTGCAGGAGTTGCTTTTAGCCACTGTGCCGATTCCCGAAATGAACGTTCATCGTTTTGAGGGGGAGCTTGATCCGGATGTCGCCGCAGAGCGATATGAAGAAGAGATTCACAGGGTTATGGGGCCGGACCCTCGCTTTGACCTGATCGTGCTGGGGATGGGGGAGGATACCCATACCGCCTCGTTGTTTCCGCATACGCCCGCGCTGCGTGAGACTGGCAGGCACGCTATAGCCAACTACGTTCACACGCTCAATGTGCACAGGCTGACAATGACTTTCCCGCTGATCAATCGGGCGTGCAGCATCATCATTCTGGTGTTTGGCGAAGAAAAATCACAGCCACTGGCCAATGCAATGTGCCGCGATGACGATATCGAACTGCATCCGATTCAAGCTATCAAACCGACACACGGCCGCCTGCTTTGGATTGTAGACCGAGCCGCCGCATCAAAGCTCTAATCGGCATCCGGTTTGCTTTACAACACTCCCCGCCCAGTCTATAATTATCTGCGGGAGGGCAAGTATGAGTGATAATAAATGCCCGCTAAAGATAGCCATCGGTTCGGATCACGCCGGATTTGCTCTGAAACAGGAACTCGCCGGGGCGCTTCGTGAAGATGGATACGATATTACCGATCTGGGGACGCATTCCACCGATTCTGTCGACTACCCGGACATTGCCGTGAATGTCGCTTCGGCGGTGTCAAAAGGCGAATTCGACAAGGCTATACTTATCTGCGGCACCGGAATCGGGATTACTATTGCAGCCAACAAGATCAAGGGCATACGCGCTGCTGCGACTTCGGACGTATACTCTGCTAAAATGGCGAGAATGCATAACGACGCGAACATAATAGGCATGGGCGCGCGGGTGGTGGGGCTTGGCCTGGCCCAGGAGATCGCGAAAGCTTTTTTAGATACGGATTTTGAAGCTGGATCACGCCACGAAAAGCGCGTTAACAAGATCAACGCACTCGATTAGTGCGGGGAGGAATAAGTTGGGAAATAGCCAAAGCACACCGATAAACGAGATCAATCTGCCACTGCAGCAAGTCGACCCGGAGATCGCGGAGGCAATACAACTGGACATACAAAGGCAAAACCAGAAAATATTGCTGATAGCATCTGAGAACTATTCCAGCAGGGCCGTGATGGAGGCAACCGGATCGGTGTTGACGAATAAATATGCGGAAGGCTATCCGTATAAACGCTACTATGGCGGTTGTGAGAATGTCGATGTCGTGGAAACCATCGCCATCGAACGCGCTAAGGAGCTTTTTGGAGCGGAGCACGCCAACGTCCAGCCGCATGCCGGATCTCAAGCCAATATGGCTGCATATTTCGCGTTTCTCAAACCTGGAGATCCTATTCTTGCGATGGAACTGGCCCACGGTGGCCACCTCACCCACGGCAGCCCTGTCAATTTTTCAGGCAAACTGTATGAGACTTGCGCCTACGGAGTAGACGCCGAGACTGAGCTGCTGGACTACGATCATATTCAGAAACTGGCGAATGAGTGCCGCCCAAAGGCGATTATGACAGGGGCTACAGTCTATCCGCGATACATCGACTTCGCCGAGTTTCGCAAAATCGCAGACTCGGTCGGGGCTATGCTGATAGCCGACATCGCTCACATCGCCGGGCTGGTGGCGGCTGGGGAACATCCGTCTCCTGTGCCATACTGTGATGTAGTTACTTTTACGACCCACAAGACCCTGCGGGGGCCGCGCTCCGGCATGATTTTGTGCAAATCCCAGCACGCCAAAGCTATTGATAAAGCAGTGTTCCCTGGCCTGCAAGGCGGCCCGTTAATGCATGTGGTGGCGGCAAAGGCTGTGTGTTTGAAAGAAGCCATGCAGCCGTCATTCAAAGACTATCAGCGACAGATCAAGCTCAACGCGAAGGCTCTTGCCCAGGAACTCGCCAAACGAGGGTTGAGGCTTGTAAGCGGAGGCACGGATAACCACCTCATGCTTGCGGATCTGACTCCGTTGGGGATCACTGGAAAGGCTGCGCAAGAAGCTCTGGACGCCGTGGGAATAGTGGCGAACAAAAACATGATCCCGTTTGACAAAGAAAAACCGATGGTGACCAGTGGCCTGCGAATTGGCACGCCTTGCGTCACCACTCGTGGCATGAGAGAGCCGGAGATGGCGAAAATTGCCGATCTCATCATACGCTGCGTGACGAATCTCGGCGATTCGTCTGAGCAAATCGCTGCCAGGCAAAGCGTTGCCATCGAAGCTCGGGCTCTGGCCGAGTCTTTCCCGGTTTACATACCGTGATCTGGATTTTATGACCATCAACGTGATTACTGCGGTTATCGCGGCGGCGGTAGCCTATATGTTGACACCGATCGTCTGGCGTTTCGCCCAGAGCCGCGGGATCGTCGCCCACCCAGGGGGAAGGCGCGTCCACGCGGTACCGACTCCGCTATTGGGCGGAGTGGCGATCTATGCTGGCTTCATAGTGGCCATTATGGTCGCGGTGGTTGTCAGTAAAAAGGTCAACATTAGCCCGCAGGCCATCGGGATCGTGATCGGCGCCACGGTGATGGCCATAGTCGGTGTGCTGGATGATAAATATGAGCTGCCGGGCTGGACGCAGGCGGGCGCTATTTTGCTGGCTGGCTTTGTGCTGACCATATTTAAGGTTCGCATCTACGGAATCACAAGCCCGATTCAGGTCGAGTTCGGCCTGTGGAGCATCCCGGTCACAATGATTTGGGTGCTGATGGTGACTAAAGCGGTCGATTGCATGGACGGCCTCGACGGGCTGGCGGCAGGCATATCCGCGATAGCCGCAGCGACCCTTGCGTTGATGGCTGCACATTTTCCAGGGAGGGCGATGTCCGCGGCGATGGCGGCTGCTTTGTTCGGCGCCGCTCTTGGATTTCTCCGATTTAATTATCCTCCCGCCAAAGTTTTTATGGGCACGGTGGGGGCGCAGTTCCTTGGATTCACGCTCGCCGGTGTCTCGATTCTGGGCACGATGAAAATTACTGCACTTTTGGCCGTCGCTGTGCCGATACTTGTATTAGCGGTTCCGTTGTTTGATACAACCTTCGTCGTGCTGCGGCGGGCTGCCGCGGGCAAGAAAATTGGTGAGGCGGATACGAGCCACCTGCATCATCGGCTCGTGAAGAAGGGCCTGACACACAGGCAGGTTATCTGGTGTATATACGCCCTGACAGTGGTGTGCTGCTCGTTTGCGTATTGGCTGTTTTGTCGATTGGGGCCGGTCGGAAGGTAGGATAATGAACTCGGGAGATAGATTCAAGATTTTGGCTGTATGCGGGACGCGGCCGGACACAGTGAAGATGGCCCCTGTGGTCAACGAAATCAAAAAACACCCGGATGAGGCCGACCTAGTTTTGGCGGTCACCGGTCAGCATAGAGAGATGCTGGTGCAGGTTCTTGAGGCATTCGACCTGCACCCGGACTATGAGCTCGACATTATGTCCGCAAGGCAAAGCCTGGCGCAAATCAGCACGCGTGCGCTTGAAGGTTTGGACAACGTAATAAAAGAAGTCAAGCCCGATTTCGTTGTGGCCCAGGGCGATACCTCCACGACTTTTATAGCCTCGCTTGCCGCTTTCTACAATCAGGCGCCGTTTGGACACGTTGAAGCGGGGCTGCGAACAGACAACAAATATGATCCGTTTCCCGAAGAAATGAATCGCCGCCTGACAGCTCTCATAGCCGATCTGCACTTCGCGCCCACCGAGCTTGCCAGGCAAAACCTGCTGTCGGAGCGCGCAAACCCGGACGACGTATTTGTCACCGGCAATACTGTCATCGACGCCCTGTTAGGGATTGCAGCCGGGCAGCATACATTTGAGGATGAGCGCATAAGACAGGCGATCGACTCAGGCAGGATGATACTGCTGACGGCGCACCGACGAGAGAACTGGGGGGAGCCGATGGTTGATATATGCCGCGCGGTAAAAGAAATCATTGCGACCCATCCGGATGTAACGCTCGTATTTCCAATGCACAAAAACCCGATCGTGCGCGATATAGTTGTGCCGGAATTGCAGAGCGTCCCGCGTGTTATCCTCACCGAGCCGCCGGATTATGTCCCATTCGTGCATCTCATGAGCGGTTCGCATCTGATCCTCACCGACTCCGGCGGAGTGCAGGAGGAAGCGCCATCACTCGGCAAACCCGTTTTGGTGCTCCGCAAAACAACCGAAAGGCCTGAGGGAGTTAAAGCGGGCAATGCAAAACTAGTGGGAACCAGTTTCGATGCGATAGTGCAATCAGCAAATGAACTGCTGACCGATGATTCAGCGTATGATAAAATGGCCCGAGCGAAAAGTCCATACGGAGATGGGCAAGCCGCACAAAGGATTTGGCAGATAATTAAATCTCGCTATATTGATAATGGATAGCAACGCCTCCAACAATATCGAAGCAACCTGGGAGATAATCAGGCGTCTGGCGAAGTGGACGCTCATCTTCGCGGCAGTGGTCCTGCTTGGCTATGCGGTCTACAGGCTGCGCGAAGTCGTGATTTCGCTGCTGGCCGCCGTATTGATGGCGTATATACTCCTGCCGGGGGTCGAATGGTTGTGCCGAAAACGCAGCGGACGATTTAGCCCGAAGGGGCAGCGCCTGCTCGCCACGATTCTTGTCTTTGTGGTTGCGCTGTCTATGCTGGCGGCCGCGATCAGCCTGTTTATATCACCATTCACAACGGAACTAAACGAGTTTGTGCGCAGCTTTGGCGAATACCAAAAGACATTTGTGAGCTTCCTTCAAAAGGTGTGGGATGCGATGCCCGAAGAAGGACGCAATATCGTCAAAACAATCGATTATAGCAAAGCCTCTGCGTGGTTGAAAGACTATGTTGAGGGGATTTTGCAGATAGCGACCTCTTCCGCCAGGGTCATCCTCGAACTGGTCCTGATCCCTGTGTTGGCGTTCTATTTTGTATATGACTATCGGGCCATAACAGCGGAGCTTTACGCTTTGATTCCAAAAACCAGGCGCAGGGAGGCTGTGCGCATAGGGCGGATGGCTGGGGAGATGATGCAAAGCTACATCTTTGGCCAGTTGATTTTGTGTGTGATTGCGGGAGTGTTGACGGGGATATTTCTCAGTGTGCTTGGGATAAAGTACGTCGTGGTGCTGGCATTGTTCGCCGGAATAACCCGCGCCATACCGATCGTTGGCCCCATTGTGAGCGGGATTCCAATTGTGCTTGTTGGCGCGTTAAGCTCCCCTGGCCGAATAGAGGTCCCGTTGTATCTTGCGTTGTTTGTCTCCGCGATGCATTTCGGTGAGAGCAAATTTATTATGCCGCAGTTGATCGGCCGCAGACTGCGCCTGCACCCGGCCGTTGTAATTGTAGTATTGTTGATCGGAGCGGAGTTCTTTGGGCTGGCCGGGATGTTTCTGGCAGCGCCGGTGGCCGCCATAATACGCCAGTTGGTGAAGCAATATTATATCGACCCGAGGGACTCTCAATCTTCCCAATCGCACGGGGTTGCAGAAATAATCGCCTCGAACTAATATCCGCATATAATTACCACGTTCACAGCGAATGTGAGAGGCTTGACACAAGTGAGGTAATACGGTTTGCAGTTTATCCAAGCCACGATTTTGGGTCTTATTCAGGGCTTCACGGAGTTCATCCCGGTCAGCAGTTCCGCTCATTTGCTCTTGTTGCAAAGGCTGTTCGGGTGGGATGTTACATCGGTCACGTTCGATGTTGCATTGCACATGGGCACGCTAGTCGCCTTGCTGGGCTTTTTCTGGAAGGATTGGTTGGCGATTTTCACGTCTTTCGGCAGGCGAGTCTTTCGAGGTGTTCCATATTCGACTACAGACGAAGCTGCCGGCAGCGGCAGGCTGCTGATCCCGATCATAGTAGCTACGATCCCGGCCGCAATCGTCGGAGTAAAATTTGATTCGCAAATAGAGTCGATGCGAGACAGACCCTGGATGATTCCCGCAATAGCTGGTGCGTTGGCCGTCGTTGCTGTGATAATGGTTGCTGCGGAGAAAATAAGCGCACAGAAGCGCGGCGTCGACAAGATGAGCTATGTGGACTATATTGTCATCGGAATCGCGCAGGCCGTAGCTCTGTTTCCGGGGGTTTCACGATCAGGGATTACAATTATTGCCGGGCTGGGATGCGGCCTTAACAGGGCGGCTGCGGCGAGGTTCAGCTTCTTATTATCCACTCCGGTTATACTCGGAGCAGGGGCCAAGCAGGCGTTGGATCTGGTGAAAACAGGGTTTGAGCCAGGCCAGGCGCTCATCATAATAACGGGGTTCATCGCGGCGGCGATCTCTGGTTATGTGGCGATTCGTTTCTTGATGAATTATCTGCAGCGTCGCAGCCTCAACGCATTTGCGTGGTATCGAATTGCGCTTGCGGCTGTGATATTAGCCACACTGTTCCGCTGGTAAGCTCTAAATAAATATCCGATAGGCCTGCTGGCCGATCAGCGGGCCTATTATCGCCCAAATCGAACCTATAAAGAAGTCCCCCAACACCAGGCCCAAAAAGAACGGCACGAACGTGTTATGCAGCTTCATGCCGCCATATCTAACGATTATCAGTTTCACGAGCCACGCCACAAAGAAAGTGAACCAAAAATAGTCCATAGCAAAGCTGATCGCAAGCGCATATCCGGCAGGGTGGAACGGCCACGCCACAAACGCTCCTCTGATCAGATTCAAACCAATAACTATAACAGCGCCCAACGCCACATGAATCATCCAGATCAAATCCGTCGCAGGCTTGTTTCTTATTAGCCCGGTGAGCTTGTCGAAAGATTCGGTCCCCAGCCACCACTTGAAACCAAGGGATTTACCTGTTGCGCCGTCAGCATAGGTGATGTGCAGGTTCGCCCAATATGACGTTATCAACCCCACCCCCGCCGACAACATCAAGACAAATATCAGAGGTCGGATTTTTATTGCAGTCCCTTCTGACATCTTCATCGCTTCCAATTGGCTCGGCATCGGATGGCTTCTATAGCAGCGATTGAACCAATACATCGATTGTAATATCGTCATGTTGGCTATCCCGATGACATTAAAGCCGAGCAAACCCACCATAATCTGCTGCGGATTTACGAAGTAGATTTCGTGTGGAGTGCCAAGCTCCGCACGAACACGAGTTATGCCAATGGCTATCAAGAAATACAATACGAAAAACAAGGCTGCATAATGCAGTTGCAATCCCATTTGCCGCCCCAGCAGCAGCAGCGCCAGAAAACCCAGCGCCAGAGTATAAATCGCTTTGCGATACAGCCCGCCTTCCGCCTGCTCCTCCGGTGTTCCCCCTCCGGAAAACGCTTGCCTCCATACGGATTTAAGGTGTGGCAGCGCGGCCATCACAATGATGATGCTCAAGGCAAGCCACGCGCCTGACGACTGCGCGTCCCAATACGGGAACCCCGACGTCCCTGCGCCGTCCCATCCCATCGCCGCTCCGACAACCTGCCAGGCTTTACGCGCTACATAGAAAAACCAGCACGAAAAAGACAGATCAAGGGGGATAAAATACGCCAGCCCGATCATAAACGGATACATCGAAATGTTGAAGTCTCTCAAGCGGTTAACGGCGTTCCAGGGCCGCTCCGTGAAAAACTGGCCGATGTTATACTGTTTCACCCCTGTCAGTTCCGGCATCGACGGATACAGCGCGTGCAGGCCGTTTATCAGTCCAATGGCGCAGGCCAAAGCAAACCCCGCCCACATCAGTTTGCTGGAGTAAAACTTCCGCCCGGCGTCCTCAGATGTCATGGCGATCGGCAGCTGAACCAGCGGAAACACCAGCTTTTCGTTCTCGGTCCACTGCTTGCGGATCAAAATATTGATACACAACATCATCGCGATCAACACCAGAATCAGCAGGCCCCACAGCGCCAGTGGCACAACCCAGAATCGCAATATCATCCACATGAACGGATGATCCACTCCTCCGGCGTAAAACCCCTTCAGCGCCGTCATGTCGTTGACAAACCAACCGTTGGGCAGATAGTGCCAGAACAATTTTTCATATTGGTTTGAATCATTAGCCATGAAGTGCGGGTGGCCGATTGTGCCGAACAGGTTTTGTATCAGATCGTGCGACGCCAAAGCTGCGCCTATAACAATCATAATATAGATAACAAGCAGTTCGCCGCAGCTCAGCGCAAGAGAAGGATTGGCTCGCTTGATTAGCAAATTGCTCAAGCAAAGCATAAAGAGCATAAAAATAGGGGTGATGAACAGCGGCAGACAAGTTCCGTCCAGAGCAAACCATCTAACCTCAATGATCGTGATCCATAGGTTGTTGATGAATATCAGGAGCAGTCCGAGAAGTACAGCGCGAAGGGTTACGCCAGTATCCTTATTCTTGCCCGGTGTTTTCAAGGGATCAGAACCTCGTATTCGCAGCTATACAAGCAGTTAACTCATAAAGGTATCACTATTTTAACAGGATACCCGTTTGCAGACAATATAATTAAAGCATTCAATCTGCGGTGTTTGCCGACAGACGGCCAAAAGCATTGCGCCCAACAGCCCGATCTTTTAGCAGGAAACCCTGCCTCGACAGTCTAACTCTACATGCGAAACCAACTATGATGAGGACACAAATGAAAGACCCTTTGGATATATCTCACGACATATCGTGTGCTTTGAATCGCGGCCAGGCTGTGGTTGCGCTGGAATCGTGCGTAATTGCACATGGGCTTCCGACCCCGATCAACGTTCAAACAGCGATGGATATGGAGCAGCAGATAAGAGAAGCCGGAGCAATTCCCGCCACCATAGGCGTGATCGGCGGCAAGATTCGGGTGGGGCTGACCCCAGACGAGATTCACACCTTGGGGCAGGGGACATCCGCTAAATTGGCCGCCCGGGATCTGCCTGACGCATGTGCGCGTGAGATCGACGGCGGAACTACGGTCTCGGCCACCGCTCGCATCGCCGCCGTAGCGGGGATCGGGGTTATGGCAACAGGAGGCATCGGCGGGGTGCATCGGGCTTCGCCGACCCGCGATGTGTCTGCCGATCTGTGGGAAGCAACCCGCACCCCCGTTGCTATAGTCTGCTCCGGCCCCAAAGCCGTGCTCGATGTGCCCGCGACAGCCCAGTGGCTGGAGTCGCACAGTGTGCCGGTCTATGGGTTTCAGACCAACGAAATGCCGGCGTTTTATTCGGCCACATCAGGGATAAATGTCCCAAGCTGCGACACTATCGAAGAGCTTGCCGATATCATTCGGGTAGGATTTGGGGCAATGGGAATGCGTTCTGCCGTGCTCGTTGCGGTGCCGGTTCCAGGTTCTGATGCGTTGGATATCTCCAAGGAAATAGAGGAAGCAGGCAGGCAGGCTGATGCCGAGCGAATCGCAGGCAAACAGCTTACACCATGGCTGCTGAACAAAATTGCGGAGCTTACAAACGGCAGATCAATATCCAGCAACGTCGCGCTCCTCAAGAATAACGCCCGCATCGCGGCTGAACTAGCAAATGCTTTGCTTAACGATGATCGCCGACGATTAGGGTTTTATACTTAAGTCAGGATCAATCCGAAAAATCGAGCGACTCAGTCGCTTCGACGACCGCGTCTTCGTCCATCTCAAGGGCGAGTTCCTCGATTGCTTCGTGGATATCCCCCTCGGTCAATCTTGCGTCGGCTTCCGGGGACCATTCTATGGTTACAATAAATTTCTGTCGAAGTTCGCTGTCTGCGCTCATAGGTATATCTCCATCTAGTATCGGATATGTCTATATATCCTACTGTGTGGGCCTGACACCCACCTTCTGGTTTTTGTGAAGTTTTATCTGTTATTGAGTCCGACGGTCGGATTCGGCCTTGAGCGCTTCGTTAAACAGTTTCTTGTCGTTGTCCGTCAAAGCTCTCAATTTGGCGGACTTGATTAAATCCCCAGTCTGGATATTCATCGCGACATCCATGCCTTTGATTACGCGGCCGAAGTTGGTATATTCCATATCCAAATGAAACGCAGGCTCCAAAGTGATATAAAAGATGCTGGTATTGCTGTTGGGGTCATCGGTGCGCGCCATTCCGACGGTCCCTTTTGCGTGAGTCAAACCATCAACGATCTCGATTCCCATTGGCGGCGTTTCTTTTTTCGCGGGTTCCGTCTGAATTACCCAGTCTTCAACCCTCGGGAATCTCACCCCGTCATAGAAACCGCCCGCAACCAGCTCAGATATTCGCGCCGTAGTCTTCGGGCAGTCCTTTTCATATAGCACAAATTCGATTGCGCCGCGATTTGTATTCAGCACAACGACTCGACCGGGCTGTTTGGTGGCGTTTATCTGTGGTTTTGGTTTTTTTTCTTGAGCGCCGGTCACCCTCTTCATTTTATCGGTCATCAAATCGACCCTTTGAGGTTTACCTGCGCGCTGGGTCTCTGCCATCCACTGCATCGCGACAACAAGTCCCACCACCAATACTATCAAAGCTGCCCATAATTTTAATTTCATCTGCATTCCTCTTATTCAGTTTGTGCCGCCGTTTGGTCTACGGGTTTCGGCCAATCGATGTTCCAATTGTGCTATACAGAATACATCAATACATCTGATGCCGCAAATCCTGGTATAAATCTCAGGCAGAGAGTGCTGTTTTACGCGGAAGATAACC
>JAAYKG010000048.1 GCA_012522555.1 Armatimonadota bacterium
AAAAACCGCCCACCAGCATCGAAGAGCTTGATCGATTTAATGACAAAATCACCAAAATAGAGGGCGGGCGAATTGTGCGCATCGGCATAATACCCTGGGCGCAATTCGGCAACGCCAATGCGACTTTCACGTGGGGATGGGCGTTTGGCGGTAGTTTCTATGATCCTGATAACTATAAAATCACCGCAAACGACCCCAAAGTCATCGAGGCGATGGAATGGATGACAAGCTACGCAAAAAAGTATAACCCCAACACAATAAACGCCTTCACTCAGGGCTTTGGCAGCCGCGACCAGAACCCGTTTTATATCGGCCGCATAGCTATGCAGTGCCTGCACATTTCGCAGATCGACGATATCAACACCTACGCTCCCGATCTTGACTATGGGCTGACGTATATTCCGGCGCCGAAAACCGGCGAGGCGCGCTCGTCGTGGGTGGGGGGCTGGTGCCTGGCGATTCCGAAAGGCTCCAAACATCCCGAGCAGGCGTGGGAGTTTGTGCGATGGTGCTGTCGAGACCCAAAGGGAACCGAAGCTGTCGGCAAGATGCAATCGCTGCTGCCGGGGTATCGCAAGTCTCCTTTTTTGGATGAGGTGCGCACGAGGCGGGGCTATGGCGAGTTCCTGAAGATATTGGAAGCATGCAGACATCAGAGGCCGGTTATGCCGGCGCAGTCGTTTTATATGGGTTCGCTGGAGAGGGCGGTCGATTATTCGATCTATGGTCGGATGAGCCCAAAGCAAGCTCTGAATTCTTCCACCCGGGAAACCCAGACCGAGCTTGATTTGCGATTGGCAGGGAGGTAAAAATGAAAAAGAACAAAACTACAACCACCGATAAACAAAACCTCCGTAATGGGCTGCTGTTCTGTTCACCACTGCTGATTGGATTAGGTGGGCTGACTCTATACCCTGTGCTCGCCTCTTTTTATTATAGCTTTTGCAATTATCCGATGCTCAAGCCGCCGGTGTGGGTTGGGCTTGCGAACTACAAGACGCTGTTTTCAGACCCGGTGTTTTATAAATCACTCGGCAACACCGCCTATTACGCTGCTTTGGCAACCCCGTTGGGAATCATCACCGCGTTCCTGTTGGCCATTTTGCTTAACCAAAAGGTGAAAGGAATGGCAGTGTTTCGGACTATGTTTTTCGTGCCCTCCATTGTGCCGATGGTCGCAGGTTCTGTGTTGTGGCTGTGGCTGCTCAATGCGGACTACGGGTTGATTAATACGATCCTCCGAGCGATACACCTGCCGACTTGGATGATTCCCGGGTGGATGGCTGACCCGCGATGGTCGAAACCGGCGCTTGTGCTGATGAGCGTGTGGGGGGTCGGGGGCTGGATGTTGATATACCTCGCCGGACTGCAGGACGTGCCGACTGAACTGCACGAGGCTGCGGAGATCGATGGAGCCTCGGCATGGCAGCGCATGGTCAACATCACGATACCTTTTATGAGCCCGCACTTGTTCTTCACGTTGGTTATGGGATTCATCGGCGCCGCGCAATACTTTACCCAGGCGTTTGTAATGACTAACGGCAAAGGCGGCCCGGTGGATTCGACGAGGTTTTTCTCGCTGTATCTGTTCCAAAACGCGTTTATGTATTGGAAAATGGGCTATGCGTGTGCGATGGCGTGGGTGCTGTTCATCGTGATTTTGCTGTTCACTCTGCTGTTGTTTAAGACCTCAGCGCGATATGTATACTACGGGGGCGAAAAATAATGAAAAAACGAAGCGGATTTGCCCACGTGGTGACCTATATCTCTCTGATAGTGCTGGGCACTGCGTTTACCCTGCCGTTTTTCTGGATGCTGACTACCTCGCTGAAGCCGGACTCACGAATACAGCAATGGCCACCGGATATCATCCCGATGCTTCCGGTGACAGCCAAAATCAACGGAAAGAATCGAGAAGTGCGGAAAACCGCCGATGGCTCGAAAGTCGCCTTAATCCAACGGCTCGAGGGCGGAAAAGCGAAGGTCCAATCGCTGGATGGTGGGCAGACGCAGATTGTGGATGGCGATCAGCTCAAGGCTGTCATCCGCCCTGGGTTCCAGTGGTCAAACTACACCCGTGGGCTGGTGTTCATCCCATTTTTTGAGCAGCTCCGCAACACCCTCATCATCTCTATATTTACTGTAATCGGCACGATTTTGAGCTGCAGCCTGGTCGCTTATGGGCTTTCCAAGATCGACTGGAAAGGCCGAAACGTGCTGTTTGTGGTGATGCTGTCGACTATGATGCTTCCCGCGCAGGTGACTATGATCCCTGTGTTCGCAATTTTCGTGAGGTTGGGATGGGTGGACACGTTTTTGCCGTTGATAGTGCCCAGTTTCCTTGGCACTCCGTTCTTTATTTTCCTGCTCAGGCAATTCTTCTTAGGGATCCCAAAGGAGCTTTCTGAGGCGGCCAAGCTCGACGGCTGCGGGGAGTTCGGGATATATCGCCGGGTGATAATGCCGCTCTCCAAACCCGCGCTTGCAACGGTTGGGTTATTTACATTTATGGCCGCGTGGAACGATTTTATGGGGCCGTTGATCTATTTGCTCGACGAGTCCAAATACACCTTGTCTTTGGGTTTGGCGATGTTCACCGGCCAGTATGGCAACGAATATGGCATGTTGATGGCGGTTTCCGCAGTGGTGACAATACCGATTATCGTGCTGTTCTTCTTCACCCAGCGCACGTTTATTCAGGGGATGACAATGAGCGGCATCAAGGGTTAAGCCGGCTAGCTCGGATTATTTATGAGCGCTACGCTGGCTTGTCTGGCGCGGGGTTTTCGAGCCTTTAGTCGGCCATTCCGATGCCTCTGCCTACGCATGGAAAAGGCGACACTACCACCACGATACATGTCGTGCTTGCTCCGTTCTAGATTTGCCAAGAGAAACCTGCGGTAGAGAATGTTTTTTATCGGAACAGGTGGCTGCCTAACCCGCATTATTCACGAGCGCCGCGCTGGCTGACCTGCGCAGCAAAAAATGTACACGTTGTTCATCATGCTGCGACTCGTAGTTTGTAGTTTCTTTCAAACTCCTCGGGGCTCATATAGCCCAAAGAAGAATGAAGTCTTACACGATTATAGAATAC
>JAAYKG010000260.1 GCA_012522555.1 Armatimonadota bacterium
CAAATGATGAGCGTGTGTGTCGGGGAAGACGTGCCCGCCGAGTACGTCGCTGTGTTGCGGGAAGAGATGGGCTTCCAGTCCCCAACTATCCCAGAAGTCACGCAAGACAATCGAGAAAAGTTCACCGTCATCATCGGCGCAGGACTCTCGGGAATCGCGGCGGCAATTCAGTTGCAGCGACTCGGCCAGCCGTACATCATTCTCGAAAAAAATGATGCTCTCGGTGGGACATGGTACGAAAATACTTACCCCGAGGCCGGAGTCGATACCCCGAACCACTTTTATTCTTTTACCTTTGCTTCAGAGTACGACTGGGAGCATTATTTTTCGAAGCAGCCCGAGGTGTTGAAGTACTTGCACTGGGTCGCTGAACGCGAGAGCGTCACAGAACATATTCGATTCGGCGCAAAGGTGACGGGTTCGACCTGGAATGAAGACTCGAATTCTTGGGAGACCCGGGTCGATGGCCCGAACGGCTCTGAGACCATTGTCAGTGACCTGGTCGTCACTGCCGTCGGGCAGCTCAATCAACCAAAATTGCCAGAAATCCCCGGACTTGAGACATTCAAGGGAAGCATCTTCCACACCGCACAGTGGCCAGGAGACATTGATCTTGCTGGCAAACGTGTAGCTCTGATTGGTAGCGGCGCCAGCGCGGTGCAGGCGGCGCGTAGCATCGCTGCAACCGCATCGAGCCTCACGGTCTTTCAGCGCTCGCCCCAGTGGCTCATGCCGAATCCTGACTACCTCCGTTCCGTCAGCGAAGCGAAACGACGGTTGATTCGAGAGGTGCCTTATTATGCAGCTTGGTACCGATTCACACTGTTCTGGCGATACGCAGACGGCCTCCTCCCGACCTTGCAGATCGATCCCGCGTGGGAGGACTCTGATCGTTCGATCAATGCGGTGAATGACTCACACCGAAGGTTCTTGACTCGCTATATGGAGAAGAAGCTTGAGGGTCGTCCAGACCTCCTCGAGAAGGCACTTCCCGACTACCCTCCGTACGGAAAGCGCATGGTCGTTGACAACGACTGGTTCGACACTCTGCTGCGAGAAAATGTCGAGCTCGTTACCGACGGTGTGGCAGAAGTAAGCCCTTCGGGTGTACGCACCGATCGCGGAGATGATCGCGACTTCGATGTCATCATTTTTGCTACTGGTTTCCAGGCCACCCGAATGCTCGGCCCCCTGAACTTCCTAGGACGTGGCGGCCGCTCACTCCATGAATACTGGAACGATGACGACCCTAAGGCGTACTTGGGGATGACAGTTCCAGGGTTCCCGAATCTCTTTCTGTTACTGGGCCCGAATACCGCGCTTGCTCACGGCGGGAGCGTCATCTTTCATGTCGAAGCTCAGGTTTCGTACGTTGCGAAGTGCATTGCAGAACTCATCAACTCTGGCTGCAACACCCTCGAACCAACCGAGGAAGCCTGCACGCAATGGACTGACGCGGTTGCTGCCGCGCATCGTGCGATGGTGTTCTCCCACCAGGGAATGAGCAACTGGTACAAGAACAGCAAGGGAAGAGTAGTCACCGTCTCGCCATGGCGTCTCGTTGACTACTGGAGCTGGACCCGGGAACCTGACTTCGAAAAGTTGGTGCTCGCCTAACAGTGCTGCTGAGGGGTTTCAAGACCCCTCAGCAGCGCGACGCTTTCTCGCTCTGCAGCACCGCCGAGTTCAGCCCAGTCGCTCGAGTGCTTCCGCTTTAATGACATGCTTCTGGATCTTGCCCACTGCGTTTCGCGGTAGCGGGGTGGAAGTTTCCAACCACACGCGCGGCACCTTGTAGCCAGCCAACCGCTCTCTCGCCCACGCCGTCAGTTCCGCTTCGCTGACGTCTCCAATGAACACTGCCGCTACTTGCTCGCCCCATTTCTCGTGAGGTATCCCAAACACTGCGCATTCAACAATCGCGGGGTGCTCGTAAAGAACCCGTTCAATCTCGAGAGGATACACATTTTCCCCTCCAGAAATAACCATGTCGTTGCGCCGATCTACGATATGAAAGTATCCCTGGTCGTCTTGATACCCAATATCTCCAGTGAGCACCCAATCCCCAACGATGGTTGAGGCCGTCGCGTCGGGGCGGTTCCAGTACCCCGAGAATGCCGCCGGACCGCGCGAAGCTATTTCACCGACCTGATTCCGGGGGAGGGCGTTTCCGTCATCACCAATAATTACTGTCTCGTAGCCGAAGAACGGAACGCCTAACGAATTCAGCTTCTCAGGTTGGTTTGGATCGTGATCGCTCGGCCGTAGCACGGTCGCGCCGCTCAGCTCCGTCTGGCCGTACCACTGCTCAAATTCGCAACCAAATACGTCGAGAGCCCTTCGAAGCACGTCGGGCACGATTGGTGCTCCTCCGTAACACATGATGCGCATCGTGCTGGACTTCATATTGGCAATGGTCGGTTCATCAAGCACCATCGAGATCATCGTGGGCACCATGCTACTTGCCGTGCAGCTATGCTTCTGCACGAGTTCGACGTATTCCTTCGGGTCAAAGCGACGTTGCATGACCGCGTGTCCGCCACGAGCGATCGTCGTATACGGAAATATGCTTCCAATGTGGAACATCGGCTGCGCCTGCAGCCACACGTCCTCAGGCGTAAAGCCCATCTCGAGGGCGGTCGCCATCATGCGAGCGGTCAGCGCTGCCCTGCTGATTATTGCGCCCTTGGGTCTGCCGGTTGTGCCGGAGGTGTACAGGATCAAACTTGGGAGATCCCCGGAGTTCGGGGCGACGTCAGCTTGCAGGGGATCTCCGTCGAGCAGGCTCGAATAGGTCTCAAACACTCCCGTCGTAGCATTCTCGTTCCCGAGGGTTCCTTTCGAGGGTGCTGCTTCTGCTTGGGAACCAAGTTCCTGTTTTTCACCGGTTGGAAGTTCTACAATTTTTGGTGTTGTCGCGCTTTCCTTCACCGCGTCGCGCGCGAGATCCCTGAGATCGTCAGCAACAATCAAGAGACCTGGTTGAATGTCGGCCAGAATGAACGCAACTTCCGGCACGGGTAGGCGAGCATTAATTGGCACGAGCGCAATTCCCGTGCGCATACAAGCAACTTGGATCTCTATGAGTTCCAGCTCGTTCCACGCGAGCACACAAATTCGGTCGCCAGCCTCAAGTCCAAGCGCTAAGAGACTGCCAGCCAGCTTTGCAGCTCTGTCGTGGCTATCCCGAAACGAAAGTGTCCTGGAGCCACAGCTCACAGCCGGTGCATCGGGAGTTTGATGTGCCCCTCCGCGGAACAGGTCGATGTATTTCATAAGAATCCTTTAACGATAAATGTTCAGTTCATTTCGGTGTGTTCGTCAGCCCGAACCAGGTGAGACCAACAGTGCACCAGTCGATTACGCGAGATGTGTTGCTTCAGAGCGCTGCTCAGCGAGTTCGTCCCTCAGCTGCCGCTTGAGCACCTTGCCTGAACCGTTGATAGGCAGGCTAGATCGAATCTCAGCGCTTCGAGGCCGCTTGAACGCCGCTAGGCGCGTCGAAGCGAAGTTCAGGAGCTCGTCAAGGTCGACGACCGCCCCCTCACGCGGAACAATACATGCGTGGACGCTTTCGCCCCATTGGTGGTGGGGCAATCCGACGACGGCCGCAGTTGCTACACCAGGATATTCCGCCAGCACCGACTCAACCTCGAC
>JAAYKG010000258.1 GCA_012522555.1 Armatimonadota bacterium
CATTTGCTATCGCAAAGAACAAGTGAGGTCGGTTGGGTCCGCAGATCAGTTGGGAAATCGCATTGAAGAACGTTGATACCAATCCCCATTATCGCGGCGCCAGCGGCGGTCTCGACTAGAATACCCGCGATTTTTTTCTCATCCACCAGCACATCGTTAGGCCACTTCAGCGCGACCCGCACCCCGCATTCCTCCAGGCATCCCGCGACCGCCACAGCGGCGACAAAAGCCAGCTCATAAAATCGCGCCGCCGGGAAAGTCGGTCGAAGAACTACGCTCATAAGTAGATTCTGCCCGGCCTGCGCGTGCCACTGCCTGCCGCGTCTTCCCCGCCCCTGAGTCTGAAGTCGCGCCATAATCACCGTACCTTCCGGCGCGCCAGTCCTCGCCATATCTGCGGCCACCTCGTTCGTGGAGCCTGTGGAGTCAAGTCGATGTATAATCGGTGAGATCATTCGAACCGCATGCTGATATCGACAGCGGGCGCGGAGTGGGTGAGCGCCCCGACGGAAATCAAATCGACCCCGGTCTGCGCTATCGCTGCGACGTTGTCTTCGTTCACGCCGCCGGAAGCCTCGGTGATAACTCGACCAGCCGCGAGTTCCACCGCCTGAGCCAACATATCAATCGACATATTATCCAACAGCACCGCGTCTGCTCCCGCGGCTATGGCCTCATCGAGCTGGTTGAGAGTGCTGACCTCGCATTCTATTTTCAGCGTATGTGGGGCATTTTTTTTCGCAGCCGCTATCGCCAAGCCGACCCCGCCCGCCGCGCTGATGTGATTGTCTTTGATCAATATTCCGTCAGAAAGGTTGAAGCGATGGTTATGCCCCCCGCCGACCACGACGGCGTATTTTTCCAATCGGCGCAGCCCCGGAGTCGTCTTGCGTGTGTCTATAATTCTCGCATTTGTCCCTGCTGTCAATTCGACGTATCGCCTGGTGACGGTCGCGATGCCCGACAAGCGCTGTAAAAAGTTCAGGGCAACTCGTTCGGCTTCCAGCAGCGTTCTCGCCCGGCCGGATACTTGTGCGATAACCTCCTGCTCGCGTGCGCGCTCGCCATCTTTTAACAATGGCAGAAACTCGACTTCCGAGTTTAATTGGGCAAACGATCTTGCAGCCAACTCCATTCCGGCGACAACGCATTCCTGTTTAGCCAGTATGATGGCTGCGCCGAGCTTTTCCGGCGCAACAGTCAACAGGGTGGTGATATCCCCAGTCCCCAGATCCTCGTCCAACGCCCGGCGCACGATGTTTTTGATGCAGGTTTCATCAAGCCCTATCATATCGCTATCATTCCTTCCAACGAATGTAGAGCTTTGTCCATAATCTCCACGGACAGCGCTATCTTGTGCTGCATGTCCTCGAGGCTCCACAAGACCTTTTCGAGGGTGATTTTTTTCATATTCGGACAGATATTCAGCGGGCTGGGGTTATAAAATGTCTTGTCCGGGTTATCGAGTTTCAGCCTGTGCAGCAGCCCTCGCTCCGTGCACATGATAAACTCTTTGGCGTCGCTTTTACGAACATAACTCAGCATCCCCGAGGTGCTTTCTATACCATCTGCCAGTTTCAGCACATCTAAAGTGCATTCCGGGTGAGCGACAACTACGGCATTGGGATGTTCGCGTTTGGTGTTGATTACATCCTGCGCCAGAATCCTGTGATGAGTCGGGCAAAAACCGGAGTAGGGGATCACTTTCTTGGAAACCTTGCTCGCGACATAGGCCGCCAGCGATTTGTCCGGCACAAACAACACAGCATCAGAATCGATAGACTCCACCACCCGCACTGCGTTCGATGAGGTACAGCAAATATCGCTCTCCGCCTTGACCTCGGCGGTAGTGTTCACGTATGCGACCACAGGCAGGCCGGGATGTTTCGCTTTGAATTCTCGCAGGCCGTCCGCTGTGATCATATCCGCCATCGGGCAGCCCGCTCCAGGATCAGGTATCAGCACGACCTTATCAGGTGACAGAATCTTGGCCGTTTCCGCCATAAAATTGACCCCGCAAAAAACGATCATCTTAGCGTCGGTGGCGGCGGCTTTGCGCGAAAGCTCCAGTGAATCTCCCGTGAAATCCGCTATATCCTGGACCTCCGGCAGTTGATAATTATGCGCCAGGATGATCGCCCCTCGTTCGGCCCGCAGCTTTGCTATTCGTTCAATCAGATCAATACTCATAATGCTCTACAAACGGAGATTGGCTTATCTCCGACTCCAAACTATTTATCATCATTATCGAGAAAACGCCATGTCTATCGCAGTGCGCACTGACGTCGTGCAGGCTATGCATATCCCATCCGCCGATACGCCACTCGAGCTTTTTGTGGACATAATAGCTCGTCCGAAACCCAGGCGAGCGGCTTCGCGAAGTCTTTTCTGGGTCTGACTGACCGACCGCACCTCTCCGGACAAGCCGATTTCCCCGAGGGCTATCACATCCGAATCCACTCCCCTGTCCATCAGGCTCGAGGTCACGGCCAGCGCTATCGCAAGATCCGCAGCCGGCTCCACAATTTTGATCCCACCTGCCACGTTAACATACACATCCTTATTACCCAAACCAAGCCCAACCCGCTTTTCCAACACCGCCAGGATCATCAACATCCTATTATAATCCACCCCGGTGCAGGTTCGGCGGGGGCTGGGGAAATACGTGGGGGCTACGAGCGCCTGCACCTCCACCAGCAGCGGTCTCGAGCCCTCGATTGTAGCTGTCACCACCGACCCGATTCCGTGTGCCGGACGTTCCTTCAGCAGCGCTTCGGAAGGGTTCGTGACCTCCACCAACCCCTCCTCGCGCATCTCAAAGATACCTAACTCATCCGTCGATCCAAACCTGTTCTTGACCGCGCGCAGTATTCGATACGCCCCGTGAGTATCCCCTTCGAAATACAACACCGTGTCGACCATATGTTCCAGCACCCTCGGCCCGGCCAGCGAGCCTTCTTTTGTAACATGCCCGACAATAAATACCGGAACCCCTGACGTCTTTGCGATCCTCACCAGAGCGCTGGTGCAGCTTCGAACCTGGCTCACGGTTCCGGCCGCCGAGTTAAGATCCGGGTCATACATCGTCTGGATCGAGTCGATAAATACGCACTTGGCGTCGATGTTGCTGAGGTGCGCCTCGACGGCTGTAATATCCGTTTCGGATACAACCATCAGATCGGAAGAGGCAATCCCGATTCTGTTGCTGCGCAGTTTGATCTGTTCGGCGGATTCTTCCCCTGATACATATAAGACTTTGCCTGCGCTCAGGCTGAGATGATTCGCCGCTTGTATCAGGATCGTAGACTTACCGATGCCCGGGTCTCCTCCGACGAGCACCAGCGATCCTGCGACGACTCCTCCGCCGAGCACCCGATCGAACTCACCGATCCCGCTTGAGGTTCGACGTGCGCCATCTGTGGCGATTTCCATGATCGAAGTGGGCTGTTGTCGAGGGATGGAGGCGGGTTGTTTTGAGGCCTTTGCCGAACTGACAACCTCCTCGACCAAAGAGGCCCATTCACTGCAGTCCGGACACCGTCCCACCCATTTGGGGGACTCATATCCGCAGATTTGACAAACATATTTTGTCTGTATCCTGGCCACGGAGTAATTCTATCAAATGCGGCGGCCAGCTTCAAGCGACCACAAAAAAAACGATTAAATCCGCCGGAAAATGTTGACAGTCGGTGGTTTGATCTGCTATGCTTTAGCCGGTTGTTCCCCGGTAGCTCAATTGGCAGAGCACTTGGCTGTTAACCAGGGGGTTCTTGGTTCGAGTCCAAGCCGGGGAGCCATTTTATTTTGGCCAATTTCCCCGACTATCACCGGCAGTCCCCTTGCGAAACTGCATCACGGCCCTACTGAGTTTTGGGCGCGAACTTTTCATAAACTGCCAGCAGTTCCTCTCTGGTCTTTACCTCGTCGTACTCTTCCTTGCGGATTTCTCGAGTGGAAATATCGTTCCTCACTCTCTTGAGAAACGCGCAAAAATCGGGGTTGAGCGTCAATTTGTTCACAGTTTCCCAGTCCACGTCATCCTTTGACTTGGCCGGCAGCAGTATATGCGTAGAATCAGGATCCGCAATATCCAGTTGTATCACACCTATCCCAAACGCTGCCGAAAGGCGTTTGAGTTCGGTCCGGAAATCATCATCGGTCTCTATCTCGGCCGCAACCAGATAGCCTTCATTTGCCCAGGATGAGTTTGATACGGCTTGAAAGAACGCCTCTCTCAGATTTGATAAGTTGAGGTCGCGCTTAAGCTCAAATGAGAACAGTCGAATCCCCGAATAACCGAAAAGGGAGGTTACGCCCACCACCTCATCTTTCCAATCCTGAAAAGAAAAGTAGCACCCCACAGCGTCAGGATGCACCCATTCTCCAAACTCCTTTTTCCCCGACCGCGAAGCATGAATCGTTTTAACGTGGGCTTTGAGATAGTTATGTCCGTAGTAGACGAGAAACGGATGCAAGTCCTTCTCCAAATACCTCTGCTTACGCGGCTCTGCTATTTCAACAGGACGGACATCCGCGCAGATCTCTGTTTCTTTCAACTGGAAGCGTTTCGGCCTCGTGTCCGTTGCTAAAAACGCACTGTTCGGGTTATCGCGCACATCGATATAGAGTTGAGCGCCAAGAGAACTCCACGGCGTTTTGCCCTTTGACCCGACCTGTTGATCGTAGCCTTTTCTCTGCGCCGCCTCCCATATCTCATTCGGGGTCATCGCTTGTTGTTCTTCCGCGAGGACCTTCTGGGCAAGTTCGATAAGGGTCAATTTAAGCAAATCGGTTCCTCCCTCTTCCGTGCCATTTCAATCTTATTGTGTTCAATTATCCAGCAATCGATGGCGGTTTGCAACCCCTCAAATGGCGCGGGCGTTTGTCCCCTCTCCCGGGGCGAGGGTCAGCCCACGTATCCCCTCTCCTGGGGCGAGGGTCAGCACACGTATTCCCTCTCCTGTGGGTAGGGCAATGGCGCGGGCGTTTGTCCCCTCTCCTGGGG
>JAAYKG010000049.1 GCA_012522555.1 Armatimonadota bacterium
AACATCAGCTGCGAAGTGCAGTAGTCCTTGAAAACTGGAGCGGTTTTTCTCTTATTTGCCATACATATAGTATATTACAAATCCAGGATTTTGACCATGAAAAAGAGGCCCTTTTGAGACAGCCTCGTAAATTGTTCCTGCGTCGTAGGGGAGAATGTTAGGCCTACGTGTCCCTTTTCCTGGGGGAGAGGGTTAAGGTGAGGACGAGGGAGTAGATGGTTCCCCCCTCCTGAGAGGCCATGCCACAGTGCACAATCCCAGTCGTCACGCCACCTCATTTATTCGTGCAATAGCTTGATACATTGACAGGGTATAATACACAACCTATAATTCCAGAGTCACAAGGTGGCGGGCTTCGCTTGCCGACTGATCTGCCGTTAGGTGAAATAATATGAAAATCAAGTATTTGGGGCATGCGTCATTTTTATTGACCGCCCAAAGCGGCACGCGAATAATAACAGACCCGTACGACCCCGGCGCTTATCCGGACTCGCTGTTGTTTTCGCCGATCAACGAACCTGCCGATGTGGTAACTTTGAGCCATGAGCACGGGGACCACGGGGCGGCACATCTTGTGCCGGGCAAGCCGGTTATAATCCACGGCAACGGCAAATATGTGGCGGATGGCGTCGACTTTCTGGGAGTGGCTGCATTTCACGACGGCAACCGAGGCGCGAGGCGGGGTAAAAACACGGTCTTTGTTATAAGTGCCGATGGTCTCGACATTGCACATTTCGGAGATTTGGGGCACGTTTTGTCAGCGGATCAGGCTGCTGAAATCGGGGCTGTGGATGTCGCATTGCTCCCCGTGGGCGGCTTTTATACGATTGATGCTGCGCAGGCGTGGAAAGTCGCAGAACAGGTGAGCGCACGAATAGTGATACCAATGCACTACAAAACCGACAAATGTCTTTTCCCTATTGCGGGAGTCGAGGATTTTATCGCGGGCCGATCCAATGTCGAGTGTAAGGGTAAATCAACAATCGAGGTGACGACGAAGAACTTGCCCAATGAACAAACTGTGGTTGTGTTGGAAGCGGCGAACTGATGTTAAATTGCCGGGCCGCTCGTCGGTCCGCTCAGGTTGTCAACACATCCTTGCAGCACCGTTGTCATGGTCTTACGCGCGGATTCCATAATATCCGCCGCTTCATCTTCGTCGATATCTGTGTTTATGATATCAATCGAGGCAAGATAGGTCCCGATCAACTCATGCGACGGTAGGCTCATATCGCAGATTTTCTCACAAAAAACTTGGAGATCATAATCGAAATTGTTCGCAGCACGATTCTTGCTGAAGCTGAGGTTGATGTAGTCGGCCACCAGCTCAGCGCGTAGAAGCTGTCGCTCCGCGGAAGTGAGCTTCGAGAATCGACTCGATGAAAGGTCGATGCCGCGATTTAGAGCAGCAGCCTCGTAGTCGAGCATTTTGTCGATCAGGCTGCGAGCATCCGCCAGCGTAGGACGCTGGATTGTGATCGGCTTGTCAGTTGGTTGCATCCGGTTCTTTTGTGTTGTTCGTGGCACCTTGTTGCACCGTCCCATCTAGTCTGCATACACATACGACGCAGGCTTAGTTCTGGTTCCTGAGACCAGCCATTGAACTTATCGGCATAAAATGACGAGAACTTGAGGAGGAAGTGTTTTTGATGGCAGGCAGCACACCGCGAGGTCTGCGCATTGCGCTGTGCCAGATCAACTCCACAGTCGGCGATCTGGGCGCAAATGCGCGGAAGATTATCGAATCTATCAAACAAGCGCAGGAACATCGCGCGGACATTGCGGTATTTCCAGAACTGGCTCTAACTGGCGCTTTTCCGGACGACCTGCTGTTGAGGCGTGGTTTCATAGACCAAAATATCGACACCCTCAATTCTATCGCTCAACAGATTCAATCGACAGCGGCTGTTGTTGGCTTTGTGGATGTAGATGAAAACGGCATCTATAATGCGGCCGCTTTCATTCATAACGGACGGATCATTGGACGCAGGCGCAAAACCTGCCTTGCGAATGTCGGCGATTTCAACGAAGCAGGCTATTTTGCGCTCGGTTGCCCTGCAGATGGTTTTCTATTAGGGGATATCGCGTTTAGAATTTCTATAGGCGGCGATGATTTGCAGAATGTTTCGTCTGAGCCGCTGATTGTCGATATATGCGCCACGTCTTTTTATCCAGGTCAGCGGCAAGCTCGCGAGCGTATGCTATCCGAGGCAGCCCGCAGAAGCAATTGCACGATTGTTCAGGTTAACGCGATTGGTGGACAGGACGAGATTGTATTTAACGGCCACAGCCTTGTGGCGGATCGCTCGGGGCAGGTCGCATTTGCCGAGCCATTCCGGGAGCAAATCGCAGTTGTTGAGGTCGATTTCAACTCCTCACTAAGGACTGATGCCCTAGCTTCGCAGCCTATTGATGATATCGAGGAGATATATCGGGCGCTGGTGTTGGGGGTAGGGGATTACGCACGCAAAAATGGCTTCAAAAAAGTGGCCCTTGGGATGAGCGGCGGGTTGGATTCCGCTTTGACCGCATGCGTCGCGGTTGATGCGCTGGGCGCAGAAAACGTGCAGTTGCTGATTATGCCGTCGCTTTATTCATCGGAAGAGACCCAATCCGACGCCGAGCTTATGGCCGATATATTAGGCGCAAAATGTCAGCGCACCGCGATTAATGATCTTTTCCGAGCGTACCAACAGCCGCTGAAAGATATGTTCGGAGATCCCCCGCTAGGGATAGTCCAAGAGAACCTGCAGGCTCGCATCAGGGGGAATCTTTTGATGGCTTTATCCAACCAACTCGGGCTGCTGGTGCTTAACACGAGCAACAAGAGTGAGCTTTTGTGCGGATATTCTACTCTTTATGGGGATATGGCCGGCGGTTTCGCGGTCCTCAAGTCCTGCACAAAGACGATGGTCTATGAGTTGTGCGAATACCGAAACAGTATATCCCTCGTTATTCCGGAGTCGATTATTGCCCGGCCGCCGTCGGCCGAGCTTCGGCCCGACCAAAAGGATACCGATTCTCTGCCGCCCTACGATGTTCTGGATCCCCTCCTCGATGCGCTGGTCGAGCGCAACCTCGGCGTTGATGAAATTGCTGAATTGGGTTTTGATGAAGAGCTTGTTCGACGAATCGCAAGGATGGTAGATCGCAGCGAATATAAACGCCGCCAAGCGCCGCCGGGGGTGCGGTGGGGCCGTGCTGCCAGGCCGCCAATGACCAACGGATATAAAGTTTAATCGTCAGAACCAGGAGATAAGACAACTATGACAAACATGATTTTAGGAATTACCATCGCTGCGGCCGCGCTTCTTGTCGCTCCCATTAAACCCTGTTCTCTGATCGTCTGCCCAGGCTCCGCCGAGCAGCCACGCAACGGAGAGGCGGATATGATTCAACTCAAAAACGGGGATTTGATGTTGGCCTACGGCAAATGGAGCAGCGGGCAATCTGATTTCGACACTGCCGAGGTGTGGCGCAAGACCTCGAAAGATGGCGGAAAGACCTGGGGCGATGATCGGGTATTGATTGCAAACGAGGGTAAACTGACTACTTTTTCGGTTTCCTTGTTGCGATTGGCAAATGGCGAGATTCTTATGGCATATCTCACCAAAGACTCGAAAGAAAATTGCAATATCTGGTTTCGTAAATCCAACGATGAATGCCGGACGTGGTCTCGCAGAATCAAGTTCAAGATGCCTGATGGATACACCGGCTATACCGGGATGAACAACGCCAGGCTGATCCAACTCTCTGACGGGAGAATCCTCGGCGCAGGTTGGGAAGGCGGAGTCAAAGGCCACCCCATAATCGCTTTCTGTGCCTATTCGGATGATAATGGTGCGACGTGGCATAAGGGCGCGGACGTTGACATACGAACAATCGACCCCGGCAATACTCACGGCGCTCAAGAACCCGCGTTGATCGAGCTTAAAGACGGCAGGGTGCTGATGCTGATACGAAACAGCCTTGGCTGTGTCGGGAGAGCGATTTCTTCTGATAAGGGTGTCACTTGGACCAAACCCGAGCTTATCAAAGAACTTCAGGCCCCGCTGTCCCCTGCCAGCATAATTCGCCTCAAACAAACAGGCGATTTGCTGCTCATCTGGAACAACAACGCCAAAGGCCGCAATCCGCTCAACTCAGCTATCTCCCGCGATGATGGGGAGACCTGGGAGAATATCCGCACAGTCGATGTCAACGATGGCCCAGCCTGGCCCGGGCTTGCCTACACCAGCATCACGCCAGTCGACAACAAGATTTTGCTGACATACTGGTATTACGAGCCAGCGGGGATCAGTTTGAAGCTCCAATCGATGGATTATAGATGGTTCTACGAGGGGATGAAAGCTCAGCCGTAGAATCGGCATTGCAGGGAATCCGGGCGCACCCGGATTCCCCGTTACTTTATTGGCTATTTCCGAGTTGACAATTGCGGGGCTGGATATAAAGACTTCCCAAGATCCTCGGATTTTTTGGTGCGCTGCTCGCTTTGATCAAAGGCAAACAACACCCAGCCCGCCAACCCGGCGTTTCTGATCACGTCGATTTGGCTCAGTAACTGTTTGGCATTATTCCACATCGACGCCAACGCGACATACGCAGGCAATCCATAGCTCCATTTGGCTGTTCCATCGATCCAACTGCGGAAATATGCCGCGCCCGTCTCCTCAAACTCCCGCCCATACACCATTGGGCAATTCTCGTCGATCAGTCCATTCTCCATCCATAGCCGCCAATCCTGGCAGCAATCATTATAGGCCCGTGTGCCCTCGAAGTTCTCTGTGCACTCCCCCCAGGCGATTGTTGAAGCTTGTATCTTGACTTCGGGGTTGATTGCTTTGACCCGCTCGTGAACCAGCCTAACCAATGCGGTGACTTGATCCCGCCTCCACTGCAGCCATTTCGGGTCATGCGGAGATGGTTTGTCGGTCGCGCCGACCTCCGCAAAATAACGATCCAAAGCGATTTGAGCATAGCCCCACTGCCGATTGGGGTAGCGGACGTAATCGTAGTGGATACCATCCACGGAATAGCGCTTCGCAATATCTGCGCACAGGTTGGCGAAATGCTCGCGATATTCTGGGATACCAGGATCGATGTAGACTCCCTCCTCGGCGTTCAGCTCACCGTCGAAATTCAGGCTGGCCCACTCTGGATGATCCGCTAGAATATGCCCAGGCTCCGGTTTATCGCTATCTCTCCACACGCGGTAGACCACCAGCCAAGCGTGCACCTGCATCCCTTCGGCGTGCGCTTTTTCTATCGTGTAAGCCAGAGGGTCGAAATCGTCAGGCACTTCAGAGCCAATCGGCTCCAGATCCGTTTGATAATATGCGTCCCCAACCTTGCGCACTTCAACAACCAGCGCATTCAGCCCGGCGGTTTTGGCCGCCTGCACAGTCAGATCCACTTCTTCCGGTGTCCGAAAACCCTTGTTCCACGATGTTACATAAGCCCCACGAAACTCAGCCGCCAAAGCCAATGCTGCACACAAACAGATTATTACCACTGACAAATCAACACCCATATCGTCCCCCATGCTTTGCCGAACGTTGCCGGCGCACTGGTTGACAGTTCTATGTAGCGTAACAACTAACCTGCTTTAATCGGCAATATGGGCGCACCATGCAGGGAATCTGATCACATCAAAGAACACTACTCCTTTACAGCACAACAACTCGGCTATATAATTCTTGATGTTACGGAGGTTGCCTCAGCTTATGGCCGAATTTCGATCAATCCATTCCCCGGAACGTGGAGTATTGCTGCTCGATACCCAGCGGCGTGTCACTTTTGCAAATATACGTGCAGCGGAGGTGTTGGGAGTCTTTGTCGGCGATTTGCTCGGCCGCCCTCTGCCGAGTGTAATCAAGCGTCTGCCGGTTACCGATGACGAGGTTATTGACGA
>JAAYKG010000259.1 GCA_012522555.1 Armatimonadota bacterium
CGCTGTGGATTCTATAGGCAAAATCTAATGGAGTAGAGCCGGCGGGAAGGTCTATAACGTCTCCGCGAGGAGTAAATACAAAGACCTGGTCGGTGAAGAGATCGTTTATGACGCTGCTCTGGAACTCCCCCGCATCCTTGCTGTCGGTTTGCCAGTCGAATAGCTGCTGCCGCAGCCAGGAAAGCTTTCGCTCGAAGTCGTCCATGCCTCGGGTCTGCTCTTTATATTGCCAGTGTGCCGCGACACCAAAATCAGCCACCCTGTGCATATCCCATGTCCGAATCTGAATCTCGAGAGGCTCGCCCCTCGGCCCAATCACCTTGGTGTGTAGAGATTGATACATGTTGGATTTAGGCTTGGCGATATAGTCGGAAAAACGCTCCGGAATCGGCATCCATAGGTCATGAACCAACCCAAGCACATGATAACAATCCCCGACTCGATTCACGATGACACGAACGGCGGACAGATCATAGATCTCAGAATAGTCGACATTCTCTCGCAGAATTTTCTGATATATACTCCACAGATGCTTCGGTCGAGCCTGTATATGCGCCTCTATGCCTTCCACGGCAAGGTGTTTTTGGATCATCTCAGTGGCTTCGGCTAGATCTTCTTCTCTTTCCGCTCGTGTTCTTGAAACTTTCTCGGAAAGATCGGCGTAGGCCTCAGGTTCAATATATTTGAACGCGAGGTCCTCTAAGGCCCATTTGATCTTCCATATCCCAAGCCTGTGCGCTAGCGGTGCATATATCTGCATCGTTTCTTTAGCTATTCGCAGGCGTCGATCCTCCGGCAAGTCATCGAGAGTCATCATGTTGTGCAGCCTATCTGCAAGCTTAATGACCATAACTCGAAAATCCCGCGCCATTGCTAGGAAGATTTTGCGTAGGTTTTCAGCGCCACGGCTGAACTCCGCGCGGCGTCTCTTGGGAGCGTCGTCCCGCTTGGCTTCTTCTTCCTCCTCATCGGTGTAGAAATCCGCCAGTTTAAGCTTGGTTACGCCGTCGACGAGCATCGCGACTTCCTCGCCGAACTTCGTTTTCAATTCGTCTACCGATTTGCCTTGATCTTCTACGACATCGTGCAAAAGTGCGGCAGCAATACTTGTAGCGTCCATTTCGAGGTCGGCAAGAATCTCAGCGGCGGCAAAAGGATGTCCGATGTAAGGCTCGCCGCTGAAGCGCACCTGGTCGCGATGCGCCTCTGCAGCGAAGTCATAAGCTCTCCGTATCAGCTCGACATCAGCCTGCGGGTTATATGAAAGGACCTGCCGAATTATCGATTCAATATCTGCCATAACCTATAATATTTCTTGAATTGACAGTTGCAGAGTCGATGCTCCGTTAAATGTATTTAGCCTTATATTGTAACATAGATCGATTTCGCCACCAAGCTCCACAATGTCGTCATAGTCCCCCAGACCGAAGCCTATGCAATCAATCGGATTGGTGTTTTTGCCCTTGATTTGCATTTTGAAATGCGAACCATCCCCCACCCTTTGCTTGGAAACCACACTTAGATTACGACTCAAAAACAGCGGCTCGGCGTTACCCGCGCCGAATGGCTCCAGAGTTGCTACAGATTGCGCCAGCGATACGGTGAGATCAGAGGCATCTATCTCTGCGTCCAACGTAATTTTCGGGATAAAGTCGTCGATGGAAGCAAGTGAGGCGGCATAACCATTGATGCACTCCTCAAACGCCGCGATGCCTGACGCAGGCAACGTTAAGCCCACTGCAGCCGCATGGCCCCCGCTTCGAGTTAGATGATCGGCGCAGTGTCGCACGCCATCGAGCAAATGAAACGCCGGGACGCTGCGCCCGGACCCAGTGGCCATGCCGGACTCAGGGTCGATGCTTAGAAGAATGGCCGGGCGACTATACTCTTCAGCAATCCTTCCCGCTGCCAAACCAACCACCCCCGTATTCCACCCTTCAGCCGCAAGCACCAGAACGTGGGTAGAACTGAGGTCTTTGGATTGCATCTGTTCTATGGCATCTTGCATAATGTTTTGCTGGACGATCTTGCGATTAGAGTTATGAATTTCTATCTCGCTCATCAGCTCTCCGGCTTCTTTCTCATCCGCAGTAAGCAATAAATCGAGTGCTTTTGCGGCATCGTCCATTCTTCCGACAGCGTTTATCCTGGGGGCAAGCACAAAGCCAACGTGATACACCCCGACAGGCTTTTGGATGATATTGGTTGCACGAAGCAAAGTTTGCAGCCCCAGTTTTTTGGTTTTGGGGATATCCAGAAGACCTTGTTTGACAAATATTCTATTTTCACCGACCAGCGGCGCCACATCCGCAATCGTCCCAAATGCCACCAAATCCATAAACCGCGACTTAAAGCTTTCCTCATTAGCATCCAGCAGCCTGACGACTCCCTGGGCGAGCTTATATGCGACACCTACCCCGGCCAGTTCACGGAAAGGATAATTACTGTCCACTCTTTTCGGGTTAACGACCGCATATGCGGCAGGAAGCGCCTCGCCAGGCTCATGGTGATCGGTTACTATTACGTCAATCCCCAGCTCCGACGCCCGCCCAATCGCTTCGGAGGCGCTGATCCCACAGTCGCAAGTCACTATAAGGGTGACACCAAGCCCCTCTAATTCTTCAACCGTAGCGGTTTTTAGATCGTAGCCGCCACGTTTTCTATGCGGCAGATGATAACGGACATTCGCCTCCAACGCACGCAGCATCCGAACCAGAATCGCGGTACTGGTCACCCCATCGGCGTCATAATCGCCGTGCACGCAGATATGCTCTTTTTCCTTCACCGCCTTCGCCAGTCGACCTGCAGCAATCTCCATATCCGGCAGCAAAAAAGGATCATGCAGGGCATCGGTGGATGGGTTTATGAAGTCTAGATACTGCTCTGCGGTAGTTATGCCTCTATTTATTAATACGCGCGCAACAATAAGAGGTACATCAGCTTCATCGGCAAGCGCCGTAACCTGCGCCTCGTCCTGTTCCATTACTACCAATCGCTCATCCACTTCAGCAATATCCTTTACAATTTAGCAAAAGGCCCGCGTATGTGTCTCATTGAGAAGCATACTCGGGCCTGGATTATAATCTCAATCCGTTATGGACTGGTTATCGCTTCTTCTTTCTCTTTGGCCGCGGCGGGTTGGTCTGCCCAGTTGCCGACTCTGCTGCGATATCGACGCCATTGGCGGCCAGCGGTTTCTCAACGAATGCTCTCTCATCGACCCGGCGTCTTGATGTTCGGCCACGGCTGCCGAGGTTATCCCAGATAATAACCAGCGACGCAGCGATAAATATCGAGGAGTATGTCCCGATAACCATACCGACCATCATCGTGATATAGAAGTTTCTCAGGAGCGGCCCGCCGAAAATGATCAGCGTCGCCAACACCAGCATGACGGTCACCGTGGTATTGATCGATCGGCTCAGCGTCTCCAAAATACTTCTGTTGGCAAGCTGCTCAAACGACTCGCCCCGTTGTCTATGGCGCAGGTTCTCTCGGATCCTGTCGAAGATGACAATAGTGTCGTGAACACTGTATCCGATAATGGTCAGCACAGCAGTCACAAACAAACTGTCCGTCTCCCATCCGAACCATCGGCCCATTATGGCGAACCCGCCAATGATAAACGCGGCGTCGTGAACAAGAGCAATTACCGCGCACGTTCCGTATTTCAAACCGGTCAAGAATCCGCCGATGGCGAATCTGATGGCCAGATATAGAATAATCAGAATTGAGGCGATAATGATTGCCGTGATAGATTTCGTAGTTAGCTCTTTGCTGATGGTAGGTCCGACACTGGTCACAGACGCGAAGATGGGTTCGCCTTCTTCGCTCTTCGTGGTCAGCCCAAACTTCTCATTGAGCGACTCGCGAAGCTGGTCCATTTTCTTGTCGAAGTCCGGATTTTCAGAAAGCAGTCTGGTGGTGATAAATGCGGTTTTACCGCGCTCTGCAAGCTGGACTTCGCTGCCCTGCGAGACTGCATCCACAGCCTTTCTGACGTCAGGCAGTGATACGACCCTCTTGAACTCAGCTTGAATGGTGGTTCCGGATGTGAACTCAATGCCAGGCTTCAGGTGATACATCCCAAGGACTATAAGCCCGAGGGAAATCAGGACTGCGCTGAGTGCGAAAAACTTATTTCGCTGCCCAACGATATCCCAGCCCGATGAAGCAATCTTTCCGGCAGCAAGGCCGTAAAGTTCGGGTTTCTGCGCCCACTGCCAGTTCACCAGCATATGCAGGAAAGTTCGCGTGACGGTTATAGCGGTGAACATGCTGATCGCTACACCGATTAGCAGCGTAAATGCGAAGCTCTGAACGGTCGGGCTGCCTAGCCACATCAGAATCGCACAGGTGATGGCCGTGCAGATATTGGAGTCAAAAATCGCGGTGAACGCACGATTGAAACCAGCGTCAATCGCCGCCCGCAGAGTCTTTCCGGCCCTCAACTCTTCTTTTAGACGCTCGAATATGAGTATGTTTGCGTCTACCGCCATACCGATGGATATGATCAAAGCCGCCATACCCGCTAGGGACAGCGTGACGTGGAACGCTTTGAAAACAGCGATTACGAACAAAGCATATAAAACAAGCGCCACGTCGGCAAGCGCGCCCGGCAGGCGATAATACAAAAGCATAAACAAAAGAACAAGCGCAAGCCCGGCAAGGCCCGCGACCAGAACCTGGTCAATCGCCTGCTTTCCAAGGCTCGGCTCGACTATGTCTTTGCCGATAACTTTGAGCGGAACAGGCAGCGCACCCGCATTCAAGTAGCTGGCGATGTTTGTTGCCTCTCTAAGCGAGGAGAACCCAGAAACTTCCGCCTTGCCGTCACTGATCTTGTCCTTAATAGTCGGCGCGGTCAGCAGTTTGCCATCATAAAATATAGCTAGGATCTCGCCGATGTGAGCGCCCGTGAAGTCGCGGAAAATCTCGGAGCCTTCTTTGTTGAACTCGATCTCGATTACCGGTTCGTTGCTGGTTGATTTAAATGAAGATTTGGAGTTCGCAAGAAGAGCCGAACCAGTAAGTATCGGCTTGACTTCGGGCGCACCCACAACTTCAGCCATAATCTTAGGCTGGTCGGCTTTTTTGCCGGAGTTGAGGGATTCACCCTTAGGGCCGGTGAAAATATAGTCTTTTCCTTCGCCAGAAGCAGCTTCCATACGCCACTTACCCAGCGGGTTTTGTGGTGTGGAGACATCTTTGAGATAATAGAACTCCAAAGATGCGCTTGTGGTCAACTGCTTCAGCGCGTTCTCTTTGTTTTCTGCGCCCGGCAGCTCAACTACCAGTCTGGCTGCGTCGGATGTCGGGTTTTCTACTCGCACGATAGGCTCTGTGACCCCAGCGAGGCCCTTTACCCGCTGCCTCATCGTATCGGCGACGGTCTTCATTTTAGCCGAACGATCTTCGGGCTTAGTCGGCCAATCGGCTTTATGCTGTGGGTTGATCTGCAGCACGACGCGCAGTCCGCCAGCAATATCCAAGCCAGGGCTTATTGGGATTGTCGCGCAGACAACCACCCCTACAATCGCGAGCAAAATAACAAAAGCGAAAAGTTTCTGGTATTTGGACACTATCTATCCTCCCAAACGGATGTCCTACCCGACATAAAAGGCAAGCCGGCTCGTGCATTCCCGTGCACGCCAAGCCTCTGAACAACAGGAGTCATTATAACGACAACCCCAACCAGTGTCAACTTAAGTCGATTAGCACAAGTGATATAATTCCGAATCGATTTGACGATGTCAAAACAAAACTGGGTGCCCGCTCGTTGCGCACTCCACTTTTCCTATTCCATATTGTTGGCTTGCACACTATAATAGCTGCGAAAAGGAGATTTATGTTATGCGCATTCAGATTCTGGGTACTGCGGCGGCTGAAGGCTGGCCCGCAGAGTTTTGTGCCTGCGACACATGCATCCGTGCACGCGCCGCAGGGGGTCATAACCGAAGAAGCAGGTCCTCAATTCAGATTGACGACATCTACAAGATCGACCTGCCTCCAGACACGTTCCATCACGTCATAAGTTATGACATCGATCTCTCGAATTTGGCGCACCTGTTTATCACCCATTCGCATTTTGACCATTTATCTGTGGGTGAACTGGTCTTCACACGCCCACCGTTCGCACACAATTTGAGGCGCCCACCAATTAAGATATACGGCAATGAAACGGTTACAAGTGCCATAATTTCTCGGTTTCCTGAAGGTAGTCATCCCTTTGAAGTGACCACTCTGGAGCCATTCGTGCCGGTGACTGCGGACGATCTGGTTTTTATCCCCATCACAGCGCACCACGATCCACATCAGCACTGCCTGAACTATGTGATAGAATCGGGACCGAAACGGGTTTTATATGCTTCCGACACCGGTGAATACGAGCAATCAACAATAGATTTTCTGCGCAAACTGAAATTTGATCTGTTGATTAGCGAGTGTACCCAAGGCACGCTGCCGATGCCCGCACATTCTCACATGAGCTTTGAAGCGGTGCTGCGCTTGCGCGATATAATTGCGCCAAGTCGAACCGTGATAACCCACTTCTCCCATAATATCGGTCTTTTGCACGATGAACTGGAAGCGATCGCGAATCCACACGAAGTGGAAGTCGCATATGATGGAATTGTGCTGGAGTGTTAATTAAGGCTGATTGATTCTCTCCGCTGCCAAGGCCCCCGCTGCGGCGGCGGAGAGGAAAAACTCTGGGTCCTGCTCATAGGATCGACCCATACTCGACATCCGCACCCCTTTATCCTGAAGCTCCATTATCCCGGAGCTGCCATCGAGCACGCGCACACTGTGACGATACGCGATGGGGCTGTGGGCGATCTGTTCCTGAATCATATTCAGCTTCATCTGGTCGATCATAGGCAGCGCGATGGTGCATTTTGTGAGAGCGACCATCCCGAGCGCAGTAAGGGTATGGTGGCTCAATCCCTGATGGCGTTTGCGTGGATCGGCGTAGCTGATTCGGGCAATAGCGATAGCGGAACCGGCCAGCATATTAATAGAGTTGACGATCTCGCCTTGTTCAATTGCAGAAAAACCAAGAAGCGTCCCCGTACCGACGTGACCAGGGCCTGGACATACGACAACAGCATCGGCGTTCGCGACTTCTTTAGCGGCGATCAGGGCCGTATAGATGTTAACCGTTTCATACTCCCCGCCGAAAGCTTGCCCCGCCGTGATTGTACAGTCAATTATTTTCTTTTCAAGTAGTTCGGATACGATTCTGCTAAAAGCTATCGGCAGAGCGGAGCTGTCAGTCATCACATAGGCTACGCGCGCTCGATTTTGAGTTCTTCTCTTTATTGCGGCAGCCGCCGGGGCGAGTTGACTGTGAAGCTGACCTACCACAACAGGCAGGCCGGATAGCGATTGAAATTCTTCAATCGCTGACCTATCCGGAGAGTCTTCTTCTTCGACAGTGAGAACGGTATGCTGTACTGGCGTGTATCGCGACTTTACGATGTGGCCGATTTCATTTTGCTGACCGTTGTCGACGGGGCAGGACAGGTTTGCCATCACAAAATCCACCCCGCCCGTCCCGAGCCGCTTTCCCACGGCTGTCGTATTAAGCAGCACCTCATCGCCAACTCGCACAGGGCCAGTGAGATCGGGGTATGCGACTGCGCGGCGAGTTTCTCCGGCGACATCAACAGTGGTCTCGCAAACGCCTCTGCGCACCCCGTCAATCGTCTTGACCACACCTTTTATTCGTGTGAGCAAATCAGTTTCCAGAAAATGCAGCAGCAGATTCGACCAACGCCGCAACAAATTCGGAGGTCTTGACCAATCCGCTGATGGAAGCTTGCTCGGAAGTGGCGTGTGGTCCAGTATACGCAGTGCCGACCACCATTGCCGGGATCCCGGCTGCGTTGTATATATTGGCGTCGCTGCCGCCCCCTGCAGTCAGGAATTTCGGCTCAATGCCAACCCTGGTAGATGCGGCCGCTGCGATCTTGACCAAGGCATCATTCTGCGTCCAGCGGTAGGTGAAATACTGCCGCTTGATAGTAACATCAGCTATCGCGCCCATTGCCGCAGCCTCCTGCTCGAACGTTGATTTCATATGAGCGGTCTGGACGTCGAGTTTAGCATTATCAAGGCTGCGGGCCTCCGCGCTGACTCGAACCGTATCCGGCACAATGTTGCGGGCTTTACCACCCTCGATTCTACCGATATTGGCAGTGGTTTCGTTGTCTATACGGCCAAGCTTCATCTTGGAAATTGCTTTGCTTGCAGCCACGATTGCGCTGATACCGTCCTCCGGATTGACTCCGGCGTGTGCCGCTTTTCCGTGGATTTCGGCCATTATGGAGTCATGGGTTGGTGCGCTCATTATCAAGCCGGCAACCGGCATGCCCGTATCGAACACATACCCCATCTTCCCACGTATTATAGAATGATCCAACTGCGTCGCGCCGCGCAGCCCTTGCTCCTCGCAGATGCTGAATATGATGTGCACATCACCCCTGGGAATGCCGCGATTCAATACATCAGCGTACCCTTCGAGAATCGCGGTTATCCCGGCTTTGTCGTCCGCGCCCAAAATAGTGGAGCCGTCGGTTTTTATGATGTCGCCCTCAATCACAAGATTAAGGGCGTCAGTCGGCTCCACCGTGTCCATATGCGCAGATAGAAAGATCGGCGCCGCAGCCGAATCTGTGCCGGGCAGAAACCCGATCACATTACCCGCATTGCCACCGATCTTTTCGCCGGCGTCGTCTTCTTTGACCTGCATTCCGAGATCAACAAGCCTGCCCTTCACATAATCCGCAAGCCGGCGTTCCTGCTTGGAAGGGCTGTTGATCTGCACAAGATCCAGAAATGTTCTCGTTACACGCTCGGCGTCTATCATTTTATATTTACCTCGTCAAAGTCACTTTGCTCAAACCGCGCGGGTTGTCCGGGTCAAGCCCACGGGTGACGGCCATATAGTATGCCAGCATCTGTGCGGGCATAATGTAGACCATCGGGCTGAGTTCCTCATCAATTTTGGCATCCAGCTTAAACTGGACATCTCCGCTTGCGAGCGCCTGCTCCTCACTGCTGATAACCGCAACCTCAGCATTGTGCTCTTTTAGCTTGGCCGCCATATCGAGCATATTCTGCATCGCTTTGCCCGGAGCCGAGAACAGGAAACAGGGCTGACCCTGGACGGCGGCGATTGGGCCGTGCTGGAAATCGGCGGAAGAATATGCCCGCATGCCGACGTAGTTGGTCTCCATAAGTTTAAGCCCGGCTTCGAGGGCGGTGCAATAGTTGTAGCCGCGGGACAACACATAACCGCTTTGCATAAATCTGTATCGCTCGGCCTTCGCTTTGCAGAAATCCTCGATTTTGAGTGCGCTTCTCATTGCCTCGGCACATTCGAGGAGCTTATCCTTGACGTTGGCTTCGCCTGCAAGTGTCGCGCTCAATAGATACAGTGCGGCGAGTGTGGATGTATATGTTTTAGTTGCTGCGACGCCTTTTTCTGGCCCCGCGTTGCACAGAATCGAATGATCCGCGACCTGTGTCAGTGTGGAACCTGCGACGTTGGTGATCGCGGCAGTCAATGCGCCGGATTCTTTCGAGCGCTGCATATACTCGGCGACGTCTGTTGCCTGACCGGATTGAGAAATCCCAATCACGAGGGCTCGATCCATTTTCATCTTGCCGGAATACAGCGTGTAGACTGACGAGGCGGCAAGCCCCACCGGCAGCGCGTTTTTGGACTCGAGCAGATACTTGCCGTAGATTCCGGCGTGATCCGACGTTCCTCGAGCCGCAACCACAACATACTCTATTCCCCTGGCCTTGATCTCCGCAGCAAGCGCAGCGACCTTAGCGCTCTCGGCTTCCACCATCTTGCCGATAACATCCGGCTGCTCGTGGATCTCATTGAGCATGAACGACATTACTTATTCCTCCAGTTACGCGACTTTTCGGCCGCGATTATTAACTCTTGCAAAACCCGAGTTTGACCTGATCATACTGGCGCACCACCTCGGTTGTGATTTGCGAATCCACTGCAAGTCCACTGATCTCGGCAAGTGCGCCTCGCACCCCTTTAGCAACAACAATCTCGTGCACTTTTGAGGCGCTGGGGTCACATTCCGGGTTAAAGTGAAGCGCGGCTGCAATTGCTTTGCATAATACCGCAGGAAAAATCCCTTGCTCCATTGCTAACTTCGCGCCGCCGACCAATCTATCCTCCGAACCAAGCTTTCTCATTGGATCGCCCCCTACCCGTGCAACTTGATCGCCAAGGGCAACGTTAGCAAAACGAGCGAGCAGATCATCTATATGAGCTTGATGTTCCGTGGGGTCCAGACCATGTTTTTTTATCAGGGCTTCCCCGGTCTCCGCAAGCGCAACCCGAACGGCAGTCTCTATTTGCGGGTCAGCCATCGCCTGATATATATACTCATAGCCTTTCAAATAGCCGAAATAGGCTGATGCGGCATGTCCTGCATTGTGAGTGTATAATTTGCGATCTACATAGGCTTGGAAGTTGTCTTTCGGCTCTATTCCAGCTATCCGGGGGAAACTGCCTTTTATTCCGGATCGGGCAATCGGCAGGCGCTTATAAGGCTCAACGATGACAAGCAATGGGTCTTCGCGCTTTTGGTCTTCGCTCATCACCGGCACCATTCGGCCCACAACGCTTTCAACAAAGCCGATTTTGTCGTCGAGATAGGCGTGGCATGGCTCCGGAAGAGTTTTTTTGACCTCGCCTTTCAGAAACGGCCCCATATTCTGCAAATTTTCACAGATGATTATGTTGAGTGGGTCGGCCACGTCCGTGTCGCATCTGCTTTGTATGCCGGCAGCTATGGTCGGCGCTATGTGAGAAAGCACGTTCACTCCAACAGCCGTGCAGATAATATCAGCAGTGCGAATACCGTCCGTTACTGCAGCGATATCAAGCCCGTTTATGGCCCTCACATTCTGCACAATGATGGTTTGAGGGTCTCGTTGAGCAAGCCGAATGGGGTATGATCTGCGCTCATTTATTAAAGAGACCAGATCGGCGGCAACATCCACGAATACAACCTCAAAGCCGGACTCGCTAAACAACTGACCTGTGAATCCGCGCCCGATATTTCCCGCGCCGAATTGGACTGCTTTTTTCAATCAACACCTAACTTAAACGGCCTGGGCAAATAATCTGCCAGGGTGCGCACATCATATGCCCCGTTCTCTGATATAGTGACTATCAAGGCTGATTCGTCTGCAAATTCAGCGATAACCTGCAAGCACGCCCCGCAGGGTTTAGGCATATCTTTGTCCCTGGTTGCCACCGCCACTGCCGTTATACGGCGCTCCCCGTTAGAAATCGCGTTTTGGATTGCGACTCTTTCGGCGCAGACAGACAGGCCAAAGGAAGCGTTTTCGACATTGCATCCGAGATATATTTTTCCTTCGTCGGTCATAACAGCCGCACCGACTTCATATGACGAATAGGGAGCATAGGCGTTCAGGCCGGCTTTTTTCGCGCCGGATATCAGAGCCTTGAGTTTTGCGTCATCTATCCTCATGATAGCAGGCACTGCCTTTCACTTCATGGTTACTACAGTTGCACCTGAGCCACCTTCTGATGGCTCGCCGAGCCGATAAGATTTTACTCCCGGATGGTTTTTGAGCAAGTCCCATACCACTTGCCTCAGAATCCCGGTCCCTTTGCCATGAATGATCCTGATCTGCTGCACCCCAGCCGCCATAGCATCGTCAACATACTTATCGAGGTCTATTAACGCTTGCTCCGCCCTCATCCCGCGGAGGTGTATTTCCGGCTCGAAATTGCGCCCCTTTTCCAAGGCCAGTCTGGAATCTGCTGAGGAGACGCGGGCCGGTTTGGCGTCTCCTCTCGCTTTTCGCAGGTTGGATATCGGCACAGTGACCCTCATTGCGCCGACCAAAACTACCACTTTCCCATCTATCGGCCCTTCCACTATCTGTCCATCTTGATTGACGTTAGCTATGCGAATAGCCATACCGGGGCTAAGGTCGGTGGATTCGGCGAGGCGCTCGTCCTGCGGTTCTTTGGGTGGCGGGAGCGCACTGGCTTCATCAAATCGTTCGATTAGAGTCTGCGCTTTCTTGCGTAAATCCTGTGAGCGTTTGGAGTCCTTCTTTTGGGCGGCCAACTCCTCCAAAGTCCTGTCTAGTTTCCTCTGGTAAGAATCGAGCATCGCCTGCGCGCGACCGCGAACTTTGGCTTCTACCTGGTGCTTTACTGATTCGAGCCGATTGACTTGCTCTTGATATCGTCGACGAAGCGCATCCGCATCGGATGTGATCCTCTGTGCCGCGAGTTTTTCTTGAGCGGTGGCCCGCTGGTTTTCCTCCAGACGACGAATAAGCTCATCGGCCGTCTCCACCTGCCCGCCAATATTTTCTTTAGCCGCCGATATAATCGCCTCGTCGAGGCCCAACCGACCCGCTATGGCAAAAGCATTACTGGCGCCTGGTATGCCGACCTGGAGGCGATATGTGGGCTGCAGGGTCTCGGGATCGAACTCGACGCGAGCGTTCTCGATCCCCTCGTGTTGATATGCAAACTCTTTAAGCTCCCCATAGTGCGTGGTTGCAACGATTTTGGAGCCTTTTTGCAGCAGAAAATCAAGTATCGCCTTGGCCAGCGCCGCGCCTTCGGCCGGATCGGTGCCTGCTCCAATTTCGTCCATAAGCACAAGCGAGCGATCGTTCGCGCCGCGCGTTATGCGAACTATATTATTCATATGCGAAGAAAAAGTTGACAACGATTGCTCAATGCTCTGTTCATCGCCTATATCAGCATATATCTGCTCAAAAATAGATACTTCGGTGCCGGGTTCGGCTGGGACGTGCAAACCACTGGCCGCCATTAGAGCAAACAGGCCGATAGTCTTAAGGCTGACGGTTTTGCCCCCTGTATTTGGCCCTGTGATGAGAATTGCATTGAAGGTCTTACCGAGGGTCACTTCTATCGGCACGACATCGCCTTCAAGCAG
>JAAYKG010000050.1 GCA_012522555.1 Armatimonadota bacterium
AACATCAGCTGCGAAGTGCAGTAGTCCTTGAAAACTGGAGCGGTTTTTCTCTTATTTGCCATACATATAGTATATTACAAATCCAGGATTTTGACCATGAAAAAGAGGCCCTTTTGAGACAGCCTCATAGGGTGAGGGCGAAATCTACTTCCCGCACAATCTTCCATACTTCATCAGCCCGGCCAATTTCGCGGGCTTACCCCCTCACCCCCGTTGACGCCAACTATCCACACATCTTAATTTGCACGCTGGCTCAGCTAAAAAGTGTATTTCAACTATAGGGAAGGAGGCTCAAAACGAATCATAGTCTTTTGGGGTGGTCAGCAAACGGCTATGGAAACCACGATGCCCCGCCACTTGGACGGGGCATCGGCCATGCTCACGATTTCACGAATATCGTCAGCGAAGTGCTAAGGTGATTGTGTTTCCACGGGCAGGGTTCGCAAATCGGCGTCCTTAGTGAAAAACACCTTGCCATCTTCTATTTCTACTCTGATTGTATCTCCAACCGAGAATCTGCCGAGCAGCACTTCCTCAGAGAGGGGATCCTCGATCAAGCGCTGAACCGCCCTTCGCAGCGGCCTTGCGCCATATTGCGGATCAAACCCCTCGCTTGCCAATTGCTCTCTGACAGCCTGCGTCACTTCGAGTTCCATACCCTGAGTGGTTACCTGCTGGCGGACTCTATCGAGCATCAAACCGACGATCTGCAGAATCTCGTCTTTAGTAAGTTGATGGAAGACGATCGTTTCGTCTACCCTGTTGATAAACTCCGGCCTGAAGGTCCGCTTCATCTCGTCCATAATGCGGTTCTTCATGCTCTCATAGTTCCTGCCGACTTCCTCGGAGTCTTCACCCCTGAAACCAATACCGGCTCCGCTCTGGATAGCCTGAGCGCCCAGGTTTGAGGTCATAATGATGACCGTATTCTTGAAGTCAACTATGCGACCCTGAGAATCCGTTAATCTACCATCCTCCATAACCTGCAGGAGGATATTGAACACATCCGGGTGCGCTTTCTCAATCTCGTCGAGAAGTATAACCGCATACGGTCTTCTTCGAACCGCTTCGGTCAACTGCCCACCTTCGTCATACCCAACATACCCAGGAGGCGCTCCGACTAATCTCGAAACGGCAAATCTCTCCATATATTCGGACATATCTATCCGAATGAGAGACTCCTCAGACTCGAACAAAAACGCCGACAGCGCCCTCGCAAGTTCGGTTTTGCCAACACCCGTCGGCCCAAGGAATATAAAGCTGCCCATCGGTCGCTTGGGATCCTTCATACCCGACCTGGCGCGCCGCACTGCCTTGGATACCGCCACGATGGCTTCGTGCTGGCCGATGATTCTGCCGTGCAGCACGTCCTCCATTTTGAGCAGTTTCGCAGATTCGCCTTCGACCAATCTGGAAACCGGAATCCCCGTCCAGGAGTATACGATATGGGCAATCTCGTCCTCTCCGACTACCCTCGGCTCACCCTCGCGCTCCTCTTGCCATGTCCTGTCGAGCACTGTCACTTTTTCGGAAAGATCGTGCTCGCGCGCTCGAAGCTCCGCAGCCAAATCGTAATTCGACCCGCTCGGTATGGAGTTCAACTCAGCCTGCACCCGCCCCAGTTCCTGTTTGGCCGTCCTAAGCTCCAACGGAGGCATAGCCAATTTGAGCCTCACCCGGGAGGCCGCTTCGTCGATCAAGTCAATCGCCTTATCGGGCAGCGAGCGATCCGTAATATATCTGTCGGAGAGCTGCGCGGCTGATATCAGCGCCGTGTCCTCTATGGTTACGCCGTGATGTTTTTCATAGCGATCGCGCAGCCCCTTGAGAATCTCGATTGTCTCTTCAGTGCTGGGCTGACGCACCTGCACAGGCTGGAACCTGCGCTCAAGTGCCGCATCGCGCTCGATGTACTTCCTGTATTCGTCCATCGTGGTGGCACCGATGCACTGCATTTCACCTCTCGCGAGCGCCGGTTTGAGGATGTTGGATGCATCAATCGCCCCCTCCGCAGCCCCTGCGCCGACTAGTGTATGCAGCTCATCAATGAACAATATCACTTCGCCCGCAGCTTTGCGCACCTCGTCCATCACTCGCTTCATCCGCTCTTCAAATTCGCCGCGATACTTTGTGCCGGCCACAAGTCCAGCAAGGTCGAGGGCTACTATGCGCTTATCTTTAAGCATATCAGGTGTGTCGCCTGATATAATTCTTTGCGCCAGTCCCTCAGCGATTGCTGTTTTGCCGACACCCGCTTCCCCGATGAGACACGGGTTATTCTTGGTTCTGCGGGATAGTATCTGCATAACGCGCTCGATTTCGTTATCTCTGCCGATGCAAGGGTCGAGCTTATCCTGCCGCGCCATCTCGGTGTAGTCACGACCGAACTCGTCCAGCGTAGGGGTTTTCGAGCGCGTGCGGACGGCCGGCGCCGTGGCCGTTTCACCATCCTGCAGCCCTGTGACCTCTCTGCGGGTTCGCTCAAGGTCGACCCCCAGTTTCTGGAGCACCCGACCAGCCAAACCCTCGGCCTCTCTGATCAAGCCCAGCAGCAGATGCTCTGTGCCAATATAATTGTTATTTAACGTCCGCGCTTCATCGTAAGCGAGGTCGATAACTCTTTTCGCCCTAGGTGTGAGCTGCATATCCTGCCCGAGTCGACCGTCACCTCTGGTGACCTGCCTTTCAATCTCGGATCGGATTCTGCCCAGGCTCACGCCCATACGATCCAGTATCCTCGCCGCGACGCTGTCGTTTTCGCGAACCAGCCCTAACAGCAGATGCTCCGTCGAGACATAATTCTCTCCCAGCCTGCCTGCTTCTTCCTGCGCGAAGAAAACAACCCTGCGTGCGCGCTCAGTGAACCTTTGCCACATTCTCAGTTCCCCCCTTTGCTAGTAGGATCGGCTAATATTAAGACGCTTTTTACAGCGATCAAGTTCATTGCTGTGTTATACCCCAGCTAGCCGGCAGACACACCAGCCAGCTTATTTCTCAAAAACTCCGCACGCTCGATGCCTGCGCGAATGTCGTTGCCCGCGTCAACACGCATTCCTGCCAACAGTTCATTAAGCAGCCTCTGCGGACAATCCTCC
>JAAYKG010000051.1 GCA_012522555.1 Armatimonadota bacterium
CTGCTATAGAGCTGCCCATTAACTATGCGAGAGTCTCAGAAGATGAGACGGAACTGGAATTCGAAGTCGGCCGCACAAGAGATCTCAGTCTTGGCGGTGCGTGTCTTGTGATTCCAGAGGCGGTGCTACCTGGTGAGTTGCTGCATGTCGAAATCCATCCGAAAACCGAAGCCGATACGATATCGCTAATCGCCGAAGTGCTGCGCTCCAAACGCGACAACCGCGCGGAGCATATCATTGGGTGTCGGTTTACCACAGCCGAAGACAAACTGCGAAAACTGCTCGGCGAGTAGCAATCTACCTGTTCGCGTAGCAATACATGCAGCCGTGACCACACGAATTGTATGATCCTATATCAGTGCTCTCATAACACCCACACTGCGCGCGCGTTCCTTTGAGTTTCAGATGGAAATCGCGATCCGGATATAATCGCGCCAACAACTCCGCATCAACGCAGTGTCCTTTCGAGATCGTCCCCGAGACTAGATAATCGCAGCAGCACGAATGCATATCTATGCCCGATTCAGCCGCAATTGCAGTTAGCTGCTTCGCCAGTTCCAATTTTTGTTCAACTGGAGGGTCGACGCACTCTATCCCCGTTTCCCTGTTCAGTTTAGCCACACGCCGAACAACTTTGCCATAAAATGTGGGAAAACTGATGAAGCATCGAGAACACAAACCCCGCATCATTTTCGCAAGCTCGGCAAATCGAGATATGTGATACTGCGGTGGGGTGATTGATGATATAAGCGCCGGGTCGTATCTCCATAGCACGGCTTCGCTCCCGAACATATTCGCCAACGTGCGGGCTGTTTGTACGGAAGTCGTGACATCCCCAACGGCAGGCTCAAAGATGCTTGGCAGCCCGGTGATGGTGTAGTGAAACAAAAATCTGTAGCCGTTATCATATAAGCCTGATAGGTATGGCAGCAGCGGAGAATAATCTTTGCTCCAGAACACAATCGCCGCCACGTTCTGGGGGAGTAGTGAGGTTTCGATAAACTGACCGCCGAACGGATTTCGCCAGGTTACACTTCCCTCGTCGATGCGCTCCATAAACCACTGGGTGTGGAACGCAGGGATATCGGTTCTTCTGCTTGCGGAGATTATCTTTGCCATCGTCGTATATCCACTATACCACGTGATAAGCCGACAGGTTCCGGGTGGGTAAGTTATAATGATTTTGGTTATGTAGTTCCAAGTGAGGACAATCAACTGCCTGACGATATTTTAATTTCATACTCGCTGGCATTGTATAGCCAGTGGTTCTATCACAAGCCCAGTCGCTGCCTGTTTGATGCGGGTGAAGGCGTTGCCACTACTTTGCGAAAAAAAGTATTTGCGATACGGCATATATTTCTGTCGCACGGTCACGAAGACCATATAGCGGGCATCGCAAATCTTGTAAATGTGCGAAATCTCGCCCCCGGAGATCGAGAAAAGCCGCTCACCATATACTTTCCCCGACACGATAAGTGGATCAACGAGTTGTTGAGCTACATCGAAAAGAAACAGTCCGGTTTGCTGCGATATCCATTATACGCCCAGCCTCTCGACGCAAATGATGAGATTGTGCTGACAGATACCCGCAGGCCGACTAGGGTGCGTGCATTTCCGATGAAACACATTGCCGCTGAGTTGAGTCTGGGATTTGAAATAGAGGAGGAGCGCAGGGTGATTGATCGCTTTACGGGTCAACCTGTGTGCAGGTATCATCCTATATTCTTATACACCGGAGACGGTTATGGCGTTCAACATTCGTCGTTTGGCCGGGTAGATCTGGCAGTGCATGAGGCGACATTTCTGCGTCGGGATGCAGCCAAAGCCGGAGCTTGGGAGACCGCGAGACACTCGACGATTGATGGCGCAATCGGCTGGGCCGCTCGGGAGGATGCCAAAACCCTGATTTTGTGCCATATCTCCGATCGATATACTCTGAACGAGGTGCTCAGTGAAGCCGCTGTTGTGAAAAAGGAACTCGATTTTCGTGGAGAAATATATGTTGCTTACAGAGATCAGCTAGTCTATACCCCGGATCAACTGCGCTCCGGCCTGGCGCCGAAGTGAATCAATCTGAACAACAACTGATCTTTATCTAAATCTTGCTCGAAACTACCACAGGTTTTGTGGTATGATGGATGCCTGGGAGACGTAACAAAATACACAACTGCGGAAACATCCAGTCTAAGGCGGGTTGATAAAGTTCAGATGGGAATCTTATCCAAAATATTCAGCAGGTTCTCCAGAGCAGTCGGGATCGATTTGGGCACTGCAAACACGCTGGTTCATGTTCGCGGGCGCGGCATATTGCTTAGAGAACCGAGTGTTATAGCCCTCGACAGCGAATCGAGGCGGGTGTTGGCCGTCGGAGAAGAAGCTAAGCGCATGCTGGGCCGGACACCCGGCAGCATAATCGCGATTCGTCCCCTCAAAGATGGGGTTATTGCGGATTTCGACCAGACCGAAGCGATGCTGCGAGGGTTTATTCGCAAGGTGCATCGACACAACGGCCTGATCCAACCCACTGTAGCGGTGGGGATACCATCCGGCGTCACTGAAGTTGAATGGCGTGCCGTCAAAGAAGCCGCCATCAAAGCCGGCGCCGCAGAGGCATATACCCTCGAGGAGCCTTTTGCGGCCGCAATTGGCGCGGGGATGCCCGTCAGCGAACCCACCGGGAGCATGATAGTAGACATCGGCGGCGGGACAAGCGAGGTTGCAGTCATTTCTCTCGGAGGTATCGTTACCAGCAGATCGATACGAGTGGCAGGAGACGAGATAGACGAAGCCATCATCAACTTCGTGCGCAAAGCGTTCAACCTGCTCATTGGGCCACGAACAGCTGAGGAGATCAAGCTGGAAATCGGTTCTGCCTATGCCATTGAGCAAGAAATGAGCATGGAGGTTAGGGGCCGTGATCTGGTTTCCGGGCTGCCGCGCGGCGCGGTGGTTACCAGCCAGGATATACGCGAGGCTATTCGTGAGCCGGTCTCCGAGATTGTCGAAGCCGTCAAGTTGACTTTGGAACAGACTCCTCCTGAGCTTTCCGCCGATATTATGGAGCGCGGGATAGTGTTGGCTGGCGGAGGCGCGCTGCTCAGAGGATTAGACGCACTGCTGACGGCTGAAACCGCGATGCCTGTCCACATAGCTGAGGATCCTCTTAGCTGCGTGGTTTTGGGCACGGCGAAGGCTTTGGATGAATCAGAATCCAACCCCGCGCTCAAAAAAGCCCTGCTTGGCCAGTCGGTCTGGCAACTGCAGCAAAATTAGATATGCTTTCACTGCTTCGAGAAAAGGCTGTGTTGATGCTGCTCGTGCTGGTGGCTTTGGGGGTTGGACTTGGAGCCGCGCATGATCGATCCCGTGACGACGGCAGGCCATTTCCAGTATTTGAAGTGACTTCGCTCATACTCAGGCCAAGCACCTCAGCATTTCATCTTACCGCGGCAGTGACTGGCGCTGCTCGGCACTCAGCCAGGCCGCGTCGTTCAATCCTCAAAGAAAACGCCGAACTGCGCAAGGAAGTCGCCCGGCTTCGCGCCCAAAACGCGGCGCTATACGAGGCTGCACAGGAAAACGTTCGGTTACGCGCCGCGCTTGATCTCAGAAAATCCACCGATTTTGAAATGGTCGCAGCGGAAGTCATATCCCGCAATCAAAGTTCGTGGTTTGATACCGCCGTGATAAATCGTGGCAGAAGATCGGGCATACGAAAGGGATGGGCGGTTATAACATCCGGAAAATGGCTGATAGGTCAAATCTTGGATGCCGACGAGTTCAGCGCCCGGATGGTCGCTTTAACGGACTCAAACAGCGCAGTAGGTGCAATGGTGCAGCGCTCCCGGTGCAACGGGATGCTGCAAGGGCAGGGTGGGGATTATCTGACGTTGTCATATCTGCCTAAAGATGCCGATGTTAAGATAGGCGATACGATCATATCGTCGGGGATGGGGCAGGTTGTGCCTAAGGGGTTGATAATAGGCCGGGTTGTAAAGGTTGTTCACAATAAAGTTTTGGGAAGTACTACTGCGCTGGTACGGCCGAGCATTCGCTTTGATCAGATTGAACAAGTTTTTGTAGCCAAACCTGGACAGAGTGTGACTCCGTGAGATACATGTGGGCGATAATCACCCTTGTTGTTGCTGCGGGTCTGCAGGGTAATCTCCCCAAGTTCGTTTCGATTTGGGAAGGCAAGCCGGATCTCATTTTGGTGGTTCTCGTGTCTTATGCCTTGGCTGCGGAGCCTGCATTCGGGGCTGGTTTAGGATTCATAGCAGGGTTGCTGCATGGCTCGCTAGTTGGGCTTAGCTTGGGCAGTTTCATTATTACTCGCACCATAACCGGCTTTCTCGCGGGGCTTGTAAACACTCGTCTGTTCAGCGAAAATCCCATTGTCCCAGCTCTTTCCGCCGTATGGCTGACCGTGGTGTGCGAGCTTTTATTTCTGATCGGCAACCCGCGCCCGGATCTGTTGATGGCGGGTCGCAAAGTCGCCGGAGAGTGCATCTGCAACGCTATTTTCACTTTGATTGCCTATTTCGCTATCCGTCACCTCGACACTCACCGCAAAATCAAGCTCGCAAACGCGAGGCTATAACGCCTTCCTCACTCTTCAACTCTCTTTATTTCCACCTGGCACAGTAATTGCTGTTTAGCGACGCGTTGGAAAGGGGGAGTCACATTGACATCCGAAATATTTCCGGACATTACTTCTGCGGCGCTTGCGAAAACGCTGGATGCGGCGGCTGCCCGGCAGAAGACAATAGCCAATAATATCGCGAACGTGGAGACGCCGGGCTTTAAGCGCGGCACTGTAAGTTTCGAGAGTGAGCTGAGGCGCGTGCTCGATGCCTCTACGGAGTCCGAGATTCGTGAGGGCTTGCAGAAATTAACGCCGATTCAAGAAACCGATTATCAAAGCCCATCAAGGCCGGACGGTAACAACGTGAATATCGACGCCGAGATATCCGATCTCGCTCGCACATCGCTCAAATACAGGGCTGCGGCAACGCTGCTTGAAAATAAAACAGGTATGCTGCGGGCCGCGATATCGGAGGGCAAGAAGTAAATGGGAAGTTTTTCCTCATTTGACATCAGCGCATCGGGTATATCCGCCCAGCGCGCACGCATGGATGTCATCGCAAACAACATCGCAAATGCCGACACAACCCGCACACCCGAAGGCGGGCCTTATAAGCGGCAGCGGATTTCATTTTGCAGTATATACGAGCAAACAATTGGCAATCGTAGTGTGCCGGCTGGGGTGCAGGTGGCTAGTGTCACCCAGGATGCTACCGACTATCGAATGGTCTACGACCCCGGGCATCCGGATGCTGATGGCTCCGGATACGTGAAATCTCCTAATGTGAATGTCGTAGAGGAGATGGTAGATATGATTTCGGCCACGCGTGCATACGAAGCCAATGTGACTGCCATGAACGCGACTAAGTCTATGGTCGCAGCCGGCATCGAAATCGGTCGAGGTTAAGAATGAAGCGATTATATGTGGAGGGCTGCGAAGATGCGAATTAACGCGATAAATCAAACGGTGGCGAAAGCCGCAGCCTCGATCAGAGAGTTGGATCTAAAACGCCCCGAAACCCCTAAGGCAGAGGCGGGTGGGGATGTATCCGCGTCATTCGCCCAATCCATAAAAAAAGCCGTAGATGAGGTCAATGGCCTCCAAAAACAGGCTGACAATCTGGCGGTGAATATGGCTTCGGGGGATGTGGAGGACGTACACAAAGCGATGATCGCCATGCAAAAGGCCAAATTGGCTCTCGATTTCAGTATTCAGGTGCGCAACAAAGTGATCGAAGCCTATCAGGAAATTATGAGAATGCAGGTATAGCGCTGCGCATAATCGCGGGCAACGGAGATATCTATGGATCAAATCATGAAGATGGGGCCATTTGCGGCGTTGGGGAAGCTATGGAGCGAGTTGAGCAGCGCCCAACGCGCTATGGTGCTTGCCTTTATCGCAGTGGCGATTGTAGTTGGGACGTTTGTGGCTATGATCGCCTCCAAGCCACGCATGGCCGTCTTGTTTTCCGGGCTGGCCGGAGAGGACGCGGGCGCGATTACACAAAAGCTGAACGACGAGAAGGTGCCATATCAGCTCACGGGGGATGGCGGTACTATAGAGGTGCCCGCCGATAAGGTCCACGATTTACGGCTGAAGATGGCAACTCAAGGTCTGCCCCAGGGGGGAAGCGTGGGTTTTGAGCTTTTTGACAAGAGTAATTTCGGAATGACAGAGTTCACCGAAAAACTCAACTATCAAAGAGCCATGTCCGGCGAGCTTACACGCACCATCAGCCAATTGCGGCCGGTCCTAAGCGCGAGGGTTCATATCTCTTTACCGGAGGATAAGGTGTTTGCCAGCGAGCAGCAGCCCGCCAAAGCGTCGATCGCGCTCAAACTGCGACGTGGGATACCTATCTCAGACGAACAGGTCGGAGGAATAGTGCATCTGGTCGCAAGCGCTGTCGAGGGGCTGAAACCGGAGAATATCGATGTCATAGACCAGGATGGAAACGTGCTCAGCGAGTCTTCCGCATCAGGGTCACGTGGAATGCTGAACGCCAGCCAATCGAAGATGAAGCGGCAATACGAAAATGAGATTGCGCATAACCTGCAGAGCATGCTTGGCCGGATCGTTGGTGCGGATAAGGCAGTGGTGCGTGTCAGCGCCGATATGAACTTCGATCAAAAACAGACCAGATCAGAGACATTCCAGCCCGCCTCGCAGCAGAACGCGGGGGATCAGAATGCGGCCGGGGTTATGCTCTCGCAGGAGACGTCCAGTGAAGACTACAGCGGCTCGGTTCTTCCTCCTGCCGCGCAAGGGATAGCGTCAGTGCGTCCCTCTTCCGGTGGCGATAAATACAGCCGTTCAACTACCACCGCCCAATATCAGGTCTCCAAAACTATCGAAGAGACCACAGTAGCCCCCGGCCAGATCAAGAGGCTGTCGGTAGCCGTGCTGGTGGACAAATCGGTCAGCGGCGTGCAGGTCAGTCATATTCGCCAGGCGGTAAACGCTGCGGCTGGGATAGATGCTGCTCGGGGGGACCAGGTGACGGTGCAGGCAGTTGCTTTTGATACCTCAACGCAAAAGCAAGTCGCAAAAGAGATGGCGGATTCCTCCAGAAACGAGCTGATCGGCACAATAGCAAAGAACGCCGGCGCGGTGATATTGTTGGTAGGCTTTTTGCTAATGCTTCGCTCGATTGTGACAAGCATCAAAGTGCAAGCGCCCATCCGGCGAGCCGAGGGACACGATGAAGAATTATCCGCTGCTCCGCAGGCTTCTTCGGTGTCTCGTGTAGAGCATGCGGCTGCGCAGGTTGCGCAGGCGGATCAGGGTTCAAGGTCGGATCTGCCGCCGGAGGTGAGCGAGTCCAACCCGGAGGATCTCGCACGCCTGGTTCGATCGTGGATGGCGGATAAATAGAGCAGATGGCTATAGTGGACACAAAACTGAGTGGTATCGAGAAAGCATCTGTCCTGTTGCTGTCTTTGAACACGGATGCTTCGCAGGCGATCCTCGATCGGCTCAGTCCACAAGAACGGGAAATACTGGGCGCACAGATCGTCAGGATGAGGTCGGTTCAATCCGTGGTTCGTGACAGCGTTCTCAGCGAAGTCCCAACAGCGATAAAGTCGCTCAATCGAGCGTCTACACAGCCACTTATATGGCTCGAACAGCATTCTCCTGACCGAGTAGCCGAATTGATCGCATCGGAGAGGCCGCATACTATTGCGTTGGTCATATCGCATCTCTCTTCCGGGTTTGCTGCTCGGGTGCTGTCTTGCCTCAAGGAATGCCTGCGAGACCGGGTAGCAAAATGTTTGAGTTCGCTTGGCACAGCCTCTGAAGACGTCGTCAAGTCGATCGATGAGCTTCTCCGAGAGAGGCTGATGCCAAGCAAACCATCTTCTCTGAAGCTCAATTCGCTTGATGAACTGGCTGCTCTTCCTGATCACAGCATTCGATTGCTATTGGGAAACGTCGATTTAGATGACCTGGGCCTTGCGCTGCGAGTGGCGAGTGAGGAGTTGATCGAAGCGATGTTCAGAAACATGCCATCCGCAACAGTCCAGCTTATTCGCGATCGTTTGCAGTCCACCGACCGAGTCAAGATTCGAGAGATTGAGGCGGCACAGCGCAGAGTCCTTGAAGAAATAAAACGATCCGCGTCTTCACTAGGAGGCGTCATTTGAATAAAGTCATCAAATCGTCTCCTGTAAACCGCTTCTATGAAAGCCCGATTATCATCAGCCCTGATAGCATTGCGCAAGAAGTTAGTGAGCCGGGCCCAGACGATATCATATCCAAAACCAGGCAGCAGTGTGAAATCATAGTCAATACTGCCCATGCCGAAGTGAGGTCGCTGGCGGAAAAGGCTTATGCTGAAGGGTACGAGGCGGGATTGAACATTGCCGTACAAAAGGCGGATTCGCTGCTCGAAGCTCTCCGGCAAGCCATCGATGAAGAGACCGCTGAGCGCGAGGCTCTAGTGCGCTCAATTGAGCAGCAGGCGCTAATGCTTTGTGTGGATACTGCCGAGAAGGTAATCAGACACGAGATTCGCACGGACAAACAAATCGTGACCCGCGCACTCAAAATGTGCTTGCGGCGTGTGAAAGATCGAAACGAAGTCACTGTGCGGGTCAACCCAGCGGAGGTCGAGGGCATGCGAGCAATGCGCGATGAGCTGCTGAGTTCCGCCGAGAACTTGCGTGAACTTAACATTGTAGACGATCGGCGAATATCCGCCGGGGGCTGCATAGTCGAGTCCCCTTCCGGAGATTTTGACGCTCGCATCGAGACACAAATAGATCAAATTCGCAGAAAGCTGATGGATGCGTTTAGTAATGAGTTCAGCCAATCGAGTCCTGAACCTGTTGAGATACCGGCAGACGATCAAACGGACGGACACCTGCCGGATTAATGGCCGGGTTGTGCAGGTTATCGGCGTGCTTGTCGAGTCGCAAGGCCCGGCTTGCAGCGTCGGCGAAATATGCCTCATCGAGTGTGGACGCAATCAAGAGAACGTCAAAGCCGAAGTCGTCGGCTTTCGCGAGAGCCGCACCCTGTTGATGCCGTATGGTGAAGTTCACAATATACGGCCGGACTGTCGAGTTATCGCCACTGGTTCACAACTGCGAGTCCCAATGGGACGGGCTTTATTGGGTCGAGTCCTGGATGGTCTGGGCAACCCGATAGACGGCAAAGGGCCTGTTCCTTGTGATGGGAGCATCTGCGCTGCCGGTCAGCCGCCTCATCCTTTGAGTAGGAAACGAATCTCAGAACCTCTGTCACTTGGAGTTAGAGCCATTGACGGGATACTGAGTGTTGGGCGCGGGCAAAGAATGGGCATATTCGCCGGTAGCGGCGTAGGAAAGAGCACGCTGCTTGGGATGATGGCCCGAAACACCTCCGCTGATGTCAACGTGATCTCATTGGTCGGTGAGCGTGGCCGCGAGGTGCGGGATTTTATCGAACGGGATTTAGGCGAAGAGGGGCTGGCTCGATCGGTGGTAGTCGTCGCAACGTCAGACACCGTCCCGGTCGTACGGCTCAGAGGTGCGCAGGTTGCGACTGGGATTGCCGAATATTTTCGGGATATGGGTTTGGACGTCCTGTTAATGATGGACTCAGTTACGCGAGTCGCCTGGGCACAGCGCGAGATCGGATTGGCCTCCGGCGAGCCGCCTACCACACGTGGCTATACCCCATCGGTGTTTGCTGTTTTGCCATCTCTGCTCGAAAGATCCGGCACGAGCGCTAAAGGGTCGATCACCGGGTTGTACACGGTATTGGTGGAAGGCGACGATATGAACGAGCCTGTCGCAGACACCGTTCGAGGCATTCTCGACGGGCATATTGTCCTCAGCCGGGATTTAGCCGCCAGAAACCATTATCCAGCAATAGATGTGCTATCGAGTGTGAGCAGGCTGATGCCGGAAATTACAGATCGCCCCAGACGGGATCGGGCAGGCAGATTGAGAGATGTGCTCTCGACCTATAGATCGAGCGAGGATCTGATAAATATCGGAGCCTACACATCCGGCAGCAATCCCAGGATCGATTATGCACTTGGAAAAATAGAAGAAGTCAACGCGTTTTTGAGGCAGCGAACCGATGAGGTTTCGGATTTCGATGAAGCGGGCGCTGCTCTGGAGGGGATATTCGGAGACGGTGAAGAAGTTCCGGTTCAAATTGCAGACGCTGCTTGACCAGCGACAATCTATTGAAGAAGCGCTTCAGGCCGAGTTAGGTGCGTTGCTTCGCGAAGAATCGGTCGAATTATTGCGTTTGCAGCAACTACACAAAAGGCTTGAGCAAGCGTGGCGATATTTCGACCAACTCAGCGTTAGCGTCGACTCGTCCGCAACTGCATTTGAGGTCTGTGACACATGGTCAAAGGCTCTGCGAGATGATATTAAAGTGCAGATTCTGACGATAGAGGCTGTGCGCAGCCGGGTTGAAATAAAGAAAAGCGAAGTTGTGGAGGCTATGAAACAGAGAAAAGTGATCGAAGCGCTGCGCGACCGCAAGGAGCGCGAATATCTGCGTGAGCAGGTGCTCATCGAACAAAACACTCTTGATGAAATAGCGTCCCTTGCCTATGCCAGGAGGTTGTGATGCTTGAGAGCATGTCCGCAGCTCTTTCTCGAATAGGTGAGATTAAAGCCAGATTCGCTCGCGTCGGCCCCGAAGGCGAGGTAGGAGTCATCGGACATTCGACTGCGGGGCCAGCCGCTCATCGAGCCGACACGCAGCCGTTTTTTCCTGAATACCTCATAGAAGCGGTGCGGCAAGCATCCGATAAAGGACTCGCAGGCTCAGTATCTTCCTACGACGATTTGATACAAAAAGCATCAGCGAAATATGGTGTGGACGAATCGCTCATCAAGGCGGTAATACGCGCCGAGAGCGGTTTCAATGCTAATGCAGGCTCAACAGCCGGCGCTCAGGGGCTGATGCAGTTGATGCCGGGAACCGCCAGATCGCTTGGCATAAGCGACCCATTCGATCCCGCTCAGAACATCGACGCCGGGACCAGATATCTCAAACAGCAGTTGGATCGGTATGGTGATGTAAACCTTGCCCTTGCGGCTTATAACGCCGGGCCGGGCAGTGTAGCCAAATACGGAGGTGTGCCGCCATATCGGGAGACGCAAAACTATGTTGCGAAGGTGCTCTCTTTTCAAGAGGGCTATCTGAAACCCTAGGTTTGCTTTGTGTTATGAATTAGCCTTTTCCTCTTTTGTGAGAGGGTGGAGGTGAAAATTCAAAGAAAGGAGGTGAAAACATGATAGATGCAATCCAGGAATCGACGCCCCTGTTGATGGAGTTCACAGGGATACAAGAGGCATCGGCGCCCGATTCGGGTTTTGCCGATGCTCTGCTTGCGCTATATAAGCCCCAGCCCAAGCTCGGTGAAAGCATAGCAGTTGACGATACGATGCCTCTTGATGTGGTCGATCAGGTCGATGATTGGCAGTCGGAAGACATAGGTCGGAGATTTGTCCTGCCTGCGAGTTTTCCGAATCCCGTTTCGTTTGTTGATAATCCAGTCAGCCCTACTGAGATGACTCAGGCCGCTTCAACAAGCATCGGCTACGTTTCGACGCAGCGCGCCGAGCAGAACATTTCGGCGCATACTGCTCCGATTGATCCGGAGGCTCTGTTGGGAGTCAATCAGTTGGAGGTTCTGCCAGTGGGATCGGGTGATGTCGCAATCACACAAGCGATCCATCCCGCACAGGCTGATTCCAAAAACGAGTCTACGCAACAAGTGTTGCAGCAAACGCAAGCGTCGATTCTTTCTCTTGAACCCAAAGAGTATTCGGACGCGCACGCTGTTGTAACCCCAGAGCCGTTGAACGAAGTCGAAGATCAGCAGCCTGTGGTTACCCACTTGCAGGCTGGCGCGCGGAGTGCTCGTGAGCCGGCCCAGGCCGTGGTGCAGCAAATTAATGCCGATAATGCCACGGCGCAGCGACTCGAACAGCCTATGGTTTCCATCGACAGCGAGCCGCCGGTTTCGGGCAGTGTGAGCCAAGCGCATGCAAATGCGACAGGGTTCGCTGAGAATATGGCTGATCGAGTCGGCGCTGCTGAGTCGACAGCCTCGCATGAGTCTTCAGGCAATTCGCTTGGGAGGCATAGTGATATGCAACTGGATCAACAGCCTTCCGATCCGATTGTCACAGCCTCGACTGCCACTATTGCTCAAACTCGCGAGACCGCAGGGCGTATCGGTCAAAATGCGGCCAGTTCGGAGACCCACGTCCGCATTATAGATCAGGTTGTTCAGCAAGTGAGGCTGCAGCAGAGTGATGGTGCGGCGGATCTTACGATCAGGCTCAACCCGCCGGACCTCGGGCAACTGCAACTGCGCGTAACCCGAGATGCGAGCGGCGTTTTCACGCATATCGAGGCGTCAAACAATCGGGTTCAAGGGTTACTTGAGGCTCATATGCCTCTTTTAATGGACTCTCTCACGCAAGCGGGGGTTCGTATGGACTCCGTTTCGGTGTCGACCAGCACGGCTTTCGGCGCGTTTGGGCAGGATGCTCGCCAAAACGAAGCTCAACCTCGCTCACAGCGACAGCGGCCCAACGACAGCGCCGACCGCGGCTCCGATCGAATATTCGCACCCGCCACAATGCAAGCGCAGTGGGTGCAGGCGAAATTGTCAGCTCATAGCTGGCTGGCGTAAAGGAGGTGACTTAGCAGATGTCAGTTGATGGTGTAACAAGCTCATCAGGCAATTCCGGGGCGAGTATGTCGAACGTTGCAATGCAAACGCTCGACAAAAACGCGTTTCTGAAACTGTTGGTGACTCAACTACGACACCAGGATCCGATGAATCCGATGGAGGATAAGGAGTTCATATCCCAACTCGCGCAGTTCTCATCTCTGGAACAGATGCAGGGCTTGAACACGGGCTTTGAAGGCCTTTCCAAGAGCAGCATCGCGTCCCAGGCATTCGCGCTGATAGGCCGAACAATAGACTATGCCGACCCGGCGTATGATGCGCCGCTCACAGGCAGGGTCGATAAAGTGACGTTTGAGTACGGCTCGCCAATTCTGAACATCGGAACAGAAAAGGTTCTGTTGGCCAATGTGGTGACGGTCTACTAGAGCTGGGGAATTGTGCCCCAATGCCTGCAGGAATCGGGTGGCGATATGCCCGCTGATCTGCGCATTACTACCGGGCACGAAAATTGCTGTTTGTGGAGCCGGACCGGAAAGGAGATGATTTTTGTGGCTCCTGTCCAATTGAATGACAATATATCAGGCGTTAGCGCAAAGACGATTGCGCAGCAAAAGCCTCAGCAATCCAAGCGAAACGATTTCGCCGGAGCGTTGAGCGCAGAGCTGCAAAAGCAAAGCTCAGTCAGGCTTTCCGCGCACGCCGAGAAAAGGCTTGCCGAACGAAACGTATCTTTTTCGGAGAGCGAGCAAGCCAGACTGGACAAAGCCGTTGAACGAGTGAACGGCAAGGGCGCGGACAAATCGTTGGTGCTTATGGACGACCTTGCGCTGCTGGTAAGCGTCAAGAACCGGGTGGTAATAACCGCTCTGGACGCGGACAGCGCAAAAGATGGCGTCTTCACCAACATCGACAGCGCCATAATCATCTAATACTACAGGCGCACCGGACCTCGTTGAGGAGGTGCGTGGCCTGCCGAACGATTGAGGCGGCCGAGTATATCACGAGAGGTCAAAAACAATGATACAAGCAATGTATAGTGGAATCGCGGGGCTGAAGGCGTTCAAGTCCAGCCTCGACGTCATAGGAAATAATATCGCAAACGTCAATACCATTGCCTATAAGGCAGGTCGCGTGACTTTCAAAGAAGCTCTGTCGCAGACCATTTCCGGAGGCACCGGAGCATTCGAGGGCCGAGGCGGAACCAACCCTGTGCAAGTCGGGCTTGGCGTATCGGTTGGTTCGATCGACTCGAACATGACCGGCGGTTCACCGCAATCCACCGGGCGAGACACGGACTTGATGGTCAATGGAGCCGGATATTTTGTCCTTGCGGATGCCGGCAAAAGGGTATTTAGCCGGGACGGTTCGTTTGCATTGGATGGCCAGAACAATCTTGTCTCAGCTTCATCCGGCATGAAAGTGCTGGGCTGGGCTGCTGATCCGCTCACCGGGGCTATCAATACCTCTGCTGAGGTAAACGGCAACTCCGGCATCAATATTCCCATCGGATTGATGTCGAACGCTCGCGCAACCAGCCAATTCAACATAGGCGGCAACTTCAGCTTGAGCGCCCCGGTAGGAACAACCGAACAGGTTCAAAGCCCGGTTTACGATTCCCTCGGCTCGGTACATAATCTGGAGATCAACTTCACTCGCGCAGCCGATGACCCGGATACCGGTGCGGCCATCTGGGATTACACGATCACCAGCCCGGATGCAACTGGCGTTGTCAAAAGCGGCTCCATCACTTTCGACTCAGGGGGAGCGAGCAAAACCGCCAGTGTTGACATCGCTCTGCAACTTACTACTCCCAACGGATCGGCCCAGCCCCTGAAGTTGAAAATTGACACCAGCGGCCTGAGCTGCCTCGGCACGATGGATGGTAAGTCGACGGTTTCTCCGGGCGGCAACAACGATGGCCTGCCCCTTGGGACCCTCGAATCGTATAGCATCGGTCAGGACGGGGTCATCACCGGGTTGTTCAGCAATTCGTCGATGCGCCCCCTCGGTAAGATCGCAATCGCTGTGTTTACAAACCCTTCCGGTTTGAACCGTCAGGGCAACAATATTCTCAGCGAATCTCCCAACTCCGGCACGGCTCGCATTGGCGAAGCCGGATTCGGAGGGCGTGGTCTTATCTCGTCCGGTTTCCTTGAGTCCAGCAACGTGGACCTCGCCCAAGAGTTCGCGAACATGATTATCGCGCAGCGCGGGTTCCAGGCGAACTCCCGAATCATAACAACCTCCGACCAGGTTCTTCAAGAACTTGTTCAGATGAAATAATCAGGCGACGTGGGGAGCGCACAGCCGCCGGTGGTTGTCGGCGGCTGATGCTCCAAATCGAGAGTTGGTGAATTAAGTGATTAAACTGACCTTATACAATGATGCGGATTTTGTGGTGAATGCGGACATGATTGAGTCTGTAGAACGGACCCCGGATACCCTCATCTCACTTACAACAGGCAAGAAAGTGATGGTTAAGGAATCCGTCGAAGATGTCGTGGGCAAAGTGATCGCCTACAGACGCTTGATCTCCAAGAGCGGGCGAACGTTCGGCTCACGCGGACAGAATCTTCTTAGGACGGAGATGAGAGGCTTCGAGACATGGACATAGCGACCATATTAGGATTAGTTATTGCCTGGGGTGCGCTGGTAACGGCGGTAATTCTCGAGGGTGGCAGTTTTGGCTCACTGGTTAATGCGCCGGCGTTCATTTTGGTCGTATTCGGCACAATCGGCGCCGCCATTGCCACGGCCTCGATAAAGACAGTTACCTCTATTCCGGCGATCGTGCGCAGCGCTATTAAAAGCAATGTGATGGATCCTGCGACTCTTATCAATACAATGGTCAGCTTCGCTCGAAAGGCCCGCCGAGAAGGCGTGCTCAGCCTGGAGTCCGCTGTTCAGGAAGTTGACCACGAATTCTTCCGAAAAGGGGTTATGCTGGTGGTCGATGGAACCCCCAGCGTTATGGTTAGAGAAATCCTCGAAACCGAGGTCGTAGGAATGCAGGAGCGCCACAAAGTCGGCGAGACGCTTTTCTCATCGCTTGGCGGATTCTCTCCGACTTTAGGTATTATCGGCACGGTTATCGGGCTTATCAACATGCTTGCCAAGCTCTCTGAGCCGGGGGATATGGGGCATGCGATTGCGACAGCGTTTGTCGCAACTTTGTATGGTGTATTGTTCGCCAACCTTGTCTATCTGCCGATTGCAGGCAAGCTCAAAACAAACACGGCCGCGGAAGTTGTCGCTTGTGAAATGATTATTGAGGGGGTGCTTTCAATCCAGGCTGGGGATAACGCCAGAATAGTCGAGACCAGGATGATGGCGTTCGTGCCGCCGGCGCTTCGTGACAAAATTGAAACCGGTCGATCGAGCACGGCCAGCGAGGAAGCTCTTGCGGCATGAGAAAGAAGAAAGCCGACGCAGGCCATGAAAACCATGAACGCTGGCTGTTGACATACGCGGATATGATCACGCTGCTGATGGCATTCTTTATCATGATGTATTCGATGTCTGTGCTCAATTTGTCCAAGTTTCAAGAGGCTGCCATATCAATCCGAAGCGGGTTCGGGGGGACTATGAGCGGGCAGGGCAAATCAATTATGAACTCCAGCGGATCATTCTCCGCCAAACCGTCCCCTATCGGTGGGGAGGGCACGGTTTCGACGATGAAGATAATGGGCCCCTTGATCGAATACATTAAAAAAGATCCGCAGCTCAAGCGTAACGCTGGCGTCACGATCGACGATAGAGGAGTAGTAATTAGCATACTCAGCGACAATATGCTCTTCGAGCCGGGGCGCGCGGATATTCGAGCCGACACCAGGCCGCTTCTGAATAAGATAGCTGAGTTGCTTTACAAAATTGAGAATAACGTTCGGGTGGAGGGACATACCTGCAATCTGCCACCTAAGGCCGGTGGACGATACCCCACCAATTGGGAGCTTTCCACAGCCCGAGCGACCAACGTGCTCAGGTATCTGGTCGAAGACAAAGGTCTGAACGCGGAATTATTCTCGGCGGCGGGATATGCGGGAACGCATCCTGCTGCGCCTAATGATATCGAACAAAACAGGCGAAAGAACCGCCGAGTGGATATTGTGATTGTCGGCAAACAGGATATAACTCCTTCGCAGCCAGTCATAAAGCCGGATTTAGCCACCCAGGCTGTCGCTGAAAATAAGAAGTCCGAAGAGCAATCGTCAAAAGCGGATAGCAAACCCAGCAGACAGCAGCAGTAATGGAGGATTTTAGATGTTAGGCACCCGTAAAGGAAAAATCGCAATCATTATAATGGCGATTGCGCTTGTCATATCGTGCTCGATTGCTGGCGTTGCCATCCTGCAAAAAAAACCATCCGATAATTCGGCAAAAAAACAAGTGATCGAAGAGCCGGGCGATATGCTTTCGATGGGGGAACTTATAGTAAACCTGGCCGATACCAGCGAGATCCACTATCTGAAAACCGATATAGTCTTGGAAGTATCCGGCGCACAAGCAAATAAAAACGTAGGTGACGATACCACGCAAAAAGCGCCGCTGCGTGATGCCATAATCGGCGTGCTCAGCAGCAAACGATTTGCCGAGCTTAACTGCCCCGGCGGTAAAGAGACGCTGAAAACAGAACTTCAAGAGGTGTGTGGTCAGTGTCTCAAGCCGGCGCGTGTGCTCAATGTATACTTTAGCGAATTCGCAATGCAATGAAATGAATCGGTGCGCAAAACGCGTCTCCGAATGGGGGAATATGTTATGTCAGATGAAGCTTTGTCCAAAGAAGAATTGCAGGATTTGATCGCGGCTGGTTCGGCGTCGGAATCCCCGACTCAACACACCAGCGGACCTCAATCGCAAAACAATCCCGTGTGCAGCCCAGACCCTGTAGTGCGGCCGGTCGCTTTCAGCCAATTGGGCGCGTCTGCCGAAAACATTTCGGGTGCGGGTGTGGATATGATAATGGACGTGAATGTTCAGGTGTCGGTGGAACTGGGCCGGTCCGTAATGCGTGTTCGCGATGTGTTGGGGCTTGGCCCGGGGTCTGTGGTGGAGCTGGACAAACACGCCGGCGAGTCCGTCGAAGTGGTGGTAAACAATAAAATGATCGCCCGCGGCGAGGTCGTCGTAATCGATGAAAACTTCGGAGTAAGGATCACTGAGATCATAAGCGGGAAGGCGCGAGAAGCCGATGCACAAGCGGCCTGAATGCAGCAAAACTAAATACTTTACCTGGCTAATTGCCGTTCCGGTGTTGTTTATGCTGTCCACGATGGTTTGTTTTGGTCAGGCTCGGCCGGTTGAATCGGAGCCTGTTGCAAAACAATCCGTCGAAAAGCAATCCGCTGAGCCGGATCTGCTGACCAAGATGGAGCAAGAAGCGGCGGGTAGACAGAACGCTCTCTCTGCCTCACAGGACAAACAGGAGCCGATCTATATCACCTTGCTGAGCTTCATATTTAAGCTTGCTGTGGTTGTCGCACTGGCTTATGGGACGATCTACGCACTCAAACGATTGAACCTTGGAGCTTCTAAGCGATCCGGATCTAACCTTATTAAAGTGATTGAAACTACAACACTTGGGCCAAACAGATCGCTTCATTTGATCGAGACTGGCGACAAGGCTATGTTGATCGCGTCGACGCCGACGCAGATCAATCTGTTGTCAGAAATCGACGTGGCTCTGGATCAGCCCGGGGAGGCTGGTGAGGCTGCCGTTGACGAGGATGGCGGCGGCGATTCGTTTTCAAAGCGTTTGTCGATGTGTATGGGCGATGCGAAAGACTCTGAGAGTGCCGCCGGCAGCATCGCCGGGCTTATTCGTGGTTCGAGCGCCTTTCTGAATGAAAAGATTATTGAACTCGGCAGGCTGAGAAGGATGCACAAAGATGCGCGGGAATAGCAATATAAATTTTAGAGTGGGCTCCGCTCTCAGCGCAGCGGTTCTGATGTTAGCCGCTCGTCCGGCGGCCTTTGCCCAGGTGGGGATGCCGAATATACAAATCGGCCTCGGTCAGGCGAAAGGCCCGGAGCAGGTATCCAGCAGCATTCAGATACTATTAATCTTGACGGTGCTGTCGCTTGCGCCTGCGCTGCTGATTATGCTTACGTCATTCACACGCATCGTCATTGTGCTGTCTTTCACTCGCAGCGCGTTAGGCTCTCCACAGGTGCCTCCGAATACGGTTCTCATCGGACTGGCGTTGTTTCTGACATTTTTCACTATGGCGCCGGTGCTGCAGTCCATCAATACAACATCTCTACAGCCCTACGTCAAACATCAGATATCGTTTGATCAGGCTACGGACAAGGCCTGTGAGCCGTTAAAATCGTTTATGCTCAAACAGACCCGGCCAAAGGATCTGGCTTTGTTTGTATCTTTGTCGCGCGCTCCCCGCCCGCATACAAAATCTGATTTGTCGATGACCACGCTCATCCCGGCGTTTTTGATCAGTGAGCTGAAGACGGCGTTCACGATAGGCTTCGTGATATTCATACCGTTTTTGATTATAGATATGGTGGTGTCGGTCACCCTGATGTCGATGGGGATGATGATGCTGCCTCCTGTGCTCATATCGTTACCGTTCAAGATACTATTATTCGTGCTCGTCGACGGCTGGCATCTCGTCGCTCGGTCTTTGGCGATGAGTTTTCATTAAAGTTGAGGTTTTTACCAATGACTGATTCAGGGGTTCTCGAACTCGCGCAAAGGTCGGTTATGATGGCGCTTATGTTGGCGGCGCCTGTGCTCGGATTCGGGCTAGTGGTGGGGCTGTTGGTGAGCGTATTCCAGGCAGCAACACAAATACAGGAGATGACGCTCAGTTTCGTGCCAAAGATATTGGCAGCCACAGCAGCGTTGGTTCTGTTTGGCCCTTGGATGCTGCGCAGCATGATTACGTTTACGACCAAGCTGTTGACGACGATCCCGCATCTCGCCAGGTAGGTCACCCAGTGGATATCGGAATTTGGACAATTTCTCAGGTGGTTACATTTGTCCTTGTCTTGGTGCGGGTCGCGGGGATATTTACGGTCGCCCCGATCTTTGGTAACGTGAACGTCGCGCCGATGGTCAGGGTCGGGATCGCGGTCTGCCTGGCGTTTGTCTTTCTCCCGATGGCCCGGTTCGATGCCTCGAATATCGACTTCCTGCCGTTTCTGCTAATTGTAGCAAAAGAAGCGCTTATAGGCATTGTGATGGGGTTCCTGGCGTCGCTGGTTTTTACGGCGATTCAGATGGCGGGTTCGTTTATAGATTTGCAAGTCGGTTTCGGCTTTGCCAATGTCGTCGATCCGATGATGAAAGAACACAGCGCCGTAATCGGTCAGCTCTACAACTTCGCTGCGACACTGCTGTTTTTAGCTCTGAATGGACACCATCTTATGATTCGTGGTCTGGCTGATAGTTTCTCGATCTTGCCGCTGGACAGCACGATGCAGATGTCCAGCGCAGCTTCGGGCGTGTTGCAGATATTTATTGTATTGTTTATAGCCTCATTGAAGATAGGCGCCCCAGTGGTAGGGGCGATTTTCCTCACCGATGTTTCGTTGGGTATTCTTGCCCGCACCGTCCCGCAGCTCAATGTGTTTGTAGTAGGCTTTCCGGCGAAATTGACCGTCGGGTTCCTTGCTGTGTTTGCAGTGCTCCCTGTGACACTTGGTGTTATGAGCGGATTGTTCGGCGGCCTCGAGCGCGACATCATCAGACTTCTGCAATTTATGAGTGGATAAATGGCATTAGAGGACAAAACCGAGGCCCCAACCCCCCGTAGGCGCCAGGAAGCTCGTGAAGAAGGCCAGGTTGCGCGCAGCATGGAGCTTGGCTCTGCGATGGTTCTGGTCACGTCATTGCTAATGATTAAGCTGTCCGGCCCCTCACTCGTCCGTTGTCTCAAAGATATAACGACTGATTGCCTCACCAATTTTCCGACGCAGGATTTCACCACCTCTGGGGTAACGTCATACCTGGCACGGTTATTGCTGCAGACAGGCGCGGCTATTGCTCCTTTGTTGATTGGGGTGGCGGTAGTCGGGTTCGCGGCGAGCGCGCTTCAGGTGGGCCTGGTGTTTTCCACGAAGGCGCTGCAGTTCAAAGCGGAGAGGCTCAATCCGTTGAGCGGCATCCAGAGGATGTTTTCTGCGAGAACCGCAGTCGAACTGGCTAAGTCGATCGCGAAGATTCTGATTGTCGGTTATATAGTTTTCTCGTTTTTCAGAGATAAATACACAGACATGCATAGTCTGGTGGGTGGCGATTATTTAGCCTCTTGCCTGATGATTGGTAAGCTCACCTGGAGGTTGTTGCTGAGGTCGGCGTTGTGCCTGTTTGTGATCGCCGCCCTTGACTATATATTTCAGAAAACCCAGCTCGAAAAACAGCTGCGGATGACGAAACAAGAGGTCAAGGAAGACTACAAACGCACCGAGGGCGACCCGCTGCTGAAGTCCAGGATTCGCCAAAAGCAGCGAGAGATATCCAGGCAGCGGATGATGATGGAAGTGCCGAAAGCGGATGTGGTGGTCACCAACCCGACGCACTTCGCAGTCGCTCTTAAATATGACACAGATCGATCCGCCGCGCCGATAGTGGTAGCGAAAGGCCAGAGATTGATCGCTCAGCGGATCAAAGACATAGCCGCTGAGGCAGGCGTTCCAATCGTTGAGAATGTTCAACTGGCCAGGACATTATACGCTTCGGTCGAGATAGGACAGGAGATACCTGCCGATCTCTATCAAGCGGTAGCCGAGATACTGGCATACGTCTATCGACTGAGCCATCGACTAAAAACAGCATGACGTTTGGACGTTGAAGCGCCCAAACGTTTCAACGGACAAATATGAGTGATACAACAACACAACCCGGTCTGGGAGCTATCGGACGCCACAGCGACGTATTAGTCGCAGTCGCTGCTGTGATGGTCGTCGGTATGATGATCCTCCCGATGCCCCACTGGCTTCTCGACATTCTCTTATGTGGAAACATCGCGCTAGCGCTCTCGATATTGCTTGTGACGATGTATACCTCGCAGCCGCTTGAGTTCAGCTCGTTCCCGTCTATGCTGCTGATGACGACGCTGTTCAGGCTGTCTTTGAACATCTCCGCAACGCGACTCATTCTTCTGCACGCCAGCGCGGGTCAGGTTATCACGGCGTTCGGCTCGGTCGTGGTCGGCGGGAACTACGTTGTCGGTATCGTAGTTTTCGCCATACTGGTTGTGATTCAGTTTCTGGTTATAACCTCCGGCGCGGGCCGTGTAGCCGAAGTCGCGGCAAGATTTACCCTCGATGCTATGCCGGGCAAGCAGATGGCAATAGACGCCGATCTCAGTGCGGGCATAATCGACGACAATGAAGCCAGGCGCCGTCGCAAAGAAGTTGCCAGAGAAGCGGATTTCTATGGGGCAATGGATGGCGCGGGCAAGTTCGTCAGAGGGGACGCGATTGCCGCGATCATCATGATTATCGTGAACGTGATCGGTGGATTCGTGGTTGGCGTAGCGCAGCACAGCATGAATCTTGTCGATGCACTTCAGACCTATACGCTGCTGACCGTAGGTGAGGGTCTGGTCACTCAGATTCCGGCTCTGCTTGTCTCTACTGCGATGGGGCTTATGGTTACCAAAAACGGAGGAGAGAAGAGCCTCGGATTCGAGCTTATCACCCAGATCACATCCAAACCCAGGGCATTGTCGATAACTTCCGCCGTGTTTGTGCTTATGATGGTCGTCCCTGGGATGCCCAAACTGCCCTTGATTTTAGCTGCCGTAATATGCGGAGTCGCCGCATATATGCTCACGCAGAGCGCAAATCAAGCCCAGCAAGCCGAAAAACAACGAGCCGAGCGGCAGAGAGAACTACCCAAAGCCCCCGAGTCGATGACCGACCTGATAGGAGTCGATCCGTTGACCTTGGAGATTGGCTACGGGCTGATTCCGTTGGCCGATCCCAAGCAGGGCGGCGATCTGTTGGATAAAATCACGATGATTCGCAGGCAGGCGGCGACTGAGATGGGGGTGCTGGTGCCTGCTATCAGGGTTCGAGATAACGTTCAACTCGGCTCAAACGAATATGTGGTGAGACTCCGCGGCACCGAGACCGCGCGTGGAGAGATATTCCCCGAACAATACCTTGCGATGAATCCGGGAGGAGCCACAGACAAGCTCACCGGCATCGACACAACCGAGCCTGCATTCGGTCTACCGGCGACCTGGATAGCAGAGGGGCAGAAAATGTTCGCCGAAGTTGCAGGATACACCGTGGTCGAACCGACGACTGTGCTTATCACCCACCTGACCGAGATAGTGCGCAAGCACTCAGCCGAATTGCTGACTCGGCAGGAGACCCAGCAGATCATAGACGCCGCCCGCCAGGAAGCGCCGGCGGTTGTGAATGAGCTTATTCCAGACGCGATGGCCCTCGGGGATGTGCAAAAAGTGCTGCAGAATCTGCTGCGAGAGCGAGTCGCTGTCAAAGACATCGTGACTATACTTGAGGCGCTGGCCGATTATGCCGGGGCCACAAAAGATACCGACATCCTCACAGAATATGTCCGCCAGCGATTGGGGCTTGCGATATGTCGTCGATATACAACCGACGATGGCGTTCTTACGGTTTTCAGCCTTCACCCCGCCGTCGAGCAAGTCATTGTCGATGGTGTACGGCAGACCGAGCTTGGCGCACGGCTGATCCTGGACCCCAGCCGGGTACAAGAATTGCTACAACGCACCCGTGACCAGATCGAGGCAATGGCTCAACATGGGCACGAACCGATTATGCTTTGTTCTCCAAGAATCAGGCTGCACATGCGCAGGCTGATCGAGCAGAGCTTCCCGACGGTGGCTGTCCTTTCTTACGCCGAGATCGCACCGGACGTAAATATCGAATCTATTGGACTGGTAACACTCGACGAAGGATTGGTGGCTTCAGCTAATGCGTATTAAGACATTTCAAGCAGATACGATGCAGGACGCGCTTGCGCAGGCTCGCGCGGAGCTTGGAGAAGATGCCGTTGTGCTCAACAGCAAACACGTTAAGGCGGGCGGCGTATTGGGTTTGGGGGCATTGACTCGCGTAGAATTGATGGCGGCAGTTGACGATGTTGCCGATCAGCCTCAAACTCCGAAAACGGAGAGTATACCACACCCCATCGCTGTGAATTCAAAAGCAGCCGCGACCGCCTATGGGGGAACAGTATCCGCCCAGCCCGCGGCCATAGCGGAGTCTGAGTCGGAGATCAGGCAAATACGCTCGGATCTGCGCAACCTGAGTGAGGTCGTAAAAAAACTGTTGACTTATCAGCCGCAGTCGACCGAAACCAATCAGCCGCTCCTCGTGAGGCTGGGCGTCGATGACGATATAGCGCGTGGCGAGCTTTCTGATCTGATTGATATCGACAATTCTGTCGAACTGGCTTCCGCGCTAGCCGGCAAAATGCAGGCGTTCGTCGCGCCTCCACTGCATTCCGGCAGGCAAGTTATAGCGATAGTAGGCCCCACAGGTGTCGGTAAGACGACCACTCTTGCCAAATTGGCGGCCAAATTTGCGATTGAACAGGGCAAAAAGACCGCCTTAGTCACTGCCGATACCTATAGAATCGGCGCTGTGGAGCAATTGCGCACCTATGCAAGAATCATGGGTCTGCCGCTGGAAATCGCGCTGTCTCCTGATGAGGTTTCCGCTGGGGTAGAAAAACATTCAGACAAAGATATTGTGCTGATAGATACAGTCGGCCGCAGTCAGCGCAGCGATGAACACCTCGCCGAACTGGCTGCCTTTATAATGGCTGGCGCACCGACGCAAACATATCTGTGCGTTGCTGCTTCTCAGAGCCGTGCCGTTCAAGCCGAGGTTATAGAAAAGTTCGCGGTTCTATCCCCAAACAAAATCGCTGTCACCAAGATTGATGAATCTTTGGATCGAGGCAGCCTGGTGAATCTGCCGTTCCGATCCGGACTTCCTCTGGTATGCTCGACTATGGGGCAAAATGTCCCCCACGACATCGAGTTTGCAGATGCCGGGACAATGGCCGGATTGGTAACGGAGGTGGTGCAGTGATCGACCAGGCCTACGCTCTGCGAAATCTGGTGAAAGACAAAGCCAACTACGACGACGATTGCCTCGTTCGACAGACACCGTATACTGTTGCAATTACATCCGGCAAGGGTGGGGTGGGAAAGACAAGCCTTGCAGTAAACCTTGCCATCACCATCGCAGGAATGCGTGGGGGTGCGCGTTTGATTGACGCCGACTTTGGCCTCTCAAACGCTGATGTCCTGCTGAGCGTCACGCCTCGATATACGCTGGAAGATGTCGCCCTGGGGCGCGTCGCACCGGCAGATGCTTGGACGCAATATTCAAACGGCCTGAAGTTGATATCATCAGGCTCCGGGCTTGATTCGATGGCCAATATTGATGGCGTCACCAGCGTAGAACTGATGAAGGCGATGCTGGACAGTGCTTCGGGCGGTGATATTGTCATCATTGACACTGCCCCCGGCATAGATGATTCGGTCATAAATCTGCTCTCCCACGCAAACGAAGTATTGATTGTCACCACTCCGGAGCCGACCTCGATAACTGACAGCTATGCGTCTATAAAGGTGCTGACTCAAGCCAATCCCGACTCGCAGATAACCCTTGTATCAAATTGCTGCGCCAATCCGTCTCAAGCCGGGGCTGTGGCCAATGGACTGGACGTAATCTGCAGACGATTTTTAGGCAGAAGTTTTCAGCGCCACGAATACATACCATACGATTCGGCAGTAGGACGAGGGATTGTTGCTCAAAAGCCATTTATAACACAATATTCTCACACTCCGGCGGCCTCATGGCTTCGCAAATTGGCGATTAAACTGACTGAAAGGGAGCGTCAGTGGCAATCTTCTCGGACAATCGAAGCGCTGGTGGAGGCTTGATATGCCGATTCGTGCCGCGTTGAAAATAATAAGTTTGTTTCTCGCCTTGGCCGCGTTTTTGGTGGTGGGGATACATTCGCTATACTTTGGTGAAGAGCTTGTTTGGGCCGTCGGCAAGGCCCTTATCACATTTATCATATGCTGGCTGCTCATTGGTTGGTTTGCCGGCTTGCTATCCGGTAGTGTAGAGGCAATAGAGAGTACGCACGATGGATCATCCGTGCGGCAGGGTGGACAAAGCCACGACGGCTGATTAAAGGATTTATAAGCTATGGATCGACGGACAAAACTTTGGCGTGATCTGAAATACAACGGCAGTGACGGCGCTCGCGAAGAACTTATAAATGAATACGCCTATCTGGCAAAATATGCGGTGGACAGGCTCAATCTGACGCCGAGCGGTGCCCTGAGTTATGAGGACCTTATCGGCCATGCGGTCGTGGGGTTGATCGACGCCATCGAAAAGTTCGACCTCGACAGAAACGTAAAATTCGAAACCTACGCTCTGACCAGAATACGCGGCGAGGTGATCGATGTGATACGCCGTCTCGATTGGACGCCTCGATCGGTTCGGCGGCATGAGACCCAGCTTCGTGAGGCTTATTCCAGCCTGGAATACGAGCTAAAGCGTCCGCCTACTGATTCAGAGGTTGCTCAACACCTCGGCATCGAGGTTTTAGAGCTGGAGAAGATATTGGTCGATGTAGGCCAATCGGCGCTGTTATCTTTAGACGAAGTAATTGCTATGGGTGGAGATATACGAACCTCGACCGCTGAAGATGAAGAAGATGATCCCGCCTCACAGGCCGAGCGTTCTGAGCAAAAGCGATTGTTGGCCAAAGCAATTGATGAATTGCCGGAGAGGGAGCGCACTGTGGTCGCGCTCTACTATTATGAAGATTTAACTCAAAAAGAGATCGCGGCGGTGCTGGAAGTGACGGAGTCTCGTGTTTGCCAGATACACACGAAAGCGATATTGAGGCTATCGGGCAAGCTTTCTCAAGGTTCACTTTCCTATGCATTCGCCGCCTGACGGGAGGTGATGGGTGATGGGGCCGGATGCAGCAAATCTGGCTGGCTCCCTTGCCAAATCGTTGGATGTGGATCGGTCGCCCAATTCATCGCAAAGAGCAAGCGAAATGGCTCAACAAGCCACAGCCGCACCTTTTGCCGATAGCATAAATCCGATCAAGACAGAGCAAGCTGAAAAAATACGACAGGCGAAAATCCAGAAAGAACGCGAACGCCGACGCAGGGAAGTAGAGCGGCAGGTGTCGCACAAAGATTCAAAAAACGAGCAGGAACCCGAAGATAACAAGCTCGACGTGATGGTGTAAACACAATGGAAATACTGTTTTCGATAATAACACTCGTAGGGATGGGATATGCAGCGTTTGTCGGCGTCAAATGGATGTATAAAAATGGGCATATTTCGGCCGCCAAGCGCTCGCAGCCTCTATCGCCGACTGATCTCAAAGTCTTGGAGGAAAGCGCGACACGATTGATGGCCGATCTTAAAGCCACCGCCGACGAATGCGTAGCTCGAATCGAGTTCGCTGTGGTCAACGCCGAGCACAGGATGGTTTCTTTGCAAAGCGATCGCTTTGCTACACAGAACTCTGTAGAACCCATGTCGATGATGAAACAATCCGTGAGTCTCGTCCCGGATTCGATGCCGGATAACCCATCTCATTTCGACCCACAGCCTGGGATGACCACAGGCGAGATAGAATTGCTGAACGGCTTACGGAAGATGGCAAGATAACACACGCCCGGACCAGTCGCCCGGGCATGTGTTTTGACTTGCAGACTCGCCCTTAATTGCTAATCGAAGATTATCGACGATGTATTACGCCCGTACTTTACATCAACAAGCCCGGTTCCGGCTCGCCTGCCGGAAAGAATATCTCGCATCTGCACCTTCCCTGGTGCAAAATACCAGCGAAATGATTGCTTCTCTCCGGGGGCGATAATCCGAGAAAAACGTGTAAACATAGTGCAGCACAGATCGGAGCCTGTCATCACCAGCCCTCGGCGGGTCGATGAATTGTTAGTGATGGTCACCACATATAAACCACTCTGCGCCTCTCCTATCTGCTTGCGAATCCCGGAGTTGGTCAGGGAGATGTTTATTGTGCCAAGCGGCTCCTGTGTCCCCACAGTGGGTGCGGTGGCCCCGCGCCCGACTCTTCCCGGGGTCGTCGCAGTTGCTTTAGTTTTGGGCGTTATCTTTCCGCTAAGAGTCATTTTGACGTTTGGCCAATAGACATAAAAAGCGCCTGCCTCAAAGCCATCAACGAAACTCTGCCCGCTCAGAGGCCCCGGAACGATCAGCGATATCTCGTGTCTGTCTTTGTCCGGAGACGAGAGGTATTCGTGGTTCTTGTCGTGAATAGCTTGATTGACCATCACGATCGCCGGTTGATTTTCAGCGATAATTTTGCCGTCGCGCCGTATGGTGGCCCTGCCATAGAGCGCCACTTCGGCGACAGTGGCCGGCAGCCCCAAGGTTCCGAGGTCCGTTTCTCCTAAAACCGGCTTCATAAACTGGACCGGGCCTCTGCCGGGGAAGTCCTCCCCGGAAAGGGGGATCTCTCGCGTGAACTGTAATGTATAGGTTTCGTTGTTATACTTGAACTCTGATGTCACGCTGGAGCTATCTTGTTCTTTTGTAGCCCCTTTCTTTGCTGTAAGCTGAATTGATCCCGATATTTCCGTCGGCTCGACGGAATCGAACTCGCCATCATAAATCCAAGCCTGATCATTGGTACTAGACGCCTGAGCTGATGCCGATTGGTCGTTTGCCGCCATCGCTGCTGTGCACAAGACAGCCACAATTGTTGCTAGAGTAATAAATACTCGGATGGGTTTAGACATGACTGTTCACCCCTTTTTGATCGCTGTGTGGAAGCCACCACATATATTGCCTTATTAGTACCCGACGTGTCGAATCGATAAACACTCTGGCTTGTGCGGCGTTCCAACGCATCTGGTGCAAATAGGGGGGATTATGCCAAATAAGCAGTGACACCTTCAATTAACCCTGAGGGGATCGGACGATTTTGGAGCATATTTGAGAGGCTGTTTGTTACACGCAGCTCGATCTCATTAGGCCCCGGCCTGACCAGCGCTGTTATGTCCATTTCATACGGAGGCCACGGTCGCAGTCCCGCAACAGCGCCATTGATCACAAATTCAACCATGTCGCGCACGCCATCCGCACGCAGCACAATCCGCTGTCCCTGTGCAAATGCGGCAATATGGATATCTTGTCGATAAACGGCAGTGCCGGAATAATACGGATATCCCTGGTCTGTCCACGATCCGTTTTTCATGCTCGATTTAGAGTGTTCGAGCGCCCCCGATTCCGTTACGCTAAAGTCGCCCATAACCCGCGCTCTGGCCGGAGTGGGTATTGGATCACCAGTCCAACCGTCCCTGTGGACAATCATTCGGACAACGTTGCTGCCCTGTCGACTAAAAGCGCCTATATCCACAGTTTTGAAGTTGATGTCGACAAGCCAGTCGTTGTCAATACGAACCGGTTGGCCATTTATCGACAAATCCAACCCTGAATCGGTTTTGAAACCACTCGTCTGTTCGAGAGCCAGGCGCAGGTCACGTGGGATATAATTCGCCTTAAATGTTGTTGTATACTCGAAAAGCTCACAATCGTTCTGTATAAGTGTGTTAAAGGCCCAATCGTCAAGAGTTAGACAGTTTGGCTGCTGAACGCTGAACTCCCACTCGTCAGAGACCGCGATCTCCTGCCCAACTTCAACCACAGGTCTGCTCACCGCCAGCGCAGGCTCGTCGGCAAACGCCATCATCAGAGAGCTGTGCGCTTCAAAACGATGCAGCAAAATCGTTCTGCTCCCTTGTTGGGTGCAATTAGGCAGCGCCATGCACGTACCTGTCTCAAGATCGAGCAAATAAGGCGCCCGATCACAGCGCACCGAAATTTTCACCTCCCTCGTTCGCTGCGATTGATTCGACAAGAAAAAGATATCTGCGTCTTTTGTAAAGCGATGCGTAAAAATAATATCAGAACACTCGACGCCGCCCTGCTTTATGGAAACATTTCGCTTTAGGCTCAAAATAAAGGCCTGATTGAGCGTTTCAGGCAGATCAGCCACACCGTCGATATCCAGAAAATGCACAGTTGATGCGTTGATTTCCGGGTCGAAAACACTATCGAAAATGCCTCTTATCAGGCTGTGTTCACCTTCGCTCGAATCAAGAGTCGGCAATTGCTGGATCCCTATCACCTTGCCGCCCTCGTCGACAAACGCGGATATCTTTTCCGCGCTTCTACGCCGGATTGCTTGCATCGGCGGCAACACCAGCACTTCGTAAGCCTCATCAGCAACCGCCAGCCGCTCGTCCGCACACATCGCTGCCGCCAGTTTATCCTCATCTATAATGTCAAAATCAATGTGCTCTGAGTGCATCACCCGGCATAAGGCATGCAGCCACCCGGCAACTCCGGCATCCAATCGTTCTGAATAGGCGCCTGGCCGCAGCACAAGAACTTGTGCGCTGTGTTTGCCCTGAGATAAAACAAAGCCGAGCCTGGCGGCATAGTCAGTGAGATGCTTATAATGCTCCCAATAGGTGGCTTGATAAAACTGAGATGGCGGCGCAAACTGGCGATTCGCCCCCGCGATGCTGTAATAAAATGCGTCTGCGCAAAAAAAGTTCGCGCCAAGGCAACCTTGTAAATCTATCGAGCGCTTCAACTCAGAAAGCGACATGCTCCAGTCTGCCTTAAGGGGCACTCGAGCCATAACACGGTTTTCTGCATTAAGATGCGCAAAAGATGAAGACATTTTATCGCGCAGCATTGGCTCATTTATACGGTGTTGAGCAAGCTGGTCATATTGATAAACGTTCAGCCCAGTCTCTTTGGCCGACTCGCAAATTTCTTGGGTTGCTGCAATCAGGCTGTCCTTGGATTGTGCCTCATGGCCAATCAACTTTCCTTCAATAAAAAAACCGCCGATTCCCTTTGCTTGCATTTCTCGCAGTTGCCGCTTGGCTTCCACAATATTTGGAATCTCGTTCCACAGCCAAAACGAGGCTGGACGGTATTGCCGCGGTGGATTCTTCAGATGCTCAAACATATAATGGCGCTCGCTTTCCATTTTAGCCGGACACCCTGAACGTTGTACATCCGTATACAACTTAGCTATATCTTCCATATTTGCAGGATTAGCTCGTCGATCTATCGAACAATTGTCCGGAGGGACACATTGCACTGGAGACTTATTATAGCATTAGTCAGCATCACTTTGTTGGCTGCAGGCTGTTCGGAACTCGAGCCAAAGACGGGCACGAAAGTCGTGTTCGCTTCCATTAAGCCGATGACCCGTCAACAGATAGCCGACGCATCGCGATATTTGACGCTGCGCGGAAGGTTGTTACTTGGGGTGGGCGGGCCGCGGATCCAAAGCGTGACCGATTCTTCAATCACTCTTTTGCTGCCGGGTGAAAAGATCGCTCGAAGTGAAATAGAGAAGCTGATCGAGCCAAACAGCCTCGAGTTATATCATCTTTCCAAAGTTGCAACTACTAACCACCCTGCCAGGCTGTGGAAAATGAAGGTGCCGGCCAGGGCGGGTGGGTCATATTTGTTTTCAGGCCCGAATGCGACGCTCATTGACAGCCGTTTGGACCCAAAGTCGCTCCTCAAGGAAGTTGTCGGCGTACCGACCGAAAAACCGGTGCTCACGGGGGACGATATACTGCCGAGCGCTGCCCCTCAACAGGCCAGTGAAGGCTGGTCGGTGCTGGTGAAATTCACCGAAGACGGAGCCAGGAGATTCCACGATTTCACAAAGCACAATATCGGTGAATATCTCGCCGTGTTCTATAACGGCCGAATGATATCCGCCCCACTGATTAAAGAAGCCATATCAGACGGCCAAGCCTATATAACGGGGTTTGGCAGCGGGGAACAAGCACGAGCCGCAGTTCATGGCATCAACGCAGGCACGCTGCCGATCAACCTCGAGATCGTCAATGTGGAATACTATTAACGCTCTATTTTTCCAGCATTTTGAGCGCTTCTTTCGGAGAAGCTTCTTTTAGCCGCGACCAATCGATACACGCTTGCGGCCCGATAAGCCTGCCGGCCTCGGCATAGAACACGTTCTTTTCCGCTCTACTGATAAAATTCGCGTCCGCCCAATCGCTCGCAAATCCCATGTCGGCCTTGCGCGCCAGCACAGTGTGGCCCCAGAAAAAATACGATCCGTCGGCGAAATCCTGCATGTATGGTTGCAACTCCGGCGCAAAAAAATTATCCACAAACGGCAGTCCAAGCTTATTCAACTCGGTGCCAACGCAAAGTGGCAGGTCGAGCGCCCGTGCCGCAGCGACCGCTTTGTCGAGGTTTTCAACCTTGATTCGCCTATCTTCGACGTTTTTGATGTTCCAATTTCTATCCGGGATGATATTAAGCGCAACCGTGCCCATACTTTCGACCAATCCGAGCAGCGCGGGCATATCCGACTCGCCAGGATTAGTCCCGTCCAGCCAGGTCATAGTCGGCAGGGCGTCCATTCCTTTGGTCATGTCGATGACTTTGCGAATCTCGGGGAATGTCTCCGAGGTAGGCGCCGCGTAGCCCACACCACCGAATTTCATCAGTTTCGAGCGCATCTTTTCGTGCAAAGTGGGAGTGTCGGAGACCAGCATCTCCGCCTCAGCCGGATTGATTTCCAGCGCCTTTGCCCAGAAGCCCGCTGTCGCATCTTTGTGAACAGTCCTGGCTTTTGCGTCATAAGCCGCCAGAATGTGCCGTTCCGTCGCGTTGCCCGATGGGGTCAATGGGAGCACATCAGCCTCATAGTCCAGCCGGACCGAGTCCAGATAACCGTTGATTCTGTCTATCATCTGCAGATTTCTCTGCCGAGCAATTTCGCGCATATCGGCCAGTGCCTGGGCTGATTGGGTGCCGGTGGCAGGTTCACGGAAACACCCGGCCGCCATGTAATATCCTATGCCAGGCTCATTCGGAGAGCTAATTACCTTGTCCGCATATTCCGGGACGATTACACGAGTCTCAAGAGCGGTCGTTGCTCGAATGCCTATTGTTTCTCCCGCGCATAGAAACTCCTCCATTCCATCCAATACATCGAAATCCACTATCCCGGCCACGCTCAGGCCATACTTTTTTGCCTCCCAGGCGATGCGAGCGGGGGACCATCCGTATGCGTTGTATGAGAAAAACGTGTGGAAGTGCAGGTTAAACTCGTCTTTGAGGCTGGTAGCCGCGATATCACCTGATTCCAGCCATCGCGCCAACTCACAAAGAGCCGCATCCCTCGTAGTTTTGTCAAAATCGTTGAGTTGGTTCTCCAGCCTCTCGAGTTCCCGCGCTTCAATCATAATTACTGCGTCCTTCCTTTTTTATTATGGGTTAATCTTTCGCCGTCCCCGAAGTAGACAATGACCCCGGCGCATCATCTTTTGAAATGCCCGCGCTGCCCTTGTCAGGGCTTCCAACGACCTGCTCGGCTAATTCATTCAAGGTTTTAGGTTCGATGTCGCCATCGTGAATCAGCACAACGTATGTGAACTTTTTCGATTGTGTATATGCGATAGTCATCGGCGAGGTTTCTTTATCGTCGCCGGTGAACTCTTTGCCGCCAAACGGATTCGCCGCCACAAGTCCATAATCACGGACGTGCCAATAGGTGGGGTAACCATAGTTATACGGCGAATCGAAAATCGTGATACCGACTTTTTTGCCGTTCACTTCTCCGGTATAATCCACCCAATTCGCCCTCTTGCCCCAGGCCTCGTTGTCTTTATCTCCCTTGGAATTGACGATTTTGCCTTTTCCTTTGGTTATGCTCATCGATGGAACCACCCGTAGGGCGAAGAAACCTTCTTTGGTGTCGCCAAACTCCAACTCCGCTTCAGACGCGCTAAGAGTAAGCTGGGTGACGATCAGCATTCCGTATTCACACGAAGAAAACGCGACCTTTCTGCGATCTTCGAGCAGTTTACGCCCATCCGGCATAATCCAATCGTTTTTTGTGTTAACACTCCAATAAGGGCCTACGGAGATAGGGTCAAAATCAATCGACTTCTGCACTATCTTGCCGCTTTTCTCCGTCTCCGCCCAGAAATCAATCCCGTTCACATCCCCAAACGAGCACCACATAGATTTCTGGTGAGGGTGGTCCGTCTGATCTCCCTCCACTGTTTTCATCGGGAAATCGCGGGTCACTGCCAATCCGCCCGGCGACAACAGTGGATAGATATATGGACGAGAGGTGTCCTTATATACATACCGAGCCACAACTGAGCCATTCTTAAGTATATCCACCGCGCCGTCCACCTGTTTGTAGGTGAAGTCCTGCACAAATCCGGGTGGTAGAGCGTAGGCGCAGCTCACGCCGAGCGCCAAAATAAGCGCTCCGGCCGCACAAAGACGAGCTATTGATTTCATAGTTTCCTCCCGCCGAGAAATACCCCCTGCCTTATAATAGACGACGTTGCTTGCATACTGCGTTCCCTCTTGTCCGCAGCACACCTGATTTCCTTCTGAGGTGCAGGAAATCGGCACTCGATCAGCCAACTCTACGGTATGCCCAGGTTTGCTGTCAATTGCACTCTTGGCAAGCTGATAAAATGGCTGAGGGCGCTCGGCTGCGACCCCGTCTATGTATCAGACTCCGAGGAGGACGAACTTGTTCGCATTGCGCCACAAAACTCAATCCGACTTTGCTGTCTATGAGGGGCGCTGCAGGATATATTGGCGGGAGACCCGCATAAAACACGTTTTGGAGGCGCTTGACGATGCTGGATGCGATAAAAAATAGAAGAAGCGTGAGGGTTTATAGAGACACCAGAGTTAGCGAGCAACAGCTCGAGGAAGTGCTCAAGGCTGGTTTTTGTGCTCCTTCCGGTCACGCGGCAAAGGCCTGGCACGTCGTCGTCGTGCGAGACCAGCAGGTTATAGACAAACTCTCCGGTATCCACAAATGGTCCAAATTCCTCGCGCGAGTCGGCCTTATACTCGTGGTTTGCGTAGATAAAGATAAACAGGATCTTTGGATCGAGGATGGCTCGGCATTTATGCAGAACATGCTTATCCAGGCAACGGATATGGGGTTGAACACGTGCTGGGTGATGATGAGAGAAGAGGACGCTGCCGGGGTTATCCATCAGGTTCTTGGGTTGCCCGCCAACATCGCTGTTGTAGCAGGTACGCCGCTTGGTTATGGGTCACGCGTGCCTGCGGCACAGGAACCCGTGTTGCCTGCTGACAGAGTCCATTTCGACAAATTTAGCGCACCAAATCACTAAGCGGCCGGTTCATAAGGATATGATCAGACAACCCAATTGGATATGGATTGAGTCGCCGGGCGAGCCTTTCGATTATTATTACGCCAGGCGTGAGTTCGACGCGGCGTCTATCACTGAGGCGGAGGCGCACGTTTGCTGCCCTGCCGACTACGCGCTTTATGCCAACGGCAGATACGCGGGCCGAGGGGCTGCCGCCGAATCACTGTTTTACAACACCCACGACCTTAGCCATATAATCAGGCCAGGCAAAAATGTTATCGGCGCTGTCTGCCGCAGAAGCGCCAAAGGGCAAAGCGGGTTTATTCTCCAACTTGCGCTGCACCAAAACGGCAAGCAGCAAATTCTCGTCACGGACAGCTCATGGAAAATGCAGGCGGGCCGCGAATGGGCCTCCGTAGCAAACGGAGGCATGAACGAGGTCTGCGACTCGAGTTTGCGGCCGATCGGTTGGAACGTGGTCGGATTTGATGACGGCGATTGGGATCAGGCTTCCATCATACGCGAGCACAAGCCTTGGGATAGTATAATGCCTCGCGACATTCCTCTGCCACAGGAAACCGAAGTCCACCCTGCGCGGGTTATCAACTGCGGGTCAGTTTTATCACCTGATGGTACACCTTTAATTGCCTCGGAGTCGGTTCGCAGCGCCCCTAAACGAGTCAAATATGCAAAAGAAATGCTCGCTGCTTCCGGCAACGCCGCACTTGTGGGCAACGGCGAAGATGCTTTTATCGTCCTGGATTTCGGACAGAGAATAGTTGGTCGTTTTGCCTTGAAAATACGGGATGCGGGCCAGGCAACTATAGATATTTGTTACGGCGAAATACTTGGTGCCGATAGGCTGGTGAATCTGTCTCATCACCAACCAGATAGATTGATTCTGCACGGCGGCCGCCAATCGTGGCATACGTTTGGCCGCCGAGCGTTCAGGTATGTGCAACTATATATGCGAAACTTAGACAAACCTGTCTCGATTGAATCGGCTTATGCCATACGAACCGGCTACCCTGTCGAATGCGCAGCATCATTCGAGTGTTCGGATACTCAGCTCAGCGAAATCTGGACTGGCGCCGTTGGCACTCTGCAACTGCATATGCACGATAGCTACGAAGCGAACCCTCTGCTGGATCCCGCATCTCGTCCCGCCTCGGCTCGTCTTCAAGCTTTGGCGAATTACCACTGCTTCAGCGACCACGCTCTCGCTGCAAAAACGCTTGCTGAATTTGCCGAGTTTTGCGATATTGACGATTCGTGGATATCAATGATGTATGAATACGCATTATATACATCAGATATCAGCTTGCCTCGACAGCACTACAACGAGATCAAAAAACGCCTCGAACAGGGTTCAAGTCATCACAGCTTTCAAGACGCGTCCAAGCTCGCTCGAATGTTGTCCAATTTCGATGACGCGATGGAGTGGCACACTCGAGCCAACGAAAACGCAAAACCTGCTGATCCCGAGTTCAGCCTTCGTGCGCTGCAGCAGTTGTTCAACAAAAACGATGCAAAATACGCGGCGGATTTGATTCGTTTTCGATGGGAACAAACAGTCGCCTCACAAACAGATCCCTGGTGGTCAGCGCCTGCCGGTGATGAAGATTATGCCGCGGCCTTTTGCCTGCCGATTTATTTTCTGTCGTCAGAGGTTCTCGGCATCAAGCCATACACTTTTTCAAATCAAATTCTTGTTCAGCCCAGGCCCGGCGGTTTGAAGTGGGCAAAGGGCAGGGCGTTATCCTGTGATACCCATTGGCGCTTTGAAGACGAAGTGTTTCTGCTCGATATCGATACGCCGAACGATTTCATTGTCGCTTTACCGATCGATGGTTTTCGTAACCCACGGATCGATGAGATCGACTTGACCCCCGAGACCCCGGAGCGTCGTGCGCGTAAAACCTATGGTTGGGGGAGCACTATTTGGCGCGATAACGAAGAACGCGACCCATACCTCGATTGGCTGGAAACGCAAGAAGCTCGACCTCCCGCCGGCCACCAGCCCAAGCAGCGCTGCAGAGATGACAAATACTACATCTGGATTCGTGAGCCTGTCTCCCATCACGTGCGTTATGAAATTCGTGATGAAACTGACGGCTGAAATGGGTATATATCTGCCGCAACGCAGCCGAAGGAGGGATAACATGACAGCTAAAGGCATATTAATCGGGATATTGATTGGCGGAATCGTCGGAGCCACGACAGCGCTCTTGCTGGCGCCGATGGAGGGGGCGGAAGCCAGGAGGAGAATATCGCACAGCTCGAAATGCGCGGCGGAACGGGTCGGAAAAGCTGCCGATTCGATGAAAGATTGTGTCACAAGACAGCATAAAACGGTTCAACAAGCTATCTGACGCTAATATATTGATGCCGATAGTGATCGGCGATATTCTGCCGTCGCTCAACAAATCGGCGATTTGACAAAGGCGCGTATCGGGTCTATCCTATTGCAAGATTAAGTATGCACGCCTAATAGTCGGAGATGCCAAATGCAAGAATCCATCTACAAGTATGCTGACGTCGGTCTGATCCACTTTATGGCCTATCCAGAGGTCGGTAAAGGTGAGGGCCCAATTCTCGAAACCCTCAGAAAGATTTGTGAGGACGACTATTTTACGCTTGTCGAGGTGACCTGGATAAAAGATCCTGAGGTTCGCAAAAAAGCCGCGGATATGATCCAGCAAGCCGGAATGAAGGTAGCGTTTGGAGCGCAGCCAACTCTGCTCAGCCAAAAACTGAACCTCAACGACCCCGATGAAGAGGGGCGCAAGCGTGCGGTAGACCAGATCAAGAGTTCAGTCGATGAGGCCTATGAAATCGGCGCGTCGGGCCTTGCGTTTTTGACTGGCCGTGATCCTGGGGAAGATGCACGAGAAGAAGGGCTGCAATTGCTCTTCGATTCCGTTCTTGAAATTTGTGACTACGCCTCAGAAAAAGGCGATATGCCTATCGCCCTTGAGACATTCGACCAGCTCGATTGCGGCAAAAACACTATTCTTGGCCCGACGGAGGATGCGGTTGTTTTCGCCGAAGCGGTTCGATCATATTATCCCAATTTCGGCCTGATGCTCGACCTGAGCCATATGCCTATGCTCGGCGAAACCCCCTGGAAGATGCTCTACACAGCCAAAGATGTGCTGGCTCATGTACACATCGGCAACTGTGTCATTCGCGATCCTAAACACGCGGCCTATGGCGATGAGCACCCTCGCTTCGGGATCGTCGGCGGAGAAAACGGCGTGATTGAACTTGCCGAGTTCCTGGAGGGATTGTTCAGGATAGAATATTTCGATGGTATCACGCCCAAACCTCTTAGTTTCGAGGTCAAGCCCATCGCCGCACACGGCGAATGCTCTGAACTGATCATCGCCAACGCCAAGCGCGCCCTCAACAAAGCATGGGCCATGATTTAAGCCACATCAAAGTTGATTGTCGAGAAAAGCCAGGGAGCATCTTCCTGGCTTTTTCCAAATAAACTGGCATTGACTTTTCTCAGGCTTGGGTTACAATGCAGATAATGAAGCATCGTAATTTCACACGCCTGATAGTATCAATAGCGATTATATTTATCTGTTGCCAGATCAGCTTTGCAAACTCAATCGGAACCTGGAAACGCGATATTGAGGATGGAAATCCGGTTATTTTGCAGCGAGTGGTGGTAAGCGCAGTATTCCCCGACTCTATCTATGTCCAAGAGCCTGGGCGCAGCTCTGGGATTCGTGTCGACACGTATGCAACCTATCAGGAAGGCGACGTGGTGGATATCGAAGCCCCCATTGAAACGGATGTTAACGGAGAACGCTACATCGACTGCCGTTTTGTCCCTCCCACGCCCACCGGTGAAAAATTGCAGATCAAGCCCTTGGGCATGACCAATGCTGCGTTCGTAGGCGGCGACTTGGGAACATTCCAAAAAGGTGTTGACCGTAATGTTAATCTCAATACTATCGGTTTGCTGACGAGGGTATGGGGGCGCGTTACCGATTTTGACTATTCTTCCAACCCGAAATGGGTCAAAATAACGGACTCGAGCGGTGGGGTAATCAAAGTTGTTGCGCCCAACGGCGATAAGCTAGATGCGGACTGGACGTTTGTTACAGCGACTGGGGTGTGTTCGGTGGAGATGACGGATAATCAGATGACCAGGGTATTGAAAATACGCCGCGCAGATGACGTGGTTGCGCAAAAAACCTGGGCGGCGGAGCGGCTCGCGACGATGAGCCTGAATGACAAAATCGGGCAGTTGTTCCAAGTGCGCTTCGATGGCGATACGTTCACCTCCGCTATGCGCCAGACGATTGTGAATCAGCGTATCGGCGGGGTCATATATTTTCAATATAACGGCAACCTCGACGACCCGAACCGCACCGCCAAATTCAGCAATGATCTGCAGGCCGCCGCGATGGGGCCTGATGGGCCTGGTATCCCGCTTCTGATCTCGCTGGATCAAGAAGGCGGGTCGGTAATCAGGATTACTGGCGGAGTGGAAGGTCCCGGCAATATGGGGATAGGGGCATCCCGTTCGATTGATTCCGCCTTCGCGATCGGCAATCTGTTCGGCAAGGAAATCAGAGCGCTGGGCGCAAATATGGACCTCGCGCCGGACCTTGATGTCAACAATAACGCGGCCAACCCGGTAATCGGCATACGATCTTTTGGCGAGCAGCCGGCATTGGTATCTCAGCTTGGTCAGGCCTATGTTAACGGCTTGCACAGCGCCAGTATAATCGCCACCGGCAAGCATTTCCCAGGCCACGGCGACACAAACGTCGATTCGCATTCCGGCCTGCCTGTTATCAGCAACTACGATTTTGCCAGCTTTGATGCCACTCACGGACGGCCGTTCAGAGAAGCCTTGGCCGCCGGAATGGACTGCATTATGAGCGCGCATATTGTGGTCTCTTGCATCGATCCCAATCGCCCGGCGACCCTCTCTCCGCAAGTTATGCAGGGATATCTGAGAGAAAACATCGGATTTGATGGGGTCGTGATGACGGATTCTATGGGAATGGCTGGTATCACGGCGGGATATTCGGCGTCCAAAGCGGCTGTTATGGCGATTCAAGCGGGCGTGGACCTGCTTTCGCTTTCCCCTGATCTCACGGCTGCACTCGCTGCGGTGAAAGCCGCCGTTTTGAGCGGGGAGATTCCTATGTCTCGAATCGACGAGTCGGTCACCAGAATCTTGAAGCTCAAGCATAAATATGGCCTCTTCGTTAATCCTTATGTCGACAATACGGCAGCCTCGAGTGTCGTCGGCTGTGCGGATAACAGGGCGGATGAATACGAGGTCGCACGCACCGCAGTTACGCTGGTGCGCAACAACAACAACGTTCTTCCGCTTAATATAAACCCTACCAAAAAAGTTCTGCTTGTGGTTGTTTCGTCTGGTGATTCTACTACCGATGCGGCCGCCAGATTCGGAGCGTTTATCACCGGCAAACACGCTAATACGACTGTGATGTCTACGGTGTCCAATCCGACTGCCACCCAGCGAAATACGATCAAAAACACTGCCGCCTCTGCTGATGTGATAATAGTGGGGACTTGCAAGGCGTCGCAAAACTCCGGGCAGGCGACATTGGTGAGCACGCTGTCGACATTGGGCAAACCCGTCATCTGCGTCGGCATGCGCGAGCCTTACGAACTGGCCAGCCTTACCTCAGCCGATGCCTACCTTGCAATATACAACTATCGCAACTGCGGATTTGCCGCTGCTGCCGATGCGATATTCGGTGACTATAACCCGACGGGTTTGCTGCCCGTCAGCATACCAGGCACATCCTACAACTTTGGCTGGGGGCTGAGTTACTAGCCTGCTGCCGATGAAGTAAGAAATGTGCAAGCCAAAGCCTGTCTCCAAACCAACCTCAAGCTTTTCGGTTCATATGCTACAATTAATGATATAAGTCATCGTAGAGGGGTCTATATGAAGTGGTTAGTCGGACTGTTGGTCGGATTGAGCTTGATTATGGCTGGGCGCTGTGAAGCTAGGCAGGTGATTGATCTTTCCGGCGAATGGGAGTTTCGAGCCGATACAAAGGATGTTGGCAAGGACGAGAAGTGGTTTGACGAAGGTGTTGTTTTCGACAAAAAGATTACCGTCCCCGGTGCCTGGAATGCACAGGGGGTAGGGGAGCCGTCGGAGTCTTTGTTTAACGCGTTTTCCGGGCCGGGTTGGTATCGCAAGCACGTCAGAGTCCCGGAGGATTGGCGCGGAAAGGAGATGTATATCTGCTTTGACGGTATTTTCCGATCTGCCGATGTTTGGGTCAACGGAGAGTTTCAGGGAACCCATCAGAGCTTTCTGACCGCTTTTCGATTTGAAATCGCTCATCTGATCATAAAAAATTGGGCCATCGATGTTGTTCTCCGCGTCGACGGACGCCGCGACTCCACTGTCAATCCTTTAATCGGCAGCATGGATTTGATAGACCTGCCGAATGCATCCTGGGGCGGGATTTATGGCAGAGTGTGGCTGGAAAACACCCAGCAGAGCTACATCGAGCGAGCCTATGTGATCCCGCGATTTTCCACCGGGGTCGCAGAGGTGATTGTCGACACCGGCAGTCGCATCTTGTATGGCGGGTCAGCCGAACCTCAGCCCGATTTCCACTTGCAGGCTGATATTTACGATCAATTGGGCAAACACGTCGCGAGCAACGTCTCATACAAAATGCTCCCGGCGATGGTGCCTGACTTTATAATGGTCAAACTCGACGACCCTAAGCTGTGGTCTCCAAAAAGCCCGCACGTATACACACTCGATATTCGGCTATACAAAGAAGATGAGGAGATCGATTACTATACTACCACGTTCGGCTTCCGTGAGATATCGGTAGAAGGCGATCGGTTTATGCTGAACGGCAAGCCGATTTTTCTGAGGGGCTACACGGACTCCTGCATATTCCCCAATTCAATTGCTCCTCCTGCGGACAAGTCTGTCTACGTGGAACGGTTCAAGATTGCTAAAGATTATGGCTTTAACTTTGTCTGTTGCCACAGTTGGGCTCCGCCAAAAGAATATCTCGATGCTGCCGATGAGATCGGGATGATGGTCATGGCGGAACTGCCGATAGCCGGGCCGCACTACTATAAAGAGAACTCGCCCGTCATCAAGCAGTTCTATCTAGAGCAATGGAAGGGCATGATCAAGGAGCGGCAAAGTCATCCGTCGATCATTGCGTGGGGTATGTCTAACGGTTTGGTCGATGGGTTTGCGCGGGCCCAGGAGATGTATATGACCGCCACAGAGGCCGATAAGACCCGGCTAATCGTGGACACCAGCGGAATTCTGCCGCCCAAAAGAGATCAAAAACCGCGAGTCACGCTGGATTTTTTGCCTGTGCGATTTGATATGAAAGCTGGCGGTGAATCCGATTTCAGGATAGCCAAATCTACTAAACCCGTGATTATACACGACATCGGCGACTACGGAACCATACCAAACTTGGACAAACGGAAACTGTATTCAGGAGGAGTGAGGCCGTTCTGGTTGTTCAGCCAGCAAGTCATAGCGGATTACAAGGGTATCGCGTCTCAATTTGATAAATGGGTGGAAAACTCGAATAAGCTCCAAGCCGCTGTGCTTAAAGCTGATTTCGAAGCAGCCCGGCTGTCGGAAAATATCCGCGGCTACAGCGATGTCGGTTTGCAGGACTGTTGGGCAAGCTCTACCGGAGTATTGGATGCGTTTTTTCGTCCCAAAGCCCTCGCTTCCGCCGATTTTCGCAAATTTAACGCCCCAACGGTGCTGTTAATGGAGTCTGCTAGGCGAAATTACTGGGCTGGAGAAACAGCGGAAGTGTCGTGGTCTGTCTCGCGCTATGAAGACGCGCCTACGAATAAGGCAAAGCTCACTTGGAAGCTGCTTGATGCCGATATAATCATCGACTCCGGAGAAAAAGGCGACCTGAAGCTCGATTCGGTTGGCCTGGAGCATTGTCACAAAGTCAATCTGAAAATGCCGACTTCAGGTATCGCTCGCAAGCTCACTTTGATCGCAGAAATCAGCGATGAAAACGGTAAGACGGATAACTGTTGGGATTTCTGGGTTTATCCTCGTGGGTATGAGCCGATCTCTGAAGATGTTTGCGTAGAAAAATCGCCTGTGCTCAAAGAGATTTATCCCAAAGCTCGTTTTCTTGATACGGTGACGGAATCTCTTGATTGTCGTTTGTTAATAACCTCGAAAATGACCCCAAAGGTCGTTCAATATCTGGACAACGGCGGAAGCGTTCTGCTTATTGGCCCCACTGAAGCTCTGTCTACTGTCGCATCGAGCTACAAACCATATTCCGGCATAGGGGATGCCCAAATCGATAGTAACGCAGGCACAATAATCGACATGAAGCACCCGGCTGTTGCAGCTATGCCTCAGCAAGACTGGTGCGACCTCAATTACTACGACCTGCTAAACGATTCTCACGCTGTGCTCCTCGACGATCTGCCGGAGCGCGTCGAGCCGATAATTCGCTGCCTGGATATGCCCTCGAACCTGCGCTCAAAGGCGTATTTGTTCGAAGTCCGCGTCGGCAAAGGTAAACTGCTGGTGGGTTCGATGAATTTCAGGAATGCCATCGAGAAAAATGATCCGGCAGGCAGCTATTTGCTGGATCGCTTGGTCAAATATACATTAGGGCCGAAATTTGAGCCAAGTGTAGCATTGAGGGGTAGCTATCTGTTAAAATTGATTGACGGGTCGTGACTGATCCCAATATTTTATAAGCGTCCGGGGATGGCTGTTGGTTAATATCGGAGGTTTAGATGCAATTGAGTTGACCGGACGCACATTACAAATGAGCGTGAGCCGACCGGCTATATTCGTTCGTGATATGAAGAAAGTCTTCAGGACACGCGCTGGTTTTATGCGCTCTCACGTCACTGAGGAGTGGGCGCTGAAGGGCGTTTCCTTTGAGGTTGGCGAGGGCGAAACCTATGGCATGCTTGGGCCGAATGGCTCCGGGAAGTCCACACTCGTTCGGGTTCTCTCCACTTTGCTGATCCCCGACGCAGGCGAAACTCAGATATTTGGCTATAAACTGCCGGGGGAAGAAAGAAAAATTCGGCAAGTTATCGGCCGCGTGAGTGTGGATGCGGCTTTCTACAAAAAACTTTCCCCTCGTGAGAATCTGCTGTACGCGGCGCAACTTTACGGTATCAGCCGATCTGACGCAGAGCCGAGGGCGCTTGATATTCTCGAAAGACTGGAGATAGAAAAGCGCCGATTCAACGATTCCCTTGAAGAGATGAGCCGTGGTATGCAGCAAAAAATCGCCATTGCGCGCGCGATCCTCATCAATCCTCCGTTACTCTTGCTCGACGAGCCGACTACGGGGCTTGATCCCAAGAGTCGAAGAGATGTGCAGTCGTTCATTGAAGATGTGCGCAGAGAGCGAGGCACAACAATCCTGCTGACCACCCACGATATGGCTGAGGCGGAAAGATTGTGTGAGAGAATCGGTTTTCTGGCCCGCGGCAGATTGGTTGTCGAGGGGACTGCGGCTGATCTGAAGAACGGCTACGACAACCTCGAGGAGGCATTTATAAAGATCACCGGCGAAAAGTTTCACGATAATGAGGCTGACGAAGATGGATAGGCTGGTGCTGCGGCAGGCTTGGGCCTTTGTGTTTCGAGAGTGGCATCTCACCAGAAGATATTTCTCTTGGGTTGTGGTGTTTATGTTCTATTCACTGGTCAGCTCCGCCACGGTCGCTTTGATAGGTGTGGCCGCCCAGGATTTTCGTCTGACTCTGAATCTGGTGCTCGGTGTATTGTTGTGGAGCTTTCTAAGCTGTATGTTCAGTGATATCGCGAACTCGATCTCCTATGAGCGCTGGGAGGGAACTCTGGAATATACCTTTATGGCCCCTGTGTCTAGGTTGGTCCATCTTTTCGGCATAAGCTTATACGCGATCTTTTATGCTGCGATTTTGGGTATAGTGATCGTCTTTGGATTAACGTTATTTATGCCGCTCAGTTTTGCTGGGGCCAACCTGCCGGGGCTGCTGCTGGTGCTGGTGGTCGGCAGCATGGCATTTGCCGGCCTTGGTTTGATGGCAGCGATACTTCCGGTGATGAGCCCTGAGCACGGCGCGCAGGCAACCAATATATTTCAAGGGGTGTTGCTGTTGATTTCGGGTGTTTATTATCCTGTAAAAGTGCTTCCGCATTGGTTGCAGCCATTTTCGACATTCTCCCCCGCCACCTATGCTCTGTCAGCAAGCCGCAAACTCATCGGAGTCGATAATCCTCTATCCACACCAACCAAGCTTGTCTCCTCTCCAATTCGAGAGGCAATCCCGGAACTGCTCATTTTAATGGTGATGGGGCTAGTCTTAATCCCGCTCGGTTTGTGGGTGTTCAATCAGGCGGAGACTTGGGCGAAAAGAACTGGCAAGCTTAAACGAACGGGATAGAGGAGAACAGAAAGAGCGCTGAGCAACGTTGTTCGACCCCCCCCCGGATTTCCAAGCGGCGTCAACGCCGAATCGACGGATATGTCGTAGTTAGGTTGATAGATAATCCGCGACGGAATGCCGTAGCAAAGCACAATGCACTTAATATTTGGGTGCGTGGAGAGGTAGTTTGAGATTGGAGTGGCGATGCGAATGAGCTATTGGAAGAAAACAGAAATGCTAAAGCCTGAAAAATGGGAGCGGGGAGAGGATTTGAACCTCTGACCTTCGGGTTATGAGCCCGACGAGCTACCAGACTGCTCCACCCCGCGTCATCGAAACATAGTATACCACTCTGCGCCCGGCTTGTAAAGCTTTCCAGCGGCATAAAACGAAAAATTACTTAAAACACTCGCAATTTGGCGAATTTTAGCTTGCCAACCCGAAGCACCTGACCGTCTGTCGGGGTTATCTCTCCCATCACATCCGTCAACTTTTCGCTGTCGATGGAGACCGCGCCGGATTGGATCAGCCGCCGTGCCTCGCTGCTCGACGAGGCCATTCCCGCTGCAGAGATGAGTTTAACCAGCCGAATCGAGCCGTCTGTGAGGTTGGTTTGGTCAAGCACAATCTCCGGCATGTCCTTTGGAATCTCTCTGGAACTGAAGATGCGCTCGAACTCGGCCTGAGCTGCCGATCCCGCTTCGTCTGAATGGTATATGGTTACAATCTCCCGCGCCAGACGCTTTTTGGCATCCATCGGGTGCATATCTCCGGAGGCCAGCTCCGATTTAATGGTTTCGATTTCGTCTATCGGCACATCCGTGCAAAGTGTGTAGTATTCTCCCATCACATCATCAGGGATAGACATAATTTTACCGAACATGTCGTTAGGCTCGTCGGTTACTGCAACGTAGTTTCCAAGCGACTTGCTCATCTTCTGAACGCCGTCCAAGCCGGGCAGTATCGGCAAGAACAACCCTACCTGCGCTTCCATCCCGTTTGCTTCTTGCAAATCGCGTCCCATCAAAATATTGAAGCGCTGGTCGCTGCCGCCGACTTCCACATCCGCTCGAACTTCGACGGAATCAAGCGCCTGAGCGATGGGATACAAAAGCTCATGCAATCCAACAGGGCGGCCTTCGGCCAACCTGTTCTGGAAATCATCGCGCTCCAATATTCTCGCCACCGTCACCCGCGAGGTCTCCCTTACAACATCAGCAAAACTCATCTTGCCAAGCCAATCGCCGTTGAAAGTGACGGTGGTCTTGGATTTATCGAGAATCAACCAAAACTGAGAGGCGAAAGTCTCAGCGTTGGCCTTGATTTGTTCCGCTGAAAGCATGGGACGGGTTTCGGATTTTCCGGATGGGTCGCCGATTGAAGCGGTGAAATCGCCGACTATCAAGACAACGTGATGCCCAAGGTCCTGAAACTGGCGCATCTTCCGAAGCACCACCGCGAAACCAATATGAATATCCGACGCCGTGGGATCAATGCCGAGCTTTATTCTCAGCGGCTGCCCTGTTTGGTGGGACTTTTTTAGCTTTGCGAGCAGCTCTTCCTCTGGGACTATATCCGGCACGCCGCGTTTTATAATTTCAAATTGTTCTTCAACTGTCACTGGTCGCTCCAATGTCTTGTTTGCTTATTAAGGACGGGTTCATAGTAGCATGCACAGCGGCGGACGGTCAATTAAGGATTGGATTCAGCTTGCAGTGATGTCGCGGTGGAGTCTGATTTTTCCAATTCGTTAGTGATTGTTGTAGTTGGATAATAATGGGCCAGAATCTGTTCGCACGTATAGTTAAACGGCGGTCTTGCCAATGCTCCCGCGCCGATTTGACACATGCCTACAC
>JAAYKG010000052.1 GCA_012522555.1 Armatimonadota bacterium
GAATCGTCAATTTCAATGACAGGCGGGTCGCTGGCATACTGCGTCGAACGAGATACGATTATCGGAAGCAGCGGGATAATACTCGACTACAAAGGTATGACAATAGAGGCCGATAGCCTGCAAATGCGCCAGTCCACAGGTTTGATCCGCGTTCAAGGGAATGTGGCTGTCCGCAGAGGTGAAACGGGTCTGGATGCGGATGAGCTTGTCGTGGACACCCGCAGTGACAGAATATACCTGCGAGAACGCTTCGATGATACGGAAATCAAAGTATATGACGCAGCCAAACTGCGCCCTGTCAACCCGGCGACATCGGAAACTAACACTAACGCGTTCGCTCCATTGCCGGATGTACAGGGCAGCACTTGGTTGGTATCCTCGCGATTGACCGTGATTCCAAGACAGAAGATACTTTTCTTCAAGGCTTCGATATACGTGCGGGACTCCAAAGTGATGACACTGCCGTATTACTCATACAGCTTCAAAGACAGGCAATCCATCCTCCAACAGGTTCGCTATACCTCCAACGACGGAATGACGGTCGATCTGCCGTTCTATTGCCAGTTGGCAGAAAATCGAGCAAGCGCTGTCAAGCTAAGATACTCAGGAGGCAGCAATGAGAGCGGCGGTTATGCTCGCCCTCGAAAAGGCCCCAGCCTCGGCCTGCAGCACGACTATCTTACCGGGAATATGGGCTATGGAACGATGTTCGTCGATTCGGTTGGCAACTCCAATCAGGCCTACGAACTCGGCCACCATCTCGAATATGGATCGGCGCTGCACACTGGGCGCGCAGATCTGTCCACGCGATATCAGCCGTCGTCCAAATATGCAAAGGCGATCCACTACACCACGCTCAGCATCTCAGGCAATTTGCCGAAATATACATATTCCGTGCTGGGATACTACAGCGGGAGCAAAATCAAGCAGAGCTTTCTGCCAGGCGGATATCTCGACCAATCCAACAGCTCGCTGCGGGGAATGGTCAGGTCAAATAAAGCGATAGCTTCCACCCCGGTCGGTAACGTCTTTCCCAGCCTCACCGTCGGCTACGGCATGCCTGGCGGATCTTTATCATCGTGCCTGTATCAAACCGTTGGACTTTCGGCAAACCGATCAAAGCGCCTCTCCGGCCCATTCACCGCGAGCTTCGCCCAATCCGCCGCATTCACGCTGACCGGCGACGGAGATACGGGGTCCGAGATGCGCTTGAGGCCATCGGTTAGAACCAACTGGATGGGGGGCAGCGCGTCCCTCGGCTATACACTCAACCTCAGAAGCGGCCTTAACAGCCTTCTCTGGAGCCAGGGAAAACACCAACTCGATGCCGGCGTGTCCTTCGACCTTGGCGACAGGCTGAGTTGCAACTCGATGGTCGATTTTGGACTGGATTCCAAAAGAATGAATCTGTTTTCCACTCTCAACTACCAAGCAAGCAGATTGTATGAGATCAGAACCAGCTTCGACCTCTACAAATATCACTATCAAATGGGGTCAAGCTCGTTCAGTTACAAAACGTCTTACTTCCGCATCGGCATATTCCGCCCGGTCGGATTATATGAAGTGGGGCTGGTGTGGTCTCCGAACGGCCAGCAATACGGCTCAATCAACCAGGGCAAACATCTCTGGCTGGAGTTGGGCGGCATCGGGTTTTAAGATCAGCGCCTACACGAACTTCACGTTAGCATCAGCTTTGGGCGTAGATCTGCCATAGCGAAACTCGGGATAACCGACCACAAGGCTGGTTTGAATCTTATGATCATTCGGGAGGCCCACCAGTTTCTGCAGCGCTTTATCGCCGTTGATCGATGCTGTGATAAACCCTATGCAGCACGTTCCCAAGCCGAGGGCTTCGGCGGCATACTGTATCAGCGATGCCGCATATACCGAATCTTCCGATCCGCACATATCCTTTTTTGTGGTATGCACAAGTATGGCGCAAGGGGCGTTGTAGGTGACGACGTTTCTGTCGCGTATCGCCCCGATTTGATTCATCAGCGGCATAAAGAACTCCAGCTCGCTGTATAGATTCGCGTTGAAGAGCTTGAAGAAGAACCTGGAAACGGGATTGTTCAGTAGTTTTGCAAGCCCGGCGATTTGCTGGGTCGTTCTCACGGCTATTTGACCCAGCACCTGCCGATCTACGATGACCGTATACTGCACATTGCGGCGATTGATCCCGTTCGGCGCTTGCACCGCCGCGGCCAGCAGCTTGTCAATGACATCTCGAGAAACATTCTGTTCGGTAAACTCCCGCCGCGACCGCCTCATCTTCAAAAAACTCATAAGCTGATCGTAGGTCAACCGGCTGCTCTCGCGAAGAGGTTCGCAGGCGGACACAGGCACAGCCGGATGTTGGATCGCATCCGCGGGGCAGGCCGCTACGCAGTGCCCACATGAAGCGCACATCGATGGCGAGTCCAGAGTCGCGATACTCCCATCTTCCACGGGTAAAAAGTTCGAGAAACAGACATTCGCGCAGATCTTGCATCGTGTGCATTTGGATTGGTTGATTATGATTTTTCCAGGAGTATTCATCGCTTGTCCAACTCGCTCTTGGTTATGGCCAAAGACGTAACAGGCACCCACCCGTGGAGCTTCGCATAAGCCCGCACATATTCGTTCTTGTCTGCGGAAAATGGCTTTGCAATTGCAACTTTTCCTCGCTTTATGGCTTGGGAATGCTCTTCGGCGATAAATTGAAGCTCCGGTCCCTCCTGCGAGCCGAACCCATCCCATATCTGCCCGTCGCAGCACGACCACAGCGACGGCGCTATACCGCTGTTCAGTATCAACACTTTATCCGAGCCAAGGCTTTTTATCAGCTTGTAGGTCTCCCGGCACAAGTTATCCAACTGGCCGGTGTTGGTCAAATCGCAGTTCGCGTGGGTGTGTTTCTCGAATTTTGGCCCGCAGCATTCGGCGACGGGGAGCACATTTTCGAGCAGCACACCATCCGCGCCCAAATTCATCACATCACAAACCATACTCAGCAGCGCCTGGCGAATGTCGGGTTGATGGAGACACAAATGCGAGGTGTTCTGGTTGCCCTGCGAGTCGACGAGTGCCCAATCCGGGTGTTTACTTAGATCAATTGGATCTTCAATATGAGTCGGGTCGATCCGCACGATCGCCTTTGACCCCGCTTGGCGCACTTTTGCGATTGTCTCCATATCGGCAGGAACCCGCAAAATTACCGCGTCTGCAGGTATATCCCCCGCTTTCATTTGATCGTCCCATTCCAAGCAATCGGGGTCAGCACGGAGCCATTTAGGAGCTGCAAAACCACAGTCTTTAGTGGTTATGTGCTCGCGCTTTAATGCAGATATCGAACGCTCCCTCGCCAGATTTGATAGCGTCTCAGCCTCGGCCGCATCGCCGACACCAGCAAGACCGAAGCCTATATCCAAAGACTCTTCCCCTCTCAAGAACCGCGACTTGGGCAAGGCCTCTATTAGCGCAGAGCCTTTGTCACAGCCGACAATTCCATTGGTCAATATAACGATCCCACTGCTGTTCGTCGGCATTAGAACCCAATCTTTATAAACAGAGTCTTTCGTGCCAGAGGCCCAGTTGTCGTCGCAGTCACCGGAAACGACCCATCGGAAGTAGTCGCGTTTCCCTGAAAACGAACCAGTGATGCTGCTGGTGACAAACACCGCTTCAATGCCGGGATATGCGTCGATATGCAGCCTCAGCTTACGGCCGTCGGGCAGTTCAAACCAAATCAACGCGGCCACTGAATCCTTGCCGCGATGGACTTTGGGTGGGGTAATCGGGCGCAGAGGCTTGATAAACCCATCGGCAGAATCAACCTGAGCGGTAATATCCAACCCGGTTTGTGGGCAATCGAAGCGCAGTGCGGCTTCGTCAAGCCGCACCGTCAAAGACTGTTTCCCCGCTCGAATCACAACCCGATCCGACGACTCCTCAAGGGAAATATTGTCCGCCGCCAAGCAAGCAGAAAGCGACGCGCAGATTATTATGGCCGAGATATAACAAAGATAACGCATAACGGTATCGAGTCTACACCAACTTCGGCTCAGGGTCAAATAATCGCCAGGCTGCTATACCCGATACCGTAGGGGATCACACCGTGATAGGCAGGCCCTTTTCCGCGATGTGAACCGTGCAAACATCCCCCACCTTCTCCACGAATAACTCCGGATGCTCGGTGTGGACGGGGATAAGCGTCTTCGGCTGAATCGTGCGCACGATTTGCTCCAAATCGCTGCCCGACGCGTGCCCGGACACGTGAAATGCGCCGCCGCTGATGAACTCGATACCAAACTTGCCCAGCCAGTTGCGCAGCCGTTGCTCATCAATCTGCATCTCTTCGTTAAACGCCTCACAGTTGGACGATAGCCAGATCGAGCCATCCGCAGGACGGATATAAGGCAGTTCGTTCACGTCGAAGAAGCTGAGGCATACGATGAATTTGTCCTGATTTTGATTGAGTTCCGCAGGAGACAGAAGAAGATGCTGATACTCATCGAAGATATGTGTCTGCCACTTGGCCGGTGAGCTGGAATATTCGCGGTATATGCGAGTATTACCCTCAGCCATATCCGGCACGCTCTGAGTAGATCCCGCAACTTTCATCGCTTCCAGCAAATACGCATCCTTGGGCAAGATCGCAAGCTCCCGACCCGTTTCGCGAGCTATTTCGACGAACGAAACCAGCCGTTCGACATTGCGAGCCCCAAAGTCCGCGATCACAAGCGAATTGCACTTCTTCACGGCCTCCAGGC
>JAAYKG010000053.1 GCA_012522555.1 Armatimonadota bacterium
ATGCCGGAATCACTTATGCGGGATTTGAATACGCTGATAAGCCGGAGGTCGATCTACAGCCCCGAAAGATTCAAAGGGGTCGCACTGCCAAGACACATTATAGCGCTTGAGGAATCTGACCCGAAAGGGGAACGATTGATCGAACTGAATCGACGGCTGCTGGAACACGTCTATAGCGGAGATATTGTCGTTCGACCTGTTTCGCGCGTCGAGAGCAGGATGGGTTCGGCGCTGACGGTGTTGGTGGCGATGGTCGTTGGCGGGGTGGTCTATTTCGCGCTGTTGCGGCTGTTCAAAGTCGATGAGATGGACTATCTTTGGTCGGCGCTGCGCAGGAAGTTGTTCGGGCGCAGGTCAAATGGCCGGCAGGAAGATTTGGAAACCCTCGATCAAGGGGAGCCGATGGAATAGCGAAACTACGGTTGATTGTCCGATGCAATCTCCTCTCTGACGGTGGATTTGGTCAACTGCCGGATCACCGCATCGCGGAATCGTTTGATTTTCGTGACTTTGGACAAGGAATACAGCGCCGCCAACCCGAGCCGTTTGTATCCTTGCCTGTTAAATCCCCACGACTGCCACAGCAGCGTTTCGATATCCCCTTTTCCGCTTTTTGCCGCCTGCCTCGCCTCCCCATAGGCGATTGAGCGCTTGACTTGTTTCAGCCCGGCCAACAATATAGCCGCAAGGTGCGGTCGATCTTCCGCATTCAGCGCTTCGGTCATAATCTCGATTTGTTTTCTGTTATTGAGAAGTGTGTCGCTGACCTGGCTGTGCGCCCTCAGTCTGTAGCGAGCGACGACTTCCATACTCCTGGCCGCCCAAACACCTTTTCTGGCGATGCGTAGCCACATCATATAGTCTTCGCCGTAGGGGAGGATAGGATATCCCCCAACAGCCTTGATATCCGCAGTTTTGATCATAACTGACGATGTGCACAAAAAATTATCTCGATACAGCTCGCGTATTATATCCCCTTTGGGCATTGGCTTTGTATAGGCGATGCGTTCACGCCCGTCTTCAAAGAACATAACCACGTTGCCGTAGACAAGATTGGTTCGTTTTTCCGAGTCGATAAGAGCTATCTGGCGCTCGAGTTTATCCGGCAGCGAGAGATCATCACCATCCAGGTGTGCGAACCATTCTCCTTCCGCCGCAAGAGTCGCAGTCTCTCTGGCCCTCGCCACCCCGCCGTTCTCCTGATATATATAGCGAAAACGGGGGTCCTCAAGATAGGGAGTGATTATCTCCTCGCTTTTGTCCGTCGAGCCGTCGTTGACGATGATAGCCTCATAATCTTGATATGTCTGAGCTTTAAGCGAATCCAGAGCCTCGGCTATATATTGTTCCAAATTATATACGGGGATACAAACAGAAATGCGAGGCATCCGGCTCCTCCGAGGATTTATGATGACTGAAGTTATTATACCATACTAAAAGAGGGCAGGTTATCATCTGCCCCACGCCGCCGTGTGTCGTATAAGATTCTATTCCATATCTTTGAACAATGAACTGAATCTATCGGTGTATTGCGATTCGATCGACGCAAACGCCAGATCCAGCGCAAGCGCCCACAATCCCACCACGGCTTCCTCGGGGGGAAGTTCGAGCATCTGCGTGAAGAAGTCCTTGATGACCTCCTCATAAGATGTGCAAGGCTCGTTAAGGACGATCCGATTGGTAACTTGCTCCGAGAAAACTTCGTTTTCTATACGATCGAGGAACTCCCGGACGTTTCCGGGGGTGGCGTGTTTGAGGTTCTGGCCAAACTCGCTTCTTACCAGGTTTCTGAATTCATCCAGTTTCACCGATCGACAATGCTCCGATCTGACCTGCCATCTCTACTCTATTCGCAAATCGCCTTCGTGTCAATCCCAAAATCAATATCGTCAGCCGCTCGTCTCATCGCATCTATGTTGGCGAACGGAGCATCCCGCGGGATGTCATCTCCACTACCGAGTATATAACCAGTCGGCCCACAAACATCAATCGCTTCGACGCACAACCTGTAGACTTCATCGCCGGTCGCATTGAGCAGAGCCATTGTGTCGATCCCGCCTTTCAGACAGACTCGATCTCCAACCCGCCGCCTGGCATCCCGCAACCCCTCAATCGTCATCTGATCCAACGGCTCAATCGCATCTACTCCGGTATCCGCCATCATCTCAAGTATAGGCGAGCAGTTTCCGCATATATGTAAATACACCTTCGCCCCAAGGCTGTGAAATGTCTTCGCAGCCTTCGCGTGAAACGGCTGGCAAAACTGTTCGTAGTGTTTTGGAGAAATGATGCTCGCCGATGCCCAGGCATCTCCGATATATATTCCATGAACCCCGCCGGCAATCGCAGCTTTGCCAATCTCGATAGATATCTCGGTCGCGGTTTCCATAGCGGCCATCACAAAGCCCGGATCGTCTATCAGATCAAGCGTCGCCTGATCGGAGCCGCGCCACGCAACCAGCGAGTTCATCGTCTGGCTTGCCGCCACCCCCGCAATAAACACACGATCCCCTATGCGACGAACCAACTCCCGCAGAGGTTCCAAACAGCCTTGATTTTCATAGCGCTCTGCAGTGGTTATTCGAATTTTGTCAAGGTCTCGTTTGTTTTTTAATATAGGTTCGCCGACGATAGCAATAGGCTGGTCATTTTCCTGCAGTTGGGCGTAGGGAGTCCCATCGGAGTAGGTAAGATATTGCTTGCCCCCAATTTCGGCCACTTTGCGATGTTCCTGCCAGCCTCGCTCCGGCCCAATGCCGGCCTCAATGCCATCAAAGCCGAAGCGCTCTACCATAGCCGCGATGGATTCGAATTTAAGCATCGGATCAAGCGCCATATCGACCATTCTGCGGCCGATCACACGGCTGCCGATATAGTCCGTGACTACCGGAAACAGCGGCACACGATCCACCGGCTTGCGCTCCATTGCGGCAATCACTCGCTGTTTACCGTTCACGCGCCAGATCCCTCCACCGGTAAATACACCGTCACAGGCGTTTTGAACTCGATAGTAGGCTCGGTTTGAAGGGTTATTTTGAGCAGCCAGATTACCGATACCACAGAACCTTCGATCGTAGGAGGCGCGGTCTTGGGCAGTCTGAGCCTGAAAGGCGCTTGAATGAACGTGGCGGACGGCTCCTCGGGGACAATTATGGCAATATCGACGCGGTCGCGCTGGATTTCCTTTTCGACAGCCAGCCTCACCCATTCGCAGACCTCTAAAGATGCCGTTATTTTGGGGATCGCCATCGCGTTTGGGTTTGTTATCGAAAATCTGCCGGAGACGACTTCGCCCATACTCACCATCCGCTCGTCGAGGTCGATTGTCACATTTATATCTGTCGATTGCACCGTGCCGTCGGCGGCGGGATAACCGAGCGCGACTGGCCGTCCTCTCAAACGAGGTATGAACATAATTCGGACTGTTTTCGAAGCTTTTGTGGCTCGTCCAATAGTCGGTTGAAGGCGTGCGGTGACACGGTATTGTATTTTGCCCGCTTTGCCGTCGTAACTCGGCGGCAGGGAAGCAGGCAATGGGATGGAGAACGGGTAGGTGTGTTCTCCCGCACACAGGGTGCGGCCGGTATATCTGCCCAAAATGGCGTTCCAAATCAGAGACGCGCGTTCCGAGGCCAATCTCGGCTCCAAAGCCCCCGAAAACAACTGTTCACGAGTAAAAAACGGACTGTACTTGCGAAATGTTCTTGCAAGGGATGCTCCGGCGGGTCGTTCTACTCCGGTTACGGAGACGAGGAGAGAACGTATGTTGATCGGCTGCGCAAGCCGAAGCACCACGACCCCGCTGAGGCGCTTGCCGGTCGAGAAAGTGTCCCGGCTCAGATATAGCTCCAGTGAAGGGCCTAGATCGGCTTTATGTTCTTTTACGGCTGAAACCTTGACTTGTGCTCCCATCAAGATCAATGTTAGCCATTGAACGCTTTATTTGCAACTGGTATTTAGCATTCATTTCTGGGATAATGAATTATGCTTCATTCGTTCATATCAAGCGTGCCGATGCTGATCGGCGCAACAAGATTCAGACGTGGCGCAAAACCACGCATCGAGAAGCCTGCCGAAGAATGTATGGGGAAATGGATCTGGCTTGCCGAGGCAGATCCGGTCGTCAACTCATACGTTCGCGTGCGCAAGAGTTTCAAGCTCTCAGACAAACCGGACAGCGCTCTGATAAAAACCTGCGCGAACAGCCTCTATAAACTTTACATAAATGGTCAATATGTCGGCAAAGGCCCGGTCAGATCCGACGAACGAACCGGCTACTTCGACACATTCGACATCACTCAACTGCTCCATAAAGGCGCAAACGTCGTAGCGATCCTTGCTCATCATATTGGAGAACCGACCTATGCCTCTGCGGCCGGTCGACCGGGATTGATCTGCAAGCTGGAGAGCGAATCACAAGGCGAGACTCAAATTATCGGCTCCGACGAAACCTGGAAGATACAGCGAGCGGCTGAATGGCTCGCAGATGGCGCACGGCTAAATAATAAACTGGGATTTCAAGAGATTTACGACGCAGCCGTTGCAGTTGCTGATTGGACCGAGATAAAGTGCAAGGAAAAAGGCTGGGAGGATGCAGCGGCTGTCGGTGCGCCTGGTGATTCTGCATTCGGAGAACTGGCTCCTCGACAAATACCACATCTCCGCGAGCAGACCGTTCTGCCCAGATCCATAGTTGCCATAGGCAACACCGCCGAAGTCGGCAAGGATACCCCCGTCAGTGAGATTCCCGATATAATGGCCGCCACCCCGATTGTGAATCTTCGCTCAGGGCAGGTCAAAGATGAACAAGCTCTGCTCACTGAAGCCGGGGTTGCGCACATAAAGACTCCTCGTGGGGATAAAGGCGTCGCAATATTGCTGGATTTTGGCTGGGAGGTATTCGGCAACGTCGAGATCGGGATTGCAGGATCGGCCAGTGGTATTATCGATCTTGGCTACAGTGAAGATATCATTGACGGGCACATTGCACCGACCTTGCAGGATACTAAATGCACCGACCGGATATTGATTAAAAAAGGCGCGTTGGCGTGGCAAAGTTTCGAGCCAAGGGCGTTTCGTTATCTGCAAATAGAGTTCCGCCGCTGCTCCAAACCGGTTGCGCTGGAATATGTGAGAATCAATCAGACTACCTATGCTGCCGAGCGCGTCGGCGATTTCGAGTGCAGCGATCGGCTGCTCAACGATATATGGGCGGCGGGCGCATACACGACTGAGCTGTGTATGCAGGACACGTTTATTGACTGTCCCTGGCGTGAACAAGCTCAATGGTGGACCGAGGCGCGAATCCTCTCCAGGGCCGCGTATTATGCTTTCAACGATACGGCGCTTCTCGCGCAGGGATTGCGACAGTTTGCGTCGTCGCAGGACAAAGACGGGGCGGTGTTGGCGCTGTATCCGGCCGGGGTCGAGATGTCGGCTCCGGATTTGTCGCTGTTGTGGGTCTATTCTATTCTGGACTATTACGCTTTCTCGGATGATGCCGA
>JAAYKG010000054.1 GCA_012522555.1 Armatimonadota bacterium
TATGGAGCGACTTTGGGCGCCTTGGCGTCTTGAATATATCGTAGCTGAAAGAGTCGAAGGCTGCATCTTTTGTGTGTTTCCGCAGCAAGATGATGACCGAAAGAACCACATCCTCTATCGCGGGAAGCACGCATATGTGATAATGAACGCGTTTACATACTCAAACGCCCATCTCCTCGTCCCGCCCTACCGCCACGTGGCCGATCTCTCCGAGCTGACAGATGATGAGAACCTCGAAATAATGCAGCTTACACAAAAATGTATCAAAGCTATCAGAGACGTATGCGATCCGGATGGGTTCAACATCGGAATCAACCAAGGGACAGCAGCCGGCGCAGGGATAGCCGACCATATTCATCTGCATGTGGTCCCCCGATGGAACGGCGACACCAATTTTATGCCTGTGTTTGCGGATGTAAAGGTCATCCCGGAATCCCTCGATAAGACATATTTGAAACTAAAAGCGGCCTTTGATCGACATGAATGAAAGCATAACCCAACAAATAGACGAGCTTCGCGAGCAGTGTATCCGCTGCGACCGGTGCGCGCTGTCACAAACCCGAAATAATGTGGTCTTTGGAGAGGGAAACCCCGAATCCCCGCTTATGATCGTTGGAGAAGGACCGGGGGCAACCGAGGACGCCACCGGACATCCTTTCGTTGGAAGAGCCGGAAAACTTCTCGACGAGGCTCTGGCCGCAAACCGGATGTCGCGAAAGCATGTTTGGATAGGGAACGTGGTCAAGTGCCGCGCGTGCATCATCGAAAACGGGCGCACGCGCAATCGACCCCCCACAATAGAGGAGGTCTCCACCTGCACGCCGTGGCTCGAAAAGCAAATTGAGATCATTAAACCGCTGGTGATTTTAGCCTTGGGAGCGCCATCTTCGAAGTTTATTATAAAGAAGGACTTACGCATGACCAAGGAGCGTGGAATCATATACCCGACGAAGTATGCGCACTGCGCCATTGCCGCGCTGCATCCTGCGTATATACTGCGGCAGGCAGGCAAAGAATACGACGGCGGCAAATCATTGCTGATCGCCGACATCGATGCGGCACGCAGGGAAGTCATAAGAATCAAAAAAGAGTCCCATGACCCGCGGCTATCCGGCGACTCCGCCGATCTGGTTCCGTCGGGTTGATGTGTTTTTCGGAGGAAGACAAATGAGAAGATCGATCTTTATGCTGGCGATTGCGATGATTGCAAGCGCTGGGGTTGTTTATGCGCAGGAAGTAAGCAAGCCATCGGCCCCGCCCCCGCCGCCGCGAATGGACACGATGCGAACCCCGCCGTGTATTTTGCCGACGCTGCGGATGATCAGCCCGCAAATGGTGCAAACGCTGAGCTTACGGCTCAATCTCACCGACGATCAGAAAACCAAAGTAGCGGCTTTGCTTGAGAAAGCCGAAAATGACATCAAACCTAAAGTAGAAGCGCAGACCAAAGCGGGTCAGGCTTACATTGACTTGCTCATAAACCCAAACGCCACCAAGGCTCAGATAAACGCAGCGGCCGATAAGACGATGAAAGCTGAGACTGATGTGTTGACGGCTCGAATCGACACTTTGTTTGCGCTGAAGGGTTTGCTTAACGCAGAACAGAACAAGCTTCTCGCCGAGCGGCTCGAGCAATATACTTCCCCGTGGCGTGATGGCGGCCGAGCAGTGCCCCAGCCGCCTGCCGCTCCTGCCAATGCGCCGGCTAAATAATAAATTGCATGAAAAATTAACGGCAGGGGTTGACATTGCCGGTTTGAGGGTATACACTACCAATCGAGGCGTAAAGCCTGATCGTTAAAAATAAATATATAACAGAATACACAATATGGCGCCGAGTTTTCCCAGCGAAAAGCGGAGGAACCGATCCAGGGGCGAATCCTTAAGGAGGGGCTGCTTCCTGTCCCAGCCCGCCAGCTAACTCCGTAGGCGCGGTAGGAAGTATTTTGTATATTAGTCGCGGTAAATGTCCGCGACTTTTTTTATGTACAACCCGGATAGGTTTGGCGCCGATAGTATCCGCGTAAATACGAGAGTATGAATAGCCCGTTTGATGTAGTTGAGGTAGTGGTAGAGATACCAGCCGGCTCTCGCAACAAATACGAGTATGACTCCCAGCAGCA
>JAAYKG010000055.1 GCA_012522555.1 Armatimonadota bacterium
GGCACAATCTACTCCCTCTCCCTTGAGGGAGAGGGCTGGGGTGAGGGGGTAGGCTTGCTTAACCGAGCGGGTTGCTGAAATACAAAAAATTGCGCGAAAAAAAGTTTTCGCCCTCACCGTGACTTTCTGCACCTGAGGGAAGTTAGTTTTCGCCCTCACCCTAACCCTCTCCCCCAGGAGAGGGGATACGTGGCCTAACCCTTCCGCCCCAGGAGAGGGAACCTGGCTCCACCTCGCCCTTACCCTATCCCTTGCCCTTTGACGGGGGCACAATCTACTCCCTCTCCCTTGAGGGAGAGGGCTGGGGTGAGGGGGGTAAGTATGCAAAACCGCACGGGCTGGGGTGAGGGGGGCGGCCCTTGTTTTAGATCGCAAGCCTTGAATCTACCCCAGCATTATTGTATTATTGCCCGCTTGAGTGTAACCTGTTGGGGTATGCAATCTGTTATTCTATTTTCAGGAGATTTCAGATGAAGCGAGCATTGTTTGCGTGGGGCGGTTGGGACGGTCACGAGCCGAAACAGACCACCGAAAAGGCTGCCCAAACCTTGTCGGATGCGGGATTTGAAGTTAGCATCCAGGATACGCTGGACGCTTTTTCCGATGCCGACGAGGTTCGGAGCTTTGATTTGATCGTGCCGTGTTTCACGATGTCCGAGATCACCGCGCAGCAGTGGTCGGCGATGAGTCAGGCGGTGCGCGGCGGAGTCGGGTTCGCGGGTTGGCACGGAGGGGCTGGAGACGCCTTTCGGATGCACACGGACTACCAGTTCATGGTCGGCGGACAATGGGTTGCGCATCCCGGCGGCATAATCGACTACGAAGTAAAAATCCTCAGCTACACCGCCGATCCTATCATCGAAGGCATCGACGATTTTAAGATGCGCTCAGAGCAGTATTACATGCACGTTGACCCCTCCAATGAAACCCTCGCGGTTTCGATTTTGGGCCATATCGACGAGGCTCCGTGGGTCAAGGGGTGCATAATGCCGGCGGTCTGGAAGCGAAAATATGGCGAAGGCAGGATTTTCTATTCGTCGCTGGGCCACTGCGCAGCAGACTTCGACGTGCCGGAGGTTCTGGAGATTCTCAAGCGTGGAATGATCTGGGCGGCGCGATCTTAAGGAGAAGAAAATGAAACCAGCAAAGGTTGGAATTGTCGGCTGCGGCAATATTTCCGGCATTTACTTCCAGGCGGGCAGGACTTTTGACATATTGGATATCGTCGGTTGTGCAGATCTGATCCCCGAAAGAGCGAAAACAAAAGCCAAGGAAAACGATTGCAAGGCGTATGATTCGGTCGAAGAACTGCTGGCCGATACTGAAATAGAGATAGTTGTGAACCTGACGATCCCGAACGCGCATGCATCGGTGGCTTTCGCTGCGATCCAGGCGGGAAAATCGGTTTATAACGAAAAGCCGCTGGCGATCACCCGCGAGGGCGGCCGCAAGATGCTGAAAATGGCTGAATCGGCCGGGGTTAAGGTGGGCTGCGCGCCGGACACTTTTTTGGGCGCCGGGATTCAGACGTGTGTAAAGATCATCGACGATGGCTTGATCGGCGAACCCGTCGCCGCAACAGCTTTTATGACCTGTCATGGGCACGAGGGCTGGCACCCCGACCCTGAGTTTTACTACAAACCAGGGGGCGGGCCGATGTTTGACATGGGGCCATACTATTTGACCGCTCTTGTTGCTATGATGGGGTCGGCGAGTCGGGTGGCGGGATCCACGAGAATCACATTCCCCGAGCGTCTTATTACGAGCGCGCCAAAGAGCGGGACGAAGATTGTCGTCGATGTGCCGACGCACGTGGCGGGGATAGTCGATTTTGCCAACGGCGCTGTCGCGACGATTATAACGAGCTTCGATGTGTGGGCGGCGAATCTTCCCCGAATCGAGATATACGGCTCCAAAGGAAGCCTGAGTGTGCCGGATCCCAACGGCTTTGGCGGGCCTGTGAAGGTGTGGACATCGGAGGGTAATCAGTGGGTTGATGCGTCGTTGACCCACGGATATTTTGAAAATTCCCGCGGCATCGGGGTCGCGGATATGGCTTATGCGCTGAGATCCGGCAGAAACCACCGCGCAAGCGGGGAATTGGCGTATCATGTGCTTGATATTATGCATGCGTTCCACGATTCATCCGACGCAGGCAAGCACATAAAATTGGAAAGTACATGCGCTCGACCGCAGCCGCTGCCGATTGGGCTGCGACACGGGCTGCTTGATGAATGAGAGGTAGAATGCTTTATCTGACCGCTAAAGATATAATGACACGAGATGTTGTAACCGTGCGAAAAGGGACTTCTATTGATGGGGCGGCGCGTTTGATGGCGAAACATGAGATCAGCGGGCTGCCGGTAGTTGATGCCGACGGTTACCTTGTCGGTATGATAACGGAAAGCGACATATTATTAAAGGGGATGCATGCCCCTTCTGAACTGCGCGGTTCGACGCCGGGATTGTTCGCTCCTCAACCGGACGCTGTGGATGAGGCCTATCGACGCGCTCAAAGCGAATGCGTCGAGGACGCCATGACCACCGATGTAGTCATTTTCAGCGAGGAATCTCCGGTCGCCGGCATAGCCGCCGCGATGATCGAGCACGCCATCAACCGAGTGCCGATCATAGAAGGGCGCAAGGTCGTGGGAATTGTGAGCCGAAAAGATGTCGTGAAAGCGATTGCCGCAGGGACCGGGGATTATTATGACCCTGACCGGCATGTCGGCCGGACACTGAAATTATAGAAATAGAAGGCTCCCGATGACGGAGCCTTTTTTATTGGATTACTCCGACCGCGTGCCTTGGCCCAACTCTAGACATATCGATCTGCTTAAAACCAAGCCCGAATGCAGGGGATGAAGGTTTTAGCCGGAAATCATCCTTCGTCGGATCGACAAACAGAGGGTCCGCAATAATGCTGCGTCGGTCGTGGCCAAGCTTCTTCCAATCATCGAAGCTCGTGTCTTTGAATGTAACTTGTCGGCCGCTTGAGTCGTAGTAGAGATTGCAATCCATATCGAAAGTGTTTTCGCTCCAATCGCCGCCCAGAAGAGAGCCTTGGTCGAAGTATACGATGTTGTGGCGAAAGGTGAATACTCTGTGGTTTTCGGCGCGAGTTTTCTGAAGTTGTTGTGCCTCGCTGCAGGCGAAGATATTGTTCGTGATTGTATTATTTCTGCCGTAGTGCTGGTGAAATCCGCCGGTTCTGGTGCGATAGACGACGTTGTTCTCGATCAGAATATCGCTGCTGCCCTCATCGGTGTAGATTCCCCATCCGCCGTAGCTGAACGATCGGCAGTCGTGGATGAGATTATTCCTCACGACCGTGCCGGGGGAGACTCCAAGGGTGTAAACTCCTGCGAGATCGCTGAGTATCTCGCGGCCAACATGATGGATATGGTTATTTGCGATCAAATTATCAACCGCCGGGCTTGGCGCATAACCCCAACTCCAGCCCACCGAAACCCCGCTGTAGTTCAACTGTGATATCTCGTTATTTGTTATTTTGTTATGTGGGCTGCCCGCAATCCAGACTCCGACCGCACTGGCGAATATCTTGCCGCCGTCTGTGATTATGTTGTCGGAGACTGTCGTGCGGTGCGATCCGGTGTTAATTTTGACTCCTCCTGCTCCCATGTCGCTGATCAGGCAGCTTTGGACGGCGCACCCCCTGCAGCCGGCCCCAAATTCAACAGAATATGTCCCAATGCGAGTTATCTCGCAGTGACTGATCTCGCAGTTATTTGCGTGCGCAGCGGTTATGGCCGCAGGGACCTCCATCGCCGCTTGAGCACAACCTGAACGATTGGCGGGCAGAGTATGCTGGGTATGGGAGAAGATCAGGTTTTTGAATCGCACGAACTCGATGGGCTGATCTGCGGACCCGTTTATTTTTACGAGGGTCTCAAGCGTCGGCGCGACAATCTCGGCCTTTCGCCAGTTTTCGCCGGGTTTTGGATAATAGTAGATTTTGCATTCGCCCCTATCCAGATACCACTGCCCGGGAGTATCGAGGGCCTCGCGAACATTTTCCAACATATATCGAGCGAATTGACGACGATTGAAGTCGCGAGCCAGCCAAAAAACGCTTTTTTTTGGAAATCTAACCTTTTTAGCCGCCTCATCGACGGATTCTATCGGCAGTCGCGAGTCGACCCACATCGTGAACGCTCGAACCTCGATATCTTTCAAGTTTCGCCAGGCCGGGTTGATCTCACCCTCGCTGAAAGTAAAACTGTCCTGGCCTTCCTGCCACGCGCTTCCCAACTCGGCGGATTGAATCGTATACCAGCCTTGCTTGGGGAGCCGTGTTCGTGGGGCGCGAATATTGTTCACGAATAACTGATCGGCGCTCCATTCGCCGTGCATGTTCGCTGCGATAACGTTGTGCCCATTGATCGTCGTCGGAGCGAAGCCTTCGATTTGCCTTCCGCCGCTGATTATCACCCGTTCGACCCCTGATTTATTTGCATAGGCCTGATATGTGATCGGGCGTTCGCGCGAGCCGGAATCCTCCGCAGTCAGCTCGAAAGGCTTGTCCAGGAAATATGTTCCTTCGCGCAGCGAGACGATGATCGCGCGCTGCAGGCCGTGCAATTTCAGCTTTCGAATAGCTTTTTTCGCCCCTTCCAGGGTGGCAAGAGGGCCATCGGAGCCGGAAGCGTTCGGCGTCTCCAGCCTTCCGCTCCAACTATCGCTGCCGTTTTTCGATACATATAGTCGATCCGCCGTGGATGCTTCGACGCATCCCGCAGCGATCAACATCGCGACGAGTGTGAGTCTGATCAGGTTTCCGAGCATCATTGGATCCTCACTTTCCGCACGCAGCTTTTGCGACCTCTCTCCCTCGGTCTATAAAATAGCGCATCGTCTCATAATTGATAGTCGGCGGCTCGGAGTGATCGGTATGCAGTATATAGCCGCCCCCGCCGGCGACCACCGGGGTGATCTTCTTTTCCAGTTCTTCGTTAATTTGCGCGAAATCGTTGGATATCAAAGTGCGCACATCGATTCCTCCGAAAAACGCTATTTTGTCTCCGAATCTTTTGAACAGCGTCGGCAGATCCATCCCTGCCTTAACTTCCATCGCCTGAATGCAATCCATGCCCGCTTCGATCAACCCCGGCATTAGAGGTTCAACATATCCGCATGAGTGGACCAGAACCTTGCAGCCCAGCGAGTGCGCGAAGTCGAACAGGCGCGTGTGAGCGGGTTGAATGATCTGTTTATACATCGAAGGAGACATAAACGGGCGGTTCTTGAAGCCCATATCCTCATAGAAAAACAATCCATCAGGCTTGCCTTCCTCCGAAAACAACACTTCCAGGTGTTTTATGGTCAGATCGGCATAGGTATCGGCCATATCTTTGACCCAGCTCGGATCGAGCGCCATTCCCATCAACATATATTCGTGGCCACAAAGCGGATGTATCTGCTCGAACGGCGCCACTCCGGCCCAGCAGAAGTATA
>JAAYKG010000056.1 GCA_012522555.1 Armatimonadota bacterium
GAGGCTGAGAGAGGTGACTACGTATTAGGGCTTGGTGAAATTGACGAACGTAAGGGTTTGGATCGTGCAATTCGCGCAATAGCCACGATTGATGAGGACAGACGACCCAGATTGGTTTGGGTGGGCAACAGAGGAGTCGCATCATATCAGTCCTACAGCGAAGCATTGGCCGATTCTTTGGGGGTGACTTTTGAACCAAAGATCTTGGTCAGCGATGCTGAGCTGCGTGCTCTGCTCTCCGGCGCAATAGCGATGATATATACATCAAGACTAGAGCCATTCGGTCTTGCTCCCCTGGAAGCTGGAGCTTGCAGCTTACCAGTCGTCGCCATTGCTGAGGGAGGAGTCAGAGAAACTGTCTTTGACAGGGTAAACGGATTGCTTTCTCCGCACGATGATCCCGTTTTAATTGGCTCACTGATCTCTGAGCTTGTAAGCGATCCATCGCTGGCACAATCGTTGGGCAAACGAGGCAGAGAATTGGTTCTTGAACGCTGGGATTGGGATCGGTCTGTCAGCGAGTTGGAGACCCACTTGCATAAGGTAATCAAGCAAACAATGCGGGAAAATATTCAACCGATTGAGAGTCCACCATTTATAAAATAATGCGTTTCGCGCTGGATTCGACGATGGTGTGCGGGATCCCTGCTCGCCACATTAAATATTTGAATTAGGCAGACCGTTGAAAATCCTATTCCTTTCGGCATGGTTTCCGTATCCGCCTGATAACGGAGCGAGAATCCGGGCCTACAATTTGATGAAGGGACTCTCACAAAAGCACGAAGTCTTTACGATTTCCCTGCTGCAGGATGATTCCAACGCCGAGGACTCGCGATATCTTAGCGATATTTGCGAGGTCGTCTCTGTTCATAAGTCAAACTGGTTCAAACCACGCGGGATGAAATCTTTTTTTGCCTTATTTTCCGGTCGACCAAGATCGGTGGTGTGCACTTATGATGATCGGATACGAATGTCCATCGAGAATGCGATATCGCGCATAGCTCCGGATGTAATAGTGGCGTCTTCGTTAGGGATTGCACATTATGTTCCACAGGGCGTCTCTGTGCCTAAGATTCTGGACCAACACAACTGCGAATATGCTGTAATGAAGAGAGCTGCGGACAAAATCGCAAACCCAGTAAAACGTTGGCGAGCAGCGGCAGGATGGAAAAAGGCAGCTCGATGGGAAGCTAACTTATGTCGACGGTTCGACGCGATCACGGCGGTATCCGAAAATGATCGTGCGTTAATCCTTAAAGCCGCACCCGATCTTGCCGATATTCATATTATACCGAACGGCGTGGATACTTCTCATTACGATCCGGATTTGTGGAAACTTGAGCACGGGGCGTTGGTTTATAATGGCGCACTGACTTACAGCGCGAACCTTGACGCTGTGCAGTATTTCATCTCTGAGATATATCCGATCTTGAGGCAAAAAGGGAAAGACTTCAAGCTGCGCATCACAGGCAGCAACAAGGGAGTGGACTTGACGGATATAGAGAACTGCCCTGGGGTGGAACTTACTGGGTACGTTTCAGATATTAGAGATGTGCTTGCAAAGAGTGCGGTATGCGTTGTGCCTCTTCGGGAGGGTGGGGGCAGCAGGCGGAAAATTTTGGAAGCGATGGCTGCCGGCGTGCCTGTAGTGTCGACATCTATGGGCGCGGAAGGTATTGATGTCGAGCATAAAACGCAAATTATGCTTGCCGATTCTGCCGAACAATTTGCTGAATCGATAGTGCAAGTGGTCGATAATCCTGAATTAACATCTGACTTGAGAACTGCTGCGCGAAGATTTGTGGAGCAGAAGTATGATTGGTCGAGCATTAGCTCGCGGTTTACGAAAGTTGTGGAGTCGGTCGAACATATAGACGTGGTCAATGGCTGATAGTACGATCAACAATTCAATAGAGCCCTTGCTAGAAAGCAGCGCGGGTTTGACTCCCGACCGAGTCGCTGTGGGATTGCGTCGCACGGGGTGGGTCTTAGCTGCGGGGGTCGGGCTTGGAATATTTGCAGCGATCATGCAGCTTTACTATGTCTGTGCTCTGATCGGCGCGATGCTGTTGGCGGGGTTGATTGCTTGGCAGTTTGAGTCCACATTGATGCTGTATGCCCTGATCGCATTCGTCCCATTCGGCAGGACGCCCGATATGGCGGTCGGAGGATCGGGTATAGGCAAAGGGCTTTATGTCAGTGAACTGATGCTGGGCTTTCTGTTGGTGGTGTGGTTTCTCAAATACATCTGGGGCAATTTGCCCAAAAATCGCATCACCAGCGCTTTTTACCTGCCGTCTGGATTCTATATTATCTACTGCCTGATAAACGTCTGGAATTCATACTTATTTTGGGATATCCACGTCGATACGAGTTATCAATACCCAGTGGTCAATTTCATAGAAATCATGTTGCGCGTACTCAGCATAGGCGCTCTAATAATGATGGCCACGTCGATACAAGACCGCAGATGGCTGGGACGCATAACCTTGGCTTTGATATTTTCGGGAATCTATAACCTTGTGAACTCTTTGCTCGGCAACAAAATACCGATCTCTGCATCCTGGTGGTCGTTACTTTTATTTTTGCCTGCCGGCTATCTGACAGCTATCCTGCTTGATTCTGGAAGAACTATACTCGTAAGGATGGCTTCATCGGCGGTATTAGCGCTGTTCATATATGTTGTCTTGGTGCGCAGTGTCTCGTGGGTTTCCGGCTGGATGGGCCTTATTATAGTCATTTTTGTAACCGCTTACATCGCAAACAAGAGGGCGTTTCTGGTTCTTCTCGTACTAGGCTGCTTAGGCTTTGCTGCATCTTGGCCTTTTATGCATGCCAATGTCGTAACAGCATCCGAGGAAGAGGGTGACTTCGACCGCTTTGACTTGTTGAAAGGTGGGTTAAAATACGCTTCCGCATTTCCACTGGGCGTAGGCCTGGGTAATTATCGCACATATAACTCATTTCACTACGGAGAAAAATGGGGGACGACATCATACACTTCGGCTCACGGCACCTATTCCCAGCATTTGTCGGAGATGGGCTTTCCGGGTACGATACTGTTTCTTTCCATTTTGTTTTTCGGCTTCAGATGGCTGCTGGCTAATTATCGAAAGTTGCCTCGCGGGCCGTCCAAGACCTATATTTTGGCCGTCATCGGCCAGATGGCCGGCATCAGCGCCGCCGCTTTCATCGGAGACTACATTGTGCCAACCTATCATAATGGAGGCATTTTCACTTTTTCTACCACGATCTATTCGTGGTTGATTTGGGGTTTGGCGATCGCCCATGTTAGAATCAGCAGGCAGGAGGCAGATGGATCTCTCGATAGCCATAGTTAGTTGGAATACCAAAGATATCCTGGATCAGTGCTTAAACTCGATCAATGAAACCGCAAGCGGCGTTGAGTTTGAGGTAATAGTCGTTGACAACGCGTCGTCAGACGGCAGCGCAGAGATGGTCGCGCAAAAGTATCCTTGCGCACAAATAATTCAGAACGAGGATAACGTTGGTTTTCCAAAGGCTAACAATCAGGCATACGCGATAAGCAAAGGCCGACATTTTCTCCTGCTGAACCCGGACACGATAATGCGGGGGGACACTCTTAAACGACTTGTGAAACATCTTGATTCTAATCCGAATGCGGGTGCAGTGGGGCCGTTAGTGCTCAATACTGACGGGACCTTACAGTATTCCTGGGCTAGATTTCCAACATTCTGGTCGGAACTTCGAGGGGTGTTGGATCGGCGGATTCCAAATGAAACCGTCACGCCCACAACTGCGGAACAGACCCGCGATATAGGGCCTTTTGAGGTTGACTGGATAGGCGGATGTGCGATGATGGTTCGACGGGATGCCATCGAGCAGATCGGAATGATGGACGAATCGTTCTTTATGTACAATGAGGAAACGGACTGGTGCTATCGGCTGCGCCAGAATGATTGGCAGGTGTGGGTAGATCCCGCCGGTGAAATCACGCACCTGGGCGGCCAGAGCAGTGAGCAAGTATCTCTGCAATCAGCAAAGCATTTGAGGACGAGCAAACGATTATATTTCGCC
>JAAYKG010000057.1 GCA_012522555.1 Armatimonadota bacterium
GGGCTACCATCCCACTACTCAATTATGCCTGCTCGCGCTTCAGGATTTGGTTAAGGCTGGCGATGTCGTCTGCGACGTCGGCACCGGATCGGCGGTGCTTGCGATTGCCGCTGCGCTGTTGGGGGCAAAGCGTGTTGTCGGGCTTGATAATGATACGGTGGCTGTCGAGGTTGCCCAAGCTAATGTAGCGCATGCCGGACTTGCAGGCTCCGTGGTGATCATACGTGCCGAATCGCCGTGCGCATTTGCCGGCAAAGCTGATCTGGTCGTTGCCAATATTATAGCAAAAGTGCTGATTGATCTAGCCACCGAACTTGCAGATGTTATGAAGCCGAACGGACTACTGGTCGCCTGCGGGATTGTCACGGAGCGCTGCTCGGATGTATGCGATGCGTTCAAATCTGCTGGGATTAGTGTTGTTGACAAGCGATTTGATGGAGACTGGGTGGCTTTGATCGGCAAACGAGAGGCATAAGATGTCAGATCATCGCAGATTTTTTGTCGATCCACATCTGCTGACAACCAAGCAAATCAGCATCGAAGGCGCCGTTGCCAGACAGGTGAACAGGGTTTTGCGCCTCAAAACCGACGATCACATTACCCTGCTGGACGGCCTGGGTAATTCATACGACGCCCGGATCATTCTCTCTACTCCTCAGCTACTCAACGCTCAAATTGTTGATAAACGGATAGGCGATGGCGAACCTGTTTTGGAATTGGTTCTTGCATCGTGCGTCCCAAAAAGCGATCGTATCGAGCTGATCGTTCAGAAGTGCACAGAACTGGGAATATCTGAAATGATGCTGATACGTTCTGAACGGACGGTGGTTCGGCTCGACGAATCGGGCGGGCTGAAAAAAGCGGAAAGGTTAGGCAAAATTGCTGCTGAAGCTGCGGAGCAATGCGGAAGATCGATGATTCCGCGCTTGCGTGGAGTGATTGATTTTGATGATCTGACCAGGCGTGTAGCTGATTTCGATCTGGCGATAATAGCGTGGGAGGAAGAGGACAAGTCATCTTCGCTGCGTGACGTTTTGCGCACCAATGTTGGTGCAAAATCAGTATTGCTGATCGTCGGCCCTGAAGGCGGATTGACAAGCAGCGAGGTCGAATTGGCGAAATCAGCGGGGGCTGTATCGGTTTCATTTGGTTCTCGAGTATTGAGGACGGACACCGCGGCGATCGCAGGTTGCGCTGCAATAATGTATGAACTTGAAGGTCAACTCTGATCGCCTGTGGAAGTGTACTTTGGATTGGATACGATTGGCTGAGGATATTAGATGGCAAAGCCGAAAACTGTGCTGGGGTTAAAGCAACTTCGAGTAACCGACAATCTTGATCAGTTGCTTGATGTGTTGCCAACGAAGTTCAGGCAGAGCATTGAAGAGCAAGAAGATGTCGATGATCTGCTTGAGATCGTTATGGATCTCGGCCGTGAGCCAGAGGTAAGATTCCCACTTCGCGTCATTCAATTATCCGATCAGCCGACTAGAGCGGAAGATATAAACCATGTGGTCGAGCGGGTTGGCGAGTTCGGAAAAGATAATCGAGCCGGCATCGAACGCACCCTCCATCGTATTTCTGCGATTCGTAACAGGCAGGGCAGGATCATCGGCCTCACTTGTCGCATCGGTCGTGCTGTCTATGGCACGATCGATATTATTCGCGACGTGGTCGAGAGCGGCCAAAGTATCCTGATGCTCGGTCGTCCAGGGGTCGGCAAGACCACAAAATTGCGCGAAGTTGCCAGGATCCTTTCTGATGAATTCAAAAAACGCGTCATTATCGTCGACACATCCAACGAAATCGCTGGTGATGGCGATATCCCCCACCCCGCGATCGGCCACGCGCGTAGGATGCAAGTGGTGACCCCCGATCAACAGCACTCGGTGATGATCGAGGCTGTCGAAAACCACATGCCCGAGGTCATAGTCATCGATGAGATCGGGACTGAGGCCGAAGCGTTCGCCGCCAGAACAATTGCTGAACGCGGAGTGATGTTGGTAGCAACAGCCCACGGCAATTCCCTTGAGAACCTGATGGTCAACCCCACCTTGGCCGATCTTGTGGGTGGAATACAGGCAGTGACCCTGTCGGACGACGAAGCGCGCCGCAGAGGGACGCAAAAGACGGTTCTGGAGCGCAAAGCGCCGCCGACATTCGATGTTTTGATTGAAATAATAGAGATGGACAAACTGGCGATTCATCACGACGTGGCCAGCATAGTCGATAAAATGCTCCGTGGGGTCCCGCCCCGGCCCGAAATACGAGTACGCAACATCCAAGGCGAAGTCGAGGTCGTTCAATCTACCGGGCTTGCCGCGCATCCTGAGTCTGCAAGTATTGACCATCGCCATGAATCAGCGGACGCTGCTCCGATGCCGTCGATTGTAAAGATTTTTCCATATGGAGTCAGCCGGAGCCGTCTCGAGCGCGCGCTTCGTGAACTGCGAGCGCCCGGCTATATAAGCAAAGACCTTGGAGAGGCCAATGCCGTAATCGCGCTTAAGGTTCACGAGCGAAAGAACCTGGCGGTGCTGCAGGACGCTAAAAGTCGTGGATTGCCCGTATATGTCATAAAGAGCAACACCTATGCTCAAATTGCTGGTGTGGTGCGGGATGTATTCAACCTCGGAGAATCCAATGAGGAAGCGGCGGCTATATCAGACGCGGAAGCTGCGATTGAGCGGGTGTTGGAAACAGGCGAAGCACAAGAACTTCCGGCGCAGAGCAGCTATCTCAGAAGGCTGCAGCACCTTGTCGCCGAGAAATATGAATTGACCTCCCAAAGCATAGGCACTGAACCGTATCGCAGAGTGAGAATCTTCAAGCCATGACCGCTGGAAGCGGATTTTTTGTGACCATTGAGGGAATCGAAGGAGCAGGCAAGAGCAGTCTATCTAAAGCTTTATTTGAACGCTTGAGCTTGCATGGCCGAGAGATAGTTGTGACACGTGAGCCAGGGGGAACAAAGCTGGGCGACAGCATAAGGCGAGTGCTGCTGGAATCCGAAAAACTGTCGGATCGGGCAGAGTTGTTGTTGTTTGAAGCAGCCAGAGCGCAGCATATTGACGATGTAATACTGCCCGCCCTGGGGCGCGGAGCAGTCGTGATATGCGATAGATATACTGACTCCTCAATCGCCTACCAAAGCGGCGCACGCGGAATAGATGCAGAGTTGGTCGAAGAGTTGAATCGGTTCGCAACCAATGGATTGTCGCCGAACCTTACCATATTATTGGATCTGCCGGCTGAAGTCGGGCTTGCACGGCAGACGAAAGTTGATAGAATCTCATCAGAAGGGATTGCATTTCACGAATCAGTGCGCCGAGGATATCTGAATCAGGCGAGTGCGGAACCGCAGAGATTTGTGATAGTGGATGCCACTCGCAGTTTTGATGAAGTGACCCGAGAAGTAACTGGTATTATAGCCGCGAAAGCAGAGGTACGACTATGAAGCTCGTAATTGCGATCGTTCACGAAAGAGATAAGCATAAGGTTAGCGATGCCTTGCTGCAGGCAGGGCACAAGTTCACGATTGTCGCTAGCACGGGAGGGTTTCTCAGAGACGGTAACGTAACATTTTTGGCGGGGGCTGACGACGACGATGTTGATAGCGTGATATCAATAGTTCGCAAATGGTGCTCATCGAGAGAGCAGTATGTCTCCCAGCCGATACCCGATGCCATAGCGCCTGCCGGGGCCGCATTGAATCCCGTGAAGGTCGCAGTCGGGGGAGCGATTATATTTGTAGTGGATGTAGAGAAATACGAACGTGTCTAGTCGAAGTGGCTTTGATCGAATAATCGGCCAGCAACTTGCCAAACGTGTGCTTATTGGGGCGGTTCGTGAGGGCCGAGTTGGGCATGCGTATCTGTTTTTGGGCCTGCAGGGCACAGGTAAACTGACGACTGCTCTTGAGTTCGCAAAGGCTCTTAATTGCGAATCGCCTATTGCAGGCCAGGCGTGTGGGATATGTGCGATCTGTCGGGCTATCGAGCACGGCAACTTCCCGGACATACGCGTATGGTCCCCAAAAGGCCAGAACACCACCATCGATAGCATGCGAGAGATGCGTGAGTTGTCTACGTTTCGGCCGTCCCGCGGTAAATGGGCTGTGAATATAATCGAACAGGGTGACACTCTCAATGAAGAAGCAGCAAACTGCATTCTGAAATTGCTGGAGGAACCGCCGGACTACCTCATCAATATTCTGCTTTTCAGGAACTCCGCAAATGTGCTGCCGACGATACGTTCTCGGTGCCAGTTGGTACGTTTCGAGCAGGCCAACAGCAATGAGCTTGCGGAGCGACTGATCGAAGATCATGGAGCCAGCGTTGAAGAGGCCGCGCTGTTTTCGCACTACTCTCAGGGTCGCCCCGGCGAAGCTATCACGCTGCTGCGAGACAGCGAATTCCTGTCTGTTCGTGAGACAATAGCTGATATTGCCGATGCGACTTCCGGGGGTAACGTGTGGGCTGCACTGCGATTGGCGGAGAAGCTTCGAGGAGGGGCCTCGGAGACGCCTGATGCCGAAGGGGACGCCGAGGAGTCATCACCGACGCAACCGTCAAGCGTTCGCCGCGGCGTCAGGGAGACGACTCTTTGGTCGCTCGATATCCTTTTGATATGGTATCGCGATTTGCTGGCGATAAGCCTGCTCGGCGAAGAAGCAGAAATAATCAATAACGATAAACGCGAGGCGTTGCTTCGGCAAGCGAAACGGCATACTCACGCTGGACATCTACTAAAGGGAA
>JAAYKG010000058.1 GCA_012522555.1 Armatimonadota bacterium
AACAGATCGATAGAGCGGCGGACGCTCTTGCGGTTTTCAGCAAGAGCGCTTCAGGCAACGACAGGAATGGCCTTCTGATTTGGAGGGCCGACATCTACTTCGCCGGAAGCAAGTACCGCGAGGCAGCGAGCATGTGCAGAGGAGTGCTTGCCCTCCGCGATGCTACCCAAGACTCAAAGGCTCACGCCGAGTACCAACTTGGCGTATGCTATCACAATAGCAACATGGATCTCGCGGCGCGGCAGGCAATGGAGAATGTCACAAAGCGATACTCTGGCTTGGACTGGGCGAGCAAGGCGCGAGGGATGCTGCACTTGTGGAACACGTATGGAGTGCAAAAGAACAACCAAAGGTAGGTGAGGCGCGTGAGTAAGATGAGGCACTATGGCGCTGATAGTATTACTTTGCATAGTGTTTGTTGAGTCGAGTTACGGTTCAAGTATCAACTGTATTAAACGATTGGAGGTCAAGTGTATATGAAAGCAATACTAATAGGCTGCTTGGTTGTGTGTGTCTGTGCGGCGCTTGCGCCTCATGCATTCGCCTGTGTATTAGTCAGCGATGATGAAATTGCCTTTATCAAGGGGGGTGGATGCTGTACTGCTATTTGCGAAACTTGGTGGTGTCCTGATGGAAATAAGGACAATATAAATTGCGATGGACTCTCGTGTATAGGAGGCGGCTGTGGGTGCTCGCAGTACAAGGAGCAGGTGAGCAGGGTCGGTCTACCCGAAAACGGAACGGGATGCACAGGTGATGGAGGTCCCTGTGGGCCCAAGTATGATTGTGATTGCAAGCTCGACATTCAACACCCGCTGGGCCAGTGTAAGACTACCGCTGACCGATGTGGCACTGGAGATGAGCAGTGGGGGCTGAAAAATTATATTAAGTGTCTTGTCCCCCCTAAGAAGTGATGAGAATGCGCAGCCGGAAGAGATTGTTCTTTTGAAAGGAGATGCAGAATAATGACTTGTTTACTTAATAGAAGAACAACCTGGTGTGTGAGTTTGTTGGCTTTCTTTGCTATTGCTGTGTCCCCGATAAGTGCGGACGAAGGACTTGTGCAGCTTGTAAAGACTGGATGCAGCCTGACCTACTCAGGTATCAAGAGCGGCAGAGGATCAGTGCGCGTGACCGTATCGAAGATTGCCGGCGGCAGTGAATCGAATAGTGAAAGCAAGATCACAGTAGCGTTTAGAGGTGACCGCCTGCGGGTATCAAGCGATACAATTCGCGGACCGAGAGCTGCATATGAGGGCAGCTTTGATGGCGTGAATACGGTTGAGTGGATAAAGGACTCGAAGTTACCAGCAACAGTTCGTGCTGGAGCTTCTGGGATGATAAAGGGAGAGTTTGACCTGTTTGCAGACCCGCGCGCCCACGGGATGGCCGATCTTGATAAAGCCTCCGATCTCAAGTTTTTAAGTAAAGAGATTTTGGACGAAGACGAATGCTTGTGTGTGGAGTCTGTGACCCCTGCCGTTACAGTAGATGGTAAGGATGTTCGCAGCAGGCTCAAGTTCTGGGTGAGCACTGCCCAAGGCTTCACAATTCCAAAGTTCCAGGTCTGGTCGGTATCCGGTGCTGACGAGACACTGGTAAGAGAAGAGACTACCAAGGTGAGGAGCTACGGAGAGAATTTGTGGGGGCCGGCCGCCGTCAGTCGGATCGACTACAACCCGGATGGGACGGTGAAAAAACGCGTCTCGGTAGTCTACGGACCTGAGTTTCAGCTCAATGTGCCGGTCGGCGACGACACGCTGGAGGTCAAACTCCCGCCTGGAATCAAGGTTGTCGACACTGTTAACGACATGGAGTACGTAATACCCTGAATAGGTCAGGCTTTATAAGGGGACGCGTCCTTTTTGCATCTGCATGGGCTCGGAACCCAAATCCCGAGCCCTTCCATCCATACCCGACTACAGAAAGGGACAGTGCGCTGTGATCTGCAAACGCATGCATACTTATCTCGTCGCCTGCATTTTTGCATTTCTCCTTGCTCACATATCATTCGCCGCATGCAAGAGTTGCAGTGAATCCGACAAGCTGTGTGGGCCAAATAGCCTGATCGTCGTTTGCCAAAAGTTGGGCATCGCGTCGGGCCTCGAAGAGATGAAAACTCTCTGTGGCTACGATGAAAAGGGGGGTGTCACCCTGCTCGGCCTGCAAACTGCCGCAAGAGCCGTGGGCATTCAAGCGGTTGGGATGAAGATCGGCCTCGACCAGTTGGCAGGGTTCAAAGGCCCTGCCATCGCCCACCTCTGGGGCA
>JAAYKG010000059.1 GCA_012522555.1 Armatimonadota bacterium
GCAGAGTCTGGCGGCGGCATAATCCAGAATTTGTTGGGCGTCCAAACTGGAAGCTAGTTGGGTGTTGATATCGCTCAGGATACCCATCACCGTGGAGTGCCGTTCTTCGAGTTGTTGGGCTTCGACTCGCTCGGTGATGTCGAGAGCAACTCCATCGAAGTATAATAATTCCCCGGCGGTATCGAACTTAGGTGTGATATGTGTTCTGACCCAACCTATAGTCCCACTTCGAATATTAATTATCCGCAGCTCGAGCACTATTGGTTTCTTTGTGGTGGCTGCGTCGATGTAGCTGGCTTTTGCTCGATTCAGATCCTCTTCCGGCAGGGCGGTCCACCACAATTCGGGGTTTTGCGTCAGGTCAGCCAGAGTATAACCGAAGTTGTTCATAGTGCGACCCCAGATGGCGATTAGGTTGTAGCTTGGGTCAATACGAAAGATGATTCCGTCGACGTCCTCGATAAGGGAGCGGAATCTTTGTTCGCTCTCTCGAAGGGCTTCCTCAGTGCGCTTCACCTCTGTGATGTCTGTAAATATCGCCGCGAATCTATCCGTATCGAGCGTGTCTCTGACGATTGATGCTCTTAATTCAAGCCTTACTCCGTCTCGGCGGACGATAGTCATATCCCCTGACCAAGGCCCTTTCTGCAAGCGCGGTCCCAAATCCTGGCACAACGCCTCCGCGCTTTGCTGTGACAAAACGGAGGCGATATCTCTGCCTAGTAAATCGGAAGCGACGGATAAGCCGAACAAACGGGCGGCTGAGTCGTTGGTGTATCTGACTCGATGTTCCCCATCAAACATTAATACAGCTAAAGGAGATTCCTCGATTAGGGACTTGAAATCTGGTTGATACGGCAAAGTAGTTTTAAGCTGTGTGATGTCATATATCAGTCTGATGCGGCCCGTCGGAGTTGCCTCTCCTCTTTCGAACACCCATCTCAATTGTCCGTCTTTGTCGTATATGCGATATTGTTGATTGAAGCGCTCGACTGAGTCGCGACGTTCATAAGCCTCGAGGGTCTTTGGTCGATCAGCCGGATGTATAATAGAATTCCATAAATCAGATTCGCATTCCAATTCATCCGCACTATATCCCAGAGTCTCAGTAGCGCCGATCCAGCGGGTGCTGTGACCCTGCGATAAAACGACATAGAGTATTCTGAATGCGGGAGCAAATTCATCAAGAAGCTCGAGATGAACGTCAGTTGTGAAGCTTCCCTGCTTGTCATTAGAATAGGTCATAGATCTCCCACATTCACTGGCATATCCAGAGGTGTGTGATTTGAGGATGTTTACCCAGTTATGCGCAAATATAGAAGTCAACAGGCAAAGTCGAGTGTGCGGACAGATAAACGATCTTCGCCTGTTGACTCTTGGAGCATGCAGGTATATCATTCATTAATAGGGAAGACTATATTGTAGACCTGTGGAACAGACACGCAGGAGTTGCAGAGTTACAAGAACATCCTCAGCAGTAGAGTAGTATTCCAGGGGGGAACTGATCACGGAGCGCCAAATGGACAATGCGGAAATCACTGTACTGATAGCTGATGACCACGGTATTTTGCGTGAAGGCTTAATGGGCCTTCTTGGAGAATACGACGACCTGCAGGTAGTGGATCAGGCAGTAACTGGGGTACAGGCGGTCGAAAAAGTGAGAGCTTTGAAACCTGATGTCCTTCTTCTCGACCTTATTATGCCGCAGATGGGCGGAGTCGAGGTGCTCGAAGCGCTATCCGCCGAACAACTTCCCACCAAAGTCATCGTGCTGACCGGAGCTGATGACGATGAACTACTCGCACGCTGCATACAAAGCGGCGCGATGGGCTATCTGCTCAAGGATGCGGCATCCAATCAATTGGTAGATGCTATCAGAGCAGTCGCGTCCGGCGGCTGTTGGCTGCCGCCAGGCCTTACCGAAAAACTATTCCGAGGTATGGCAAAAAAACCGCTGGGAGACGACGCGGCCAAACTGTCATTGCTTACTGCGCGTGAGCTTGAGGTGTTCAAACTACTTGGAGAAGCCAAGTCCAACATCCAAATAGCGGATGAGCTATTTATCAGCGAGCATACGGTCAAAGTGCACGTCGGCAGGATACTGGAAAAACTCGGCATAGGAAGCCGGTCGGAAGCCGTCAAATTCGCTATACGAAGTGGACTCGTGAAGGCTTGATCACATGAAGCTAAATGGCACCTTCAGCCTGCAGCAAGAGCAGTTGGACGCCGAACGGCAACAAGCCATCATCCGTTTGCTGTTGACCGTAGTCACCGCTATCGTTTTGCTCAAGTTCTATACCAGTCAGGTTATTCCTGGATATGAAGTGAGATCCACTTCCCCTCTTCCAACCGCTCCGCCCGATGTTTTGCCCAAGCTCGCGCTACCTGATGTCATTGCCATCATTGCTCTCTTTTCTGTGTACAGCCTCGGGATGTGGGTGGCGGTGCGATTTTTCCCTCGCGTGCTCAGAATCACTAACATCCTGAGCAGTTTCATTGAAATCCTGCTAATCACCTATCTTTTGTCTACTGCAGGGTGGACTGGGATACCGTTTTATCTTTGGTATATCTTCTACGTTGTCACTGTGGCGACGAGGTATGGCTCGCTGCGCAGTATTCTGGCGCTTGGCGCTAGCGTAGTCTCTTTCGCTCTGATTGCCGGAGCGCCGCAGAATACCGCGTCAGATCTTGTGCCGGTGTTGGGTTTCATGGGGTTCTTGCTTGTGCTTGCGCTTATGTTCGGGCAGATAAGTGAAAAGCAGCTCAACTACCGCGCCAGTCTTGCTGTTGTAAATGAATTCAGAGCCGAACTTGCGGGTATGATCACACCCAAGGATATTATCGACCATCTGTTGCTGAGCGTCGGTAAACTGTTGAATGTCGAGCAGACTTTCTTTCTGCCGGCTAGGCGCGGCTCGGATGGTTCGGAGGCTCCTGGACTTAGGTCTGCGGGGGCCAATTCTGCGCTTATGGCGACATTTCGAGAGGGTGGGGGCGAGTGGAATGTTGAGCAGATACTCGAACAAGAGCGCCCGCTGGTCTCGAATAGTCTATCTGTCTATCACCCTCTTCCAAAAGGTATCGCCTCAAGGCTCGGCCTGCGCAACCTCGCAGCCGCTCCGCTGATAGTAAGAGGTGCACCGGTTGGGGGTGTATATGCAGCGAATGGTCGAGAAAAGCGGTTGAAC
>JAAYKG010000060.1 GCA_012522555.1 Armatimonadota bacterium
AGCAGTCTCAAAAGGAATATAACATAGATAATTCTCGACTGTATCTGACCGGCCTTTCCCAGGGTGGGCACGGAACATGGGCTATAGCTGCGATGCACCCGGATATGTTCGCGGCGATTGCGCCCGTGTGCGGATGGGGGGATGAGGAGATAGCGCACAAGGTCGCGAAACTGCCGATCTGGACGTTCCACGGAGATCAAGATAAGGCCGTCGACATCGAACGCAGCCGCGAGATGGAGAAATGGATAACAGACGCAGGCGGCAAATGTAAGCTGACCGTCTATCCGGGCGTAGGCCACAATTCATGGGACAACGCCTATCGCAACGAGGGCCTCGGCAAGTGGTTTTTGGAGCATAAAAAATAATCACGCGCAGGTCACGAACTCCTGCGATACATCATTCAGCAGCAGCAGACCCGAATGAGTGACGCGGAGGCGGGAATTGGCCAGTTCGACCAGACCCCGTCGCTGCAGGGATTCTATCTCTGCGGCGAATTCGGCCATCGGATCGAGGCCCAACCGCCTCTGCGTTCGCGCTAGGTCGACGCCTTCGAGCATCCTCAGCCCCTGAATTATAGTCTCCCCCAGCCGTTCTCGGCAGTCCAGCGACTCCGAAAACTCGATGGCTTCACAGCCGGTGTTAATTGCGTTGATATATTTTCTGGGGTCGGAGACCCGGCGCGATCGTTTTCCATTTATATAGCTTGTTGCCCCAGCTCCGAATCCGTAGTAAGGCCCATTCATCCAATAGACCATATTGTGGCACGATCGGAAGCCGGGGCGTGCGAAGTTGGAGACTTCATAATGCTCGTAACCGGCCTCGCTCAGCTTGCTTATTGTCAGCTCATACATCCTCAGGCGCAAATCCTCATCGACCGGCTCCAGCCTGCCGGCCGCCAACAATTCCGCGAACCGAGTCCCTTCCTCTATCGACAATTCATACAGTGAAAGATGTTCGGGCGGCGGTTTGAGTTGCAAGGCGGCGTCGAGAGTGTCCGACCAATGCCCCAGCCCCTGGCCCGGCAGCGCGAAGATCAGATCAACCCCCACATTGCAAAAGCCTTCTTCGCGGACGGTATTATACGCGGCAGCGGCCTGGTCCCGAGAATGGATTCGCCCCATAGTGCGCAAATACGCGTCATCGAAGGATTGGACGCCAAGACTGATCCTATTGAACCCCGCATGCCTAAGTCGGCTGGCCCCATTCGCGTCGATAGTGCCGGGGTTTGCCTCTAAAGTGACCTCAGCATCCTCATCAATGCCTATGCTGCAGCGCAATTCACCCAGAATTGCCTCCAACTTTTCGGCGGGTAAAACCGTCGGAGTCCCGCCGCCGAAGTAGACGGTTTGCAAGCTCGATTGATCGTTTTTCCGCACCTGCCTTATCTCGCTCATCAAAGCGCAAGCATAGCTGTCGAAAAAAGAATCCATGCCGGAATAGGAATTGAAGTCGCAATACCAGCACTTCGAGACACAAAACGGGATATGGATATAGGCCGCTTTTGGAATGTCGATCACGTGATCATTTGACCCCAATCTTCCGCTACCGGCAGCCTCACCAGATATGCGTAGGCTCCCAGAGCCGCTTTCGCCCCGTCTCCCGCAGCTATTATTATCTGTTTCTCCGGCACATCGGTCACATCCCCAGCCGCATACAGCCCAGGAATCCCCGTGCGAGCCGCACAATCTACCGGTATTTCCCCGTGTGGGTTAAGCCGCACCACGCCATCTGCAAAATCGGTGTTCGGGCTGAGGCCAATCTCGATGAAAACGCCCTTCACATCCAAGCGCCTCGGCGATCCGCCATCCACGCTGTCTATCATAATCCCATCGACAAAGTCCTCGCCGATTATCTCAGTTACCTTCGTGCCGGTAAGGATCTCGACGTTATCGGCCTCCTGTGCTTTGCGCACGACCACCGCATCGGCCCTCAACTCGGGAGAGCGCTCGATGATATATACTTTTGGGCATATCTTCATCATCTGCACAACCGCGTCGAGGCCGGAATTGCCTCCTCCGATGATAGCAACATCGTGGCCGGCGAATACAGGCCCGTCGCAGGTAGCGCAGTAGGTTACCCCTCTGCCAATAAGCTCCTTTTCGCCTGGCACACCCAGCATCCTGGGGGATTTGCCTGTCGCGACAATCACCGCTCTGGCAGTAAAGGTTCGGCCATCATGGGTCTGCACACTGAATCGATCCCCAGTGCGGCTAAGGTTCGAGGCGCGAGTATACTCATGCGGAACATTAAACTGTCTCACGTGCTCTTCGAATTTCTGTACCAGTTCCGGCCCGGTGATGAACGGAAAACCCAGATAGTTTTCTATTCCCGCGCTCCACATCGTCTGGCCGCCGATATCGTCGGAGATGACCAGCATATCCATCTGCTTGCGAGCGCCATACACAACCGCAGTCATCCCCGCAGGGCCTCCGCCCAGCACTATCAGATCATAATGTGTTTTATCAGCCATACGCACCTCAAATCCAGTCTAGCCCAGCAGTTCTTCGAGTTTGGCGCGATTAAATCCGACGATCGTTTGGCCGTCGACCTCGATGACCGGAACACCAAGCTGCCCGGACTTTTGCACCATAGCATTTCGCGCTTCGAGGTCGGCGGCCACATTCTTTTCTGAAAACTCAACTCCCTTCTGCTTGAGATAATCCTTCACCTGGTGACAGTACGGACAAGTGGGAGTCGTATACACTGTCACCTGTTTTGCGTCTTGTGTTGCCATTATTATCCTCCTTAAAAGAATATTTCATCCACAGCTATACCCAAAATCGCGGCTATTTGCTATTGCATTTGGCCGACTAAACTGGTATACTGGCAAGGTTATCAGTTTAATAATCCCTTCGGCACAGACAGGGGGTGAGACCTAGTTGCCAAATATTAAATCTGTTGTTAAAGACGTTAAGAAGTCTCGAGAGCGCAGGCTCCGAAACCTCGATACGAGGTCCAAAATCAAGACCTTCGTAAAGAAGACCAAATCGGCGATGGACGAACAGTCCGATCAGACAGCCGCGTTGCTCAATGAGACTGTGAGCATACTCGATAAGGCCGCCAAGCGTGGGATTATCCATCCTAACGCTGCTGCCCGGCGCAAGTCCAGGCTTATGAAGCGAATCAACGCTAAGGTCTCCGAATAAGCCGGCTGCCATAAAGTATACCAGATTTGAACCAGAGAGGTAAGCGATGCTGCCTCTCTTTTCTTCGCACATCTGCTGTAGTTTTGCTGGAGGTCGCAGATATGCTGACGAAAAAACAGGTTATAGACGGTCTGATCGACCTGGGGCTTGAAGCCGGAGATACGGTAATTGTTCACAGCTCCCTGCGCAGTTTCGGCGAGGTCGACGGCGGCGCGGATACGGTTATCGACGCCATATTAGAGACGATCGGGCCGGATGGCACTTTGGTTGTGCCGACATTCAACTACGACCCTGGGGTTTTCGACCCCGCAGCCACTCCATCTGTGGTGGGTATGATCACCGAGGCTGTTCGCATACGCCCGGAGGCGATTCGCAGCAGCCACCCGACACATTCGGTGGCGGCGATCGGCAGGCTGGCCGAGCAAATCACCGAAGATCATGATAGAGTCGAGGCGTTTGCGAGAAATTCCGCGCTTCACAAAGCAGCGCGGGTGGGCGGGAAGATTCTCCAGCTCGGAGTCACACAGACCTCTAATTCTTCGATTCACGTAGCCGAGGAGCTTGCACAGGTTCCATACCTCGACAAACAGCGGCGCGTCGGCATCAAGCTGCGCAGTGGTAAGGTCGTGCACAAATGGGTCCGCAGACCCGGCTGCAGCCAGGGTTTCGAAGCTATAGACGAATTGCTATACGAACAAGACGCCATAAAAGAGACGATTATAGGCCGGTGTAAAGCCAGGCTGATGGGTGCCAGAGCCGTGATCGAAGTTGCCGTTGATATGCTTAGAGCCGACCCAGCGGCGCTGCTGTGCGACAGGCCGGAATGTGGGGCCTGCGCGGAGTCGCGGGCGATGATTGACGCCACAGCCTCGGAGGAAGAGGAACGCCGCCTTACTGAAATGGCCGAAGAAGAGGAACGTATCCGCAGGCAGACCGAGGAAAAGCTCGCGGGAAGAGTCAATTTTTATGAAATCGACGGCCAGGACAGGTCCTCATCCAACTAATATCAGCCTGGCCGTCGGAAATTAAATCATTTTCTCCGAATATGCGCCCATACCGCGGAATTTTTTGTATCGAGTATCGAGCAACTCGGGGATGGGAACCTCTAAAAGCTCGTCGATGTGTTTTACTAAAGCAGCTTTGAGGTTTCTTGCCGCCAGATCCATATTCCGATGGGCGCCGCCCAGAGGTTCCTTGACGACCTCATCGACCAATCCAAGCTCGCGACCGCCTTCGCTGGTGACTTTCATCACCTCTGCTCCATCTTTGCCCCGAGCCGCGTCCTTCCATACGATTGCCGCGAAGCCCTCCGGAGGGATCACGGCATAGATGGAATGCTCCAACATAAGCACCCGATCTCCCAGCGCTATTCCGATTGCTCCGCCGCTTCCGCCTTCGCCGATCACCACCACAACAACAGGCGTCTTGAGCGTGGCCATTTCCATCATATTTCGAGCGATAGCCCCACTTATCCCGCGCTGTTCCGCACCGACGTTGACATCCGCCGCCGGGGTATCGACGAAGCAGATCACCGGCCTGTGGAATTTCTCCGCCAGCTTCATAAGCCGCAGGGCCTTGCGGTAGCCCTCAGGCTTGGCGCTGCCGAAGTTTCGATATCCTCGCTCCTTTATATCACGACCTTTTTGTTGACCAACGAACATCACCTGTCTGTGGTCCAGGGTTGCTATTCCGCCAACCATCGCCGGGTCATCAGCAAACAGCCTGTCGCCGTGCAGTTCGGTATAATCATCAAAGATAGTGCGCACATAATCCAGCGTATACGGCCGTTTGGGATGTCTCGCGAGCAGGGTCTTGTCCCAAGCGGATAAATTAGCAAATATCTGCTCAATTAGTCGATCACGATCGGTCTCAAGCGCGAGAATATCTTCAGTGCGATCCTCTCCGCTCTCCGCTGTCAGCCGTTTGATCTCTGCGATCTGTTCGTCGAGTTCGGCGATTGGTTTCTCGAAGTCGAGTATGTTCCAGCTAGGCGGCATCTTCGTTGTCCTCCTGTTCTCGACAGAAAGCAAGCAGTTTGATCAAGGTCGGCTTGAGGTCTTTGCGAGGGACGATTCGGTCGATGTGGCCGTTTTGCAGTGCAAATTCCGCCCTGCGGAAATTATCCGGGACGTTGACCACCTGTGCTTGCTTCGCAACACGATCCGCGGTCAGCCCGGTCAGCAGGCCCGGCTCGGAGATAGTGAAATCGCCCAAAGACCCGTAACTGGCGAGGACTCCGGCCAGCGAGTTGTCCGTCAAGACGACTATATAAGGAATCCCGGCCTCGTGGAGCTTCGCACAGGCGGCCGAAGTCTTGGCCATCTGCATAAGTCCCGGCAGCCCCTCGGTCACTCGAATCCCGCCGGAGGCTATGAACATAATCACGGGCATATCGTTTTGTATGGCGAACTCCATCGCTCGCACCACTCTTTCGCCGACCACTCCGCCCATAGTGCCGGCCCAGAAGTGGAAATCCAGCACGCCAAGCACCACCGAGCGGCCGTCGATCTCTCCGACGCCGGTGATTATAGCTTCCTCCATACCGGTTTTTGCCCGCCACTTTGCGAGCTTGGGTTCATATTCGTCAAACTCCAGCACATTCACCGTGGCCAGATTCGCGTCCATCTCCTCGAACGCACCGTCATCGACTATGCTCTCGATGCGCTCCGCGGCCCCAAGTATATAGTGATAGCCACACTTGTTGCACACGCGCATATTTTTTAGAAGTTCTTTATTGAAGAGTATCTCGCTGCACTGAGGACACTTTGTCCACAAACCGTCAGGTAGAGCATCCACGCTCTGCCTCGCTGTCTTACGCGCAGCTTTTGCCCTTCTGCCAAACCATGGCGCAGGCGTCATATCGGCACCTCAACTACAAAACTATCTGATTTTCGCAGACAAAATTCGTGATAACTCCACCATTATAACAGAAACTCCATCTACGCGCCGATTCTGCCGACCCACCACAAGAGCACAACGAAAAGCAGAGAAATCACAAAGGCAATGGAGAATCCGATGATATTCACAGCGCGGGGATGATTTATCTCCCACGGGTGTCCTTTGCTCGCTCCAGCATAGACCATTTCCACTCCTTGCTCCTCGAGTTCCGCTTCTTTGCCGACGGGAGTGCTGATTAGTTTATAGAACTGGTCCAGCCTCTGCTTGGGCAGCGGTTTGCCAATCAGGCTCCCCAGGATCAAAGCGAGAATCCCCGCGGGCAGAAATGCAAGCAATCTATAGTGTAGCAGGCTCTTGTCCGCGTAAATACCCGGCAGGGGAACCCCGGCGCCGCGCATCACGATGTCCCCCGGTTTTATATCCAGATGGGGATCGGCGCTTTCGATGACGATCCCGCCTTTGTCCATAATCCCAATGGCGGCTTTTTCTGCTGCGGTGGCTTGCCTCGCTGAAATAGTGGAGTGTTCGCGTTTGGCTATCAGTGCAATCCTGTTCTTGCGCTCGAATCCATTGTCGGTTTTTCTGATAACGTCGACCATGACCCGGCTGATGGGCTTACTATCCATAAGCGCGCTAAGTTCCGCCGGGCTGTTTACGGCTTTATAGGCGTTAACGGCAAGGCGTTGGCTCACCAATTGCCCAGGCTCGCCAACGATCAGCCATATCGTCAGCATAACCGCAAACGACGCCCACGCTCCTGTGGCATTTGCTCTTCTCCACAGCACCCCGGCCCACATAAACACCCCCGTAAAGGTGCTCAGAGTCCAGAACCACATCAGCGCTTCCGCCACGCCTTTTTGACTGAGCGCAAAGAACACTCCCAACGCCACAATAACAAGCCCGGCGACCCTGGCGACTCCCAGTAACTGAATATCCGTCGCAGTCGGTCTGATATGTTTTTTGAAAATATTTCGCGAAAGCAGAGCGGAAGCCGCCACCATAAATGCACTCAAACTGGACATCTGCGCCGCCAGAATCGCAGCAAACATAAGCCCGATGAAACCCGGAGGCAGAAGTGTTCGTATTGCCGTGCCGAATGCGGCCTCCCGCTCAAACGGGGCCACATAATTCTTTGCAACCATCCCGATCATCACCACCCCGGTCAGCGCCCAACCAATAGAGCAAAGTCGCTTCACGAAATTGCCATAGGTGAACCCTATACGGCCCTCGAACTCAGTTTTCCCGGTGGAACAGACCTCCATGATATGCGGCTGTGCCACAATTCCGATCAGCATGGAAATGGATCCGGCGATGATCCACCATATATTTAGCTCCACTTTTCCAGTCAGAGCAAACATGGCTGGATCGGTCACTGCTTCGTGCAGACCTGCGAATCCCCCGAGCTTGGCCAAGCCGAACGGGATAAGAAGCAGAGACATCACCACGATCAACAGCCCCTGCACGCTCTCCGTCACCACGGTCGCCACCAGCCCGCCCGCCGTTCCATAGATCAAAAACACGATAGTCATCCCCAGAATCGACCAGATCGGAGCGATCGCACCTCCACTCACCGCATACACTACGAACCCTGTTCCAATCAGCAAGGTTCCTATGTTGACCGCAAAGATCATAACCCCCCAAAGGGCATATAAAGTGCCCAACGACGAGCCGAACCTGGCTTCAAAAAAATCAGCCGTCGTCAGATAGCGGGATCTGCGGAACAGCGGCGCCATCAGCCAATAAAACGGCGTGACGAACAAATACGCGAACGTATACCATATTCCGGCCAGCCCATTCTTGAACGCCGCGCCGACCACCACCACCGGATCGTCCGCGTGTGTTCCTGTTCCAAGAGCGTGCATCATCATCAGAAACTTGTTAAATTTACGTCCGCCGGCGAAGAAATCGCCGGTATTCTTGATCTTTCTGGCCTGAAAAACCCCCAGAAACAGAATCCCAATGAAGTAGATCGCCAGAACGGCGATATCGAGCGAATTCATGCACATAGTGGCCTCCCGCGAGAGTCTGATCACTTGCTGGTAGCTTATTAGCCATCGAGATTTTCTTTCCTGCCGTGGGCGATAATTGCTTGTGCGGCGCGATGGGTAGAATCATTTTGGTGAACGTCGTTATAAGGAAGTGCCGAGATGAGAGGTGCATACGCAATATCGCTGGGAGTGCTGTTTGTCGTCGTTTTGGCAAGTGGATTTGTATTCGCAGATCAAAGTAATAATCCAGTCCCGCGCGTGCAATCGCCGAAAGTGGCCCAGCCGCCAGCTTCTATTCCGCAGCAACCGACCTGCCCGACGTTGAGATGCCCGCCTGTGGACTGCTGCGAGATTGCCCCGCAAACCTGCGGAGCGTTCTGCCAGGCTGGTCAACTGTCTCCCGGCTGGCCATATAATTGGTGTTCCGAATATTGGGTGCGGCCCAACACAAACTATTGATGACAGATCCAATCAATCCCTGGGGTAAATCCGCACCACAAGCGGGCTGAACGGTTCGATATTCAACTCGAGCCACAGCTTGCTGCCGGTCATTTCAGCCCGTGCGCCTTCGACTTCCACTTCCGCCATCAATCCCATATCCGCTAACGGCAGTTCGATGCTGCGCGATATCGGCGCATCGGTCAAGTTAAACGCATTCAACACGCAATGCCCCGTGTCTTCAAGCACATGAAAATGCGTCAGCTCATCAAGCCCATGAAACTCGCCGTTTACATATAACTCCTTCATGGACAGATACTGCGCCAGAGCCTGCTTATATGCCTGCCGCCGTTTATCGGTTCGCCCTCCGCAGATGCCGATGTGTTTGATAGTCGACACATACCACCAAAATGCCAGGCACTGATCGTTATCTGCGTCCATATCCAACGGCATATATAACGGCAGATCATAAGCCAATCGATAGTAAAACAAGCTCAGCGATTCGCCCGACAGAAGGTTCTCAAGAGGGCTGCTCGCCAGTTGAAACGACCACCCTTCATGAAAAGTCCTGTCATAATCGTGCAGATAGTAGATAGGCAGATACCCAACCCCCCACGGCCACACCGGGTCGTGCAATTCCGTGAGCAGGTTCGGATGATGTTCGCGGATCCCGCGAATCAGGCTAATCACCGCTCGGGCGTGCATATCCGGAGTCGTCGGTACCTTGTGCCCGTGTCTGCCGTGGAAGCAAGCCCCGCGCCAGTCGAACTCATCAAAGACCATAAATGAGACCCCAGCGTCCGCAAGGCTCTGCAGTCGGCGCAGCATTTCCTGCTTACATTCATCAAAAACAACGCACGGCTCGTAGAATGGCTTTTGCGGATCGGCGGCGTAATAACCAACGTGTCCATCGTAGGTGCGGCGATACATATCGGGGTATCCATCGTGATAACTGCGGCCAATCACCCTTATGCCGGTCTGCAGGCCATATTGGTCGCGCATTCGTTCAACGAAGCTGCCGACAGCTCCCAAACGAGTTGTGTCCCATATCGAATTCCCTCGTTCGTTCTCCCACTCCGAGCCGAGTTGCAGAGCCTCGCAGCCAATATCCCGCGCGGCGGCCGCCTCTTTCTCGATATCAGCCAGGCTTGTAGCCTGGGCCGGCAGAGACCACACCACCGGCGGGTTATAATCATCCGGCAGGCCGTGGCCAAGCCCGGCCAGATAATCCTTAAAAATATACGCTCCCCTGCGCCACAATCCCTCGTAAAACTTATAATGTGTCTGCCCAAAGCCAACTTCGAGGCCCGGTCCCAGCCGCACCGCCTCGGAAGGTTCATCATACAGCGCAGGAGCAGCTCCGCCGAAGACCAGATATCTTGCCCCATCATCAGTGCGCTCGGTATCCAGCATACTGTATTCGATCATCGCAGGATTATACTTAAGCATAAGCAGACCGTGCTCTCCGTCGGTCCAAGCCCACGCCTCAGAACGCGCCTGCCCTCGATCCACTATCTCGCTGCTGATACTAGTGCGGTTTGCATATTCCGAGCATTGATACCTGGCGTGATATAGATCATCAACATGATAGTCGTGTTTTTTTCCGTCCGGCTGCAGTCGAAACGGAATGGCTATCGCCCGATAATTCTCGATGTCGATTCCAGCGCCGCCGTATTCGACGGAAGGCTGTAACTGCTTGCGAAAACCGAACCGATAACCCCGCAGCGCCAAATGCTTTTCAGAAGGGTTGCGCAGCAGGATTTGCTCGTCGAAAAACTCATCATCGTCTGGCAGATACAACCTGTGCCGAATGTCCACTTCAACTCCGGAGCCTGCCGCACCCAGCCTGCCGCTGATTGTGACGATACGCCCCCCTCGATCCGGGGATTCCTCGGTCACCTCCGGGTTCCATAGACCATCGAGGACTACGATCTTTTCGGCGTGCTCGACCGCTGCCTGGTAGCAGTAGTCACTATCCGCGAAAGCAACTCCGGAATAGTTGTCGGTCAGAACACATCGCCCTGTGCGATCGTCTAATTCTATATCAAGCCGGTAACGCGCCGTATGTAGACTGAGTTGAGCCATATCAGAATCGCTATCTCCTTGAAAAGCGGCAAGGGTATTATGCCCTTCCCGTCAATCAGTGTCAAATGACGTTTGCTGAAGTTGACACGACTGTTCAGGAATAGGACAATACAATAGAAGTGGGAGACGGCGAATAGGCTGTCTTTCGCAGGAGGTCTGTTTGTGAGTGAAGTCGATCTGCGCGACGACGTAGAAAAGATGGATAATTCCCCGAAGCAAAAGGATATCGGCGCAATGGAGGCGCTGTGGAGCCTGTTTAGCTCGATGAAAACGGCCATCGTGCTGCTGCTGGGGCTTGCTGCTGTGTCGATATTCGGCACAGTCATCGAGGATAAGCACGGCATTACGATCTACCACTCTTCGTGGTTCTCGGTGCTTCTTGTTTTGGTAGGGATAAACCTGGCGGTGTGCAGCATTAACAGGTTCGGCATCGCCTGGAGAAAGACCGTCAAACCCTGCATCGAAACGGACTCCGCGCAGGTGGCGGCGATGAACATCTCAGAGACCGTTTCATCATCAGACTCGGTTGAATCGGCGACGCAAAAATTGCTTGGGGCGCTGCGTGGAGGGTCATATCGACCCCTGAGCCGTGGTGACGAAAAAGAGGCTTCGATCTACGCAGCCAAAGGCTCGGCGGTGATCTGGGGGCCGTATTTGACCCACCTCAGCATCCTCGTGATCTTTATCGGGGCGATATTTGGCGGTATTCTAGGCACCGATGGTAATGCTATCATTTTGGAAGGCGAAAAGACGGCCGGGTATTTCACGGAAAACAGCAACAAGCAGATACCCCTCGGCTTTGAAGTCAAACTGAAAAAATTTGAGATCAAACACGACGGTAAAGGCAACCCAACAGCCTATCGAAGCGACCTGCAGGTTTATGACGGCGGCAAGGTTGCGGCACACAAAATCATCGACGTCAATCACCCGCTTACATATAACGGGATGACTTTTTATCAGAGTGACTATGGTATCGCGGGGGTGATTATCAAAGTCACATCGCCCGATGGCGACACAGCGAGCATTCCGTTCGAGGTCGGCTTGGACAATCGTTCCGGCGCGAAGATGTTTGTGATCGCCGAAGAGCCGTTCAAAGAGTTCACACTGAGTGGGAAAAAGTGGACCATTTTCGTGCATGATCTGGTTCCTGATTATATCGGCGGCAAGGCGCTCAATCGAAGTAATTTGCCGGTGAACGTCGCCGTCAATATTATGCTCAACGATCGGTTTCCTGAGTATAAAGGGCTGGATGCGTGGAAGCGGCTTGGATGGGTTCCTGTGTCCAAAACCGCCGAATATGACGGGCTTAAGGTCACCCTGGAAGAGGTGATTAACTACACCGGCCTGCAGGTGGCGCGAAACCCGGCGCTGCCGATTGTGTATGCCGGGTTTATTTTGATGGTGGTCGGTTTGTTTATGTCTTTTTATGTGACTCGCCGGATCATTAGAATCAGCGTAGTCGAATCCGGCAGCGGCTCTGATGTGACGATTGGGGCCTCCTCGAAAGCCGAACCGGAGATATTTGAGAAAGATTTCAAACGTCTGCGCGAGTCGATCTCGTAGCAGGGTCGGAGGATCATTTTATTTATGACTGAACAACTGGGCCTGAGCCTGTTTAAGTATGCTTTTTGGATATATCTGGTCTCAGCGGCCTGTTATCTCGTCGCATTGGTGGGCAGCCAAACGAGATTGGCGCGAGTCGGGCGAGTATTGTTGGTGGCTGGGCTTGCTGTGCATACGGCGTCGATAACGATAATCGCGATAGTCATCGGCAGACTCCCGCTGCTGAATTTGTATGAGTATATGCTCTCATTCACGTGGGCTGCTGTTGTAGTCTATCTGGCGGTGGAACTATTTACAAGGAACTCTTCATTGGGCGGCTTCAGCGTGCCTTTGATATCGGCGTTTGCTCTATTTACGATGAGATTGCCAAACGCCAAAATCGACTACAGCGTTATGCCTGCTTTGCAAAGCGCGTGGCGGACCCCGCATATTGTGAGTGGGATTCTGGCATACGGAGCCTCGATGGTGGCTTTTGTGCTGGCGGTGATGTATCTGCTCAGGGAAAATGCGGACCGGCGAGCGCAAGCTGATCCGAAGTCGCAGTCTCGATCATTTTGGGCAAGCAGGCTCCCTGTGGCGAAGGTGCTGGATCGCACGATCTATCGCACGGTCGCATTTGGGTTTTTGATGCAGACGCTGCTGGTGGTGATTGGCGCTGTTTGGGCACAGATCGCGTGGGGAAGGTATTGGGGCTGGGACCCAAAAGAGACCTGGTCGCTGATCACCTGGCTAATCTACGCGACCTATTTGCATACCCACACAATGATGGGATGGAGGGGCCGCAGGTCGGCATGGCTTGCGATTATCGGCTTCGGCGCGACTATCTTCACGTTCCTTGGGGTTACATATTTCTTCCACGGGCTGCATAGCTACGCTACAGGATAATAATGGCGCATTATTCGATAAGTGTAAATCTGGCGCACCGGAAATGTGTGGTGGTCGGAGGGGGCAAGATCGCGGAGCGCAAAGCGAAGACGCTTCTGGATTTTGACGCTCGCGTGCACGTGGTCTCCCCTGAACTCACCGCAACTTTGAGTGAACTGGCGAATCAAGGACTTATCGAGCATGCAGCGCAGAACTATAATAGCACACACCTTGATGGCGCATTTCTGGCTGTTGCGGCTACGGATGATATGCTTGTCAACAGAGCGGTTTCGGTGGATGCTCAGAGCCGAAACATTCTGGTCAATGTGGTTGATGTGCCGGAATTGTGCACTTTTTTTGTGCCGGCGATGGTGCGACGGGGAGATCTTGTTATAAGCGTGTCCACTTCGGGTAAAAGCCCGGCATTGGCGCGCCGCATTCGACAGCGACTAGAGTCTGATTTTGGATCGGAATATGGGGAACTTGCCGCGCTGCTGGGCGAGGTGCGGAGTGAAGTGAAAGCTCTTTACCCTGATATTTCCGATCGTAACCGAGCCTATCTTCGCATATTGGACTCGGATGTTCTCGATTTGCTGGCGGCGGGCCGAACCAAAGAAGCTATTGAAAGGGCGCGCGAGTGCATCTTGTAGTCATCGGCCTCAACCACGAGACCGCACCAGTCGAAATCCGGGAGAAATTGAGCATCACCGACCAGCAGTTGCCGGATGCGCTGCGTGGACTCGCATCGCTGGACGAGGTTTTGGAGTGCGTCATCCTCTCCACCTGTAACCGCACTGAAATATATGCCTGCACCCCAACCAGGGCAAATGACGCCGTGATCGTTGATTGGATGAGCAAATATTTTAGTGTGAGCGCTGAAGATTTTCAGCCGTTTACTTATTCTCGAGCCGGTCACAAAGCGATAGAGCACCTGTTCAGAGTGGCTTCGGGGATCGATTCGATGGTTCTGGGAGAAGCTCAGATACTTGGGCAAGTGAAGTCGGCCCACGCCGCGGCTGCCGCTTTGCCATCGGCCCACACCCTCCTTGGAGGACTCTTTCAGAAGGCGATTTCGGTGGGCAAGAGAGTCCGCACAGAAACCGAGATAGGTCGAGGCGCGTTTTCGGTAGGCTCGGTAGCGGTCAGGATTGCACGATCGATCTTCGATGATCTCAAGGGGCGAAGCGTGTTGATTATCGGCGCGGGCAAAATGGGTGAGCTGACTGCGACCCATCTTACTTCATCCGGCGCCGATTCCGTGCTTGTGGCAAACCGCACCCAGCAGAAAGCAATCGACCTGGCCGCAAGGTTCGACGGGCGCGCAGTGGCGTTTGAGGACAGGCAATCGGCTATGTTGTCGGTGGATATAGTCATTACATCAACAGGCGCAGGGGAGCCGATAGTCAACAAAGACATGGTGGCGTCGGTGATGCGGGCGCGGCGCGGCAGGCCGCTGTTCTTTATAGATATCGCAGTGCCGAGGGATGTCGAAGCGCAGGTCGGCAGCCTGGATGGGGTGTTTGTCTACAATATAGACGACCTGCGGTGCGCTGTCGAAGAGCAGGCGGAGGGGCGACGTGAGGAGGTGGCGAAGGTGGAGGAGATTATCGGCTCGGAGGTCGAGGAGTTTTTAGTGAAATTCCGCACCCTGGATGCGATTCCGGTGATAACGGCCCTGCGAGAGAAGTTTGAAGATATCAGGCAGCAGGAGCTTGATAGGCTGCAAAGCAAGCTCAAACATCTTTCCCGAGAGGATTTGGAGCTTATCGGCGTCTCGACCCGCTCTATAGTAAATAGAATCTGCCACACGCCTATGATACAGATTAAGGACTACGCCATACAGGACGATTCCTCCGACAAGCTGGATATGATCTGCGACTTGTTCGGGATATGTCGTATCGAACAAACCGACGAAAATCAGCCTCAGACAGCTCAGGCGAATGATCTTGGGGGCAAGCGGCCATAATAATCGATATCGCTCTAATTTTATATTTGTGCGCAGCGGTGCTATACCTCTGGAGTATGCTGGGAGGGAGCGGCCGCGCCAGGCGTGGAGCGCAAACGGCAGCGGTTTTGGGGGTTGTTGCGCAAGGTGTGGCTATCGTCATAGCATGCGTCCAGAACCAACAAATTGCAATCAACAATCTATCAGACTCGCTGATGTTTCTTGCGTGGGGGTTGGTGGGGCTGTATTTGTTGATGGAGCGTCGGTTCCGCATCGCTATCGTGGGCGCGTTCACCACTCTTCTGGCAGCGTGTTTGATCGTAATAGCATCATCACTGCCGCAAAGCATCAGCGCCGAACTGCTGCCTGCGCTGCAAAGCCACTGGAACGCGATTCACACCATCACCTGCCTGCTCGGATACAGCGCATTTACGTTGGCGTGCGGCGCGGCGGTGGTATATTCGATTCAGGAGCGGATGTTAAAAGCCAAGCGAATTAATATGTTTCAGAAGCATCTGCCTTCGCTGGACGTCGCCGACCGGCTGGCCTACAAGTTGGTGTCGATAGGGTTTCCGATGCTGACGATTGGCATCATCACAGGTTCGCTGTGGGCGCAGTCGGCGTGGAGTTCATACTGGAACTGGGATCCAAAAGAAACCTGGTCTTTGATCACCTGGCTGGTATACGCAGCGTATCTTCACGTGAGGCTGATCAGCCGCAGGCGCGGTAAGTGGTCGAATCGCCTGCTTGTGATCGGTTTCTTGTGTGTGTTAATGACATTCGTTGGGGTCAATTTACTTGATTTCGGCCTGCACAGATATAACTGGTAGCGTTTCGTGTCGATAATATCAATTTAGTCCAGGGCCGATGCACAATTTACTCCCTCTCCCTTGAGGGAGAGGGCGGGGGTGAGGGGGTAAGCCAGCAAAACTGGGTAGGGTGCTGATGCTATGAAAGATGATGCAAAAGGATAGATTTCACCCTCACCCTGACCCTCTCCCCCGGGAGAGGGGACTTTGAGCCTCACTCTCTCCCCCTGCGACGCAGGCACAATTTACCCCCTCTCCCCCAAGAGACGGGATTGGCTGGTTTAGTGCGAAAAATTCCCTTAAGACGGAGAGCGTATTTACAGTAGTGCGGCAAATGTGCTATCCTCTATTGGATTCAGCTCAGGAGGATTGGCAGCAGGTGATAGTCGTCCAAAAATACGGCGGCAGCTCAGTCGCCACAACAGAAAAGATCGCAGCAGTCGCAAAACGAGTCGCCGAGCGGGCTAAAGAAGCCTGCGTGGTGGTGGTTGTTTCGGCGATGGGCGATACTACCGATGAGCTTATAAGCATGGCCAGACAGCTCAGTTCTATGCCGGAGGATCGCGAGATGGACAAACTTCTTGCGACCGGGGAGCAGGCCTCCAGCGCCTTGCTGGCGATGGCAATGCACGATCTGGGTATTCGCGCAGTGTCGCTGACCGGCGGCCAGGCAGGGATAATCACGGAACGCACCGCAGGCAGAGCGAGAATCCTCAAAATAGACGTCAAGCGGCTTCGAGAGGAGCTTAATAAACAGAACGTTGTTGTTGTCGCCGGATTTCAGGGGATAACAGAGAACGCCAGTTGGGCCGATATTACAACGCTCGGCCGCGGAGGGTCGGACACTACTGCAGTCGCTCTTGCGGCCGCACTGAAGGCGGATAGCTGCGAGATATTCACAGACGTCGATGGTGTGTATACAGCGGATCCTCGCATTGAAGCTGACGCTCGAAAGCTTGATACGATCAGTTATGAAGAAATGCTGGAGATGGCTGGGCAGGGCGCTCGGGTTATGCACTCGCGAGCGGTCGAGCTTGGCGAACTATACGATGTTGATATCCTTGTGGCCAATAGCACAAAAGACGTTCCCGGAACCGTGATTAAAAAGGAGGACGACGAAATGGAAGTCCGCAACCCTGTGCGTGGGATTGCTCATGATACCGATGTGACGCGCATCACTGTCGCGGGAGTCCCCGATCAACCAGGAATCGCATCCAGGTTGTTTGCGACTCTGGCGCATTCAAATATCAACGTGGATGTGATCGTGCAAAATGTCGGCACGGAGGGGCTGGCTGATGTGTCGTTCACTGTGCAAGATGCGGACCTGGAGAAGGCCAAGAAAGCAATCGGGCCTGTGACCAGCGAAATCGAGGCGCGCGAAGTCGTGGTCGATCAAAACGTCGCTAAAGTTTCGATAGTCGGCAGTGGAATACGCAGCAACCCCGGATACGCCGAAAAAATGTTCACTGCGTTTGCCGCTGCGGAGATAAATATTCTGTCTATCACAACAAGTGAGATTCGCATCACCTGCCTAATAGCCAGAAATCAAGTCAAAAATGCGGTCCGAGCGCTCCACAGAGCATTTGAGCTGGAAAAGGCCTGAAGAATATTTTGCGAAAAGCCCGTCGCCAGGCGGGCTTTTTTTGTATGCGGGGGATTGATGAGCAGGATTAAACGCGAGCTATTTCTTTTTTATTCGCGACCTTTGTTTCGTACGTGTGAGATTATCTGCAACCATGCGGCTCGTCTATTTATGAAAAAGAGCGCTCTTGGCCATCCCAAAATACGCGAGCAACTTGAACGCCTCAACAAAAACCGCATCGACCTCCAGCGCGAGCTTAATTCTATAGGCACAGGGCACAGTCACATATGCGCGGAGTGCCGAGGCAAATGCTGCGGAGGCGTTCGGGAGCGAGACTCGTTTATAGATAGGATAATTCAAGACCCCGAAACTCGGCATCTGAGCGCTCGGCGCAAATCCGGCGAAATGGCTGCCTATAAATATATTACCCACTCAACGGAGATCGCCGAAGCCAAACCTGTCGAGGGTTTCTGCGCCGAACTTACCAACCAGGGCTGCAAAATTCCTTACGAACTTCGCCCTATGCAATGCACGGCTTATTTCTGTCGTCTGGCCATCCGCCAGCTTTCAGAAACGGACTGCGACAGGGGAATCCGCGCATTAACTGGGTTAATGCGAGTTCAATTTCGTACGGTAATCCTTGCCATTACAACTGTCATCTACACCTAACTGCTAGATATATGAATTGCTTTGGCACAGTAGTTGCAGATAAAGTTATTATTTGCGTAACTGGGTGGGCTAAAGTTGATAAGAACATATTTATGGGTGTTGCTGCTCGTGCTGGCCGTATCAACCGGGTGTGGTGCGGCTATTGTAATCGAGGACGCGTTTTGTCGGGGAGGGCAGGTATTTTTACACTGGGCCGACCCGGATACGCAATATATACGCTACCATATCTATCGAAACTCAAGTGTAATAGATGATAACTCTATCTCCCAAGCACAGTTAATCGATGGGAATGTGCCGTTAAACAGCGCAAAAGATGCGGCTGCGACCTCGGCGGCATTCAGACGCGGCGAGCCTGACCCCGATCGCGGGTACAGAATTTTCGATCTGGCCGAACCATTGGACAAACGCGATGGCCTTAAGGTGATTACAGTAGACGCACCGGCAGATCGTTATTATGCCGTCGTAGGCGTGAATTCGGATGGCACCGAAGACTTGAATATTGTCGTAGGGCAAAACAGCCTTTCGTCTGCTATTCATGAGACTTCCGGAAATGCTGTGCCTGTTCTTGATGAAAAGGGAGTGCAGAACGTCTCAGGGTACGATTATCCTTGGGAAACCTACACGTGGTTCAAGCGCAATGATGAGTCACTGTTCGACGGCGAGGCAACGAAGATTACCATCACCCTCCCCAAACCTAACTTGTCCGGAAAATACGCAACGATGTTATATCTTCATGCCATAAACGGAACAAACAGGATTCAGCCCTGGTGGAACCTCATCATTATTTCACCGATGGATTGCTCCCCGAACCTGCCTCACGGGGGCAATAGTTGGTGGTATGGGTATTGCAGCACCTATCCTTCTTTGTCCGGAACTGTGATCAACTACACGGAAAATATGCTGTTGCATATGTTGGGGTGGGCGAAATCGAGCTTTCCAATCGATGAAGACCGTGTTACCGTCAGCGGAGGGTCGATGGGCGGCACAGGTGCGCTGTCGTTTGGCCTGCGGCATCCTGAGTTGTTTTCGAGTATATGCGCAACCGTCCCGCAGGTGAATCCCGGATTGCCGGATATAGGCTGGTCGCAGACTCAATTAAGAAATATCTGGGGTTCGTTGGCGGCGAATTTGCCTTCCGACGAGGGTGTGGGGGTGTGGGATCGCCAGAACTCGACTGCGTATGTGACGAATCATCCCGAAGATATTCCATTCATAAAGGTACAGAACAGCAAAAACGACGATACCTTGAAGTGGTTTCAAGTTCCGCAATTTTATTACAATCTTAACGAGAACCGACACGCGTTCATAGCGGCTTGGGGCCAAGGCGGGCATGTCAACAGCTCTTCCGGCCTGCCGCCGGAATATACTGGCTTTGATGTCTACACAAAGATTAAGCGCAGCCAGAGCTACCCCGCGGTCAGCAATTCTTCCTCAAATAACAATCCTGGCAATGGCGACCCCTCGCAAGGAGACAGCGTGGGACAGATGAATGCCGGATACGATTGGCAGATACGAACCGCCACTGCCACCACGTGGGTGGCTGATATCAAATATACGGTGAGCGGCGGAACGCCCACCGCCGATATATCTCCACGCAGACTCCAGCAGTTCGATTTTGCATCGGGCGATCGACTTGCTTATATTTTAACGGAGATTGCGACGGGGCAAGTTATTGCAGGTGGCTATGTGACTGCGCAGCGCGGCCGATTCGTCACCGTGCCCAACATTCCGTTTGCTAATGAATATCGGCGGCTGACGATTCGGAAAACCTCGGGTCAGACAATACCTGATTTGATTGCTTTTGACGAAGACGCTGATGTTGACCTCGACGAGATTATCATAACTGCTGTATTTGCGGACGCAGCCTACGCGTGTAGTGAGAAGCGCGTGCCGGCCGTAGCGCTTCTTGGTGCGCATGGATTTGAGGTGGGAGATAGCATTTCATTGCGGGGCACGAAGACAGTGTTTGGTGGGATGGTTGCAGTGAATGTTTCCCAGTTCACGACTGTCAGCCCCTCAACTAATACCATTCGCCCGATTGGCTCGCCTGGGCTAGACGGTAGCCACGGTAGGCCGCTTCAGTTGGGTGTACTTGTGAAGGTTTGGGGGAGAGTGCTTGAAGACGATAATTTCGTTATCGATTCGGGAAGTGGGCCGATAGTTATATACGGCGGTTATGGCGTGAAGCCTGCTGTGGGCACTTATGTAGCGGCGACCGGTATTTGTTCAGAAATGCAATCAGCAGGCGTTCAATATGGAGTCAGGGTGCGCGACGCCCAAGACATCATCTCGTTTTAGCGACAAATAAATCGAAAAGCTCGGTTTTCGCCGAGCTTTTCAATCTTACAAAATATTCACTTTTCCAATTTTTAAGTTGGGCTGTAAATGTTTCCGTTGAAGCCCAAGGAAAAATGATGACTACACAGCGTTTCACAGGGCTTCATCGCTTGCTTCTTTACAACCATTTGCATATTACCCGCAATTAGACAGGCAGTCGATTACCTGTACGACCTAATTTTTCGTAATACCAAAGTAGTATAATGAGCCGGGCACGAGCGGGAACCTATTGTGTGCGTATTTGCGTCACTATGGATGTGAGAACACAGCCGCCCCGATCGGCCAAAGGAGCAGCCTTTTGTCTATACTCAAAACACTTTTAGTGATCACCATAAGCACTGCAAGGCTCATATTCCCTGGAATGCCGGGAGACCCAAGCGCATCCGAGGGTGCTAAGCCGACAGCAGTTCGCTCGTTAAACATTGAACTCGCGTCCGATAATGCGGTTGAAGCAGCCTCCAAAGCAAGTATGTCGATCCCCGAAGCGCTCGGCTACGGCAAGAGCGTCGACTTGATGGTTGAGAGATCCGCGCCTGAAAAGTCAGAACCCAGCAAAATCGAGCTTAGGGAATACTGGGGCAGTTCGCAAAATATTGCGGCAGATCAACCCAAGATTACCACCTCAAGCAAACACACCGATGAAGATATAGATGATTCCGTTCCGGACAGATCTTTTGCTTTTTGGCCGTCCACCAACCCGAAATCTTTCGAAGAATCCACAGATCTAGCCGGTGTATATACCCTGAAGAGCAACTTTTGCGCTAATACGTCAGTTACCCTCACTAAGGATCAGAACTTTCTCGAGCCGTTAAACATCACTACCTCCGCAACTCAAGCCGATCTGTCAAGACCAATTACGGTGAGATGGAAACCTGTGGCTGGCGCGGTGGGATACATTCTAACGGCTTTTGGAGGCAATGAAAAATACAGCATTACGTGGACGTCAAGCGCCAAACCCGAACTTGCCCGACGGGTGATCTAGCGACCCGTGACCCAGGAGAGCCTTGAAAATTATATTAAAGAAGGGGTTATCATCCCTGCCTATGTGGTGTCCAATACCATACCGGCGGGTGTGTTTAAGGGATCAAACAGTGTGATGCTGAGGGCTACAGCCGTAGGCAGGGACATAGTGCAGACGAACGACGACATTACGACCTGGATTCTTGTGCGCTCCACCAGCAGCGTGCCGCTGTACAGTAAACTCGCCGAAGCGAGCAAGTAATACCAGAGCCGTGGACAGAGAACTGAGGTTGAAGTAGGGTCGATGGATCAGAGCTGCGCAATGTTGTAGTATATCCATAGATGCGGGAGGTTTGCGGTGCAAATTGCATATTGCTGTGTGTTGATGATCTTTCTCAGCGCGTGTTCTTGCGTTGGGGATATAAGCGTTAAAGAGTTCGGCGCCGTGGGTGACGGCAAAGCTGACGACACCTCAGCCATTCAATCTGCCATAGACAAAGCCTCCGAGAACAAACACGGTGCTTGCGTGGTGCTTCCGGCAGGGGCATATCGCCTCACCGATACCATTACCATAAAAGGCTGCCTGCTCAAAGGACTTGAAGCCGGGGGTTGGTCATCTGATTCTGCTCCGATGCCGAAGTTGATCGTCGATCATACCAAAGGGCCGTGTATAAGAGCGGGGGCGGGGGCGTCGGTTCACGGGATCAACTTTGAGTATGATCATAAAGGCCAGGCTGCCGTTAAGTTCGGCGAGACCATTTTGATTGAAGGTCTCGGAATATCCCTTACTAACCTTCGCATTCATAGTCCTTATGAGGCGATTATGGCCGATGGAACGACCAACATCGGTCGGCTGAATATTGAGAACATCTTTATCATATCAGCGCGGAGCTGCGGGGTATATGTCACCAACACCTATGATATTCCTACTTTGCGAAATATAGAGGTCTGGAACCCGGACAAATACTCTCAGCAGCACTGCGTTGGGTTCAAATTCGGCAAGAATGATGAAATCAGAGTGGATAGCTGCTTCGCGTTCGCTTGCAAGACGGGTTTTTTGTTTGTAAAGGAAAAGGACGGGGCGACGTGGGGAGGGATGAACGGCTGCTCGGCTGACTTTTCAATAAATGGGATTGTGATTGAGGAGGTCAACTCCCTGAGAATAAACGGCGGTTGTTTGTGGGCACATTCGACCTCTCTAAAGGTTGCTGGGCCGGGGCGGGTGATGGTGACAGGAACCGACCTTAGATCAAACGGCGACGCGGCATTGATCGTGGATGATTGCACAAGTGTTAATATCACAGGCTGCGACATCGGTAAATCAGGTCCCGATTGGCCGAACGTTCCCGCGGTGAAGATCAACGGCGGCAAAGGCGTCCTTATAAGCGGTTGTACGATCGACGACAACGGGCCAGGCATTGTGGCAGCTGCGGGTGCGGACTATTTTTCGATCACCAACAACGTTTTTCTGCCCTCGAAATATGAGGCGATCATCGACAAGTCCGGAGCGGAAGCGAAAAAGATAATCTCCAGCAATTTGATAGAAAAAATTAGCGAGACCGAAGGGAAATCTCAGCTTGATTCAAAATGAAGAGTGCCGACGGGCGAGAGTGCTTTTCACAAGTTAAAAAATAAAGCAAAAAGCCCGCCAGGGAATCGGCAGGCCGTAAAATCGGAGGGATGTTCGGTTTTGAAAAATGGCTGCCGACCTAGGGCTTGAACCTAGAACCTTCTGATCCAGAGTCAGACGCTCTGCCAGTTGAGCTAGTCGGCAAGACAGTAAAATTTAACACAATTCGGAGCTTTGTGTCAAGCAAAATCGTCGTTAAGTAGCCCTGAATGAATCGACGCCGACCACGAGTAGTCATCAGCGCTGGTAAACAGGAATGGAGCGCCGGGTTATTAACCGGGAGGCCAACTAAGACTTCGCCCACCCAGAAGGTGGAAATGCACATGCCACACCGATTGCCCTGCACCCTCGTTGCAGTTGATGACTAATCTGTAGCCATCTTGGCTGATTCCTCGGTCTGCGGCGATTTTGTTGGCGGCAACAACGATCTTGCCCATCAAGCAAACATCAGAGTCATTCATTACGTCAGATATTCTGGCGATGTGCTTTTTGGGCACAATTAAAACATGGACTGGCGCTTGCGGATTGAGATCGTCAAAGGCAGCAACCTCATCATCCTCATATATGAGTTTGCCCACCTTACCTGCCGCAATTTTGCAAAAAATGCAATCATCGATCTTGTTCATCTTTACCCTCCATAGACCCTATGAGGAAGTTGTGCTCGGCGGCCTCGATTTTTACCCTGACGATCTCGCCTCGCAGGCTGAGGTCGCCATGAAAACGAGTCTCAACATAATTATCAGAAAAGCCAACCAAATGTCCAGTCCCGCCCCCCTTTTCTACAAGCACTTCTAACGATTGGCCGATAAGTGACGATGCAAACCGGCGCTGGGTGATTGTTCCCAAGTCGGATATTTCTTCTGCACGACGTTTCTTCTCATCCGCCGAAACATGATCGGGTAAAGATGCGGCGGATGTGCGCTTGCGTGGGGAAAAACGAAAGACATGTAACCGCGAAAAGCCTATTGCGTCGACCAGAGATCGTGTATTGGCGAACGCCTGTTCTGTTTCTCCGGGGAATCCGACAATAACGTCCGTGGTTACTGCAATTCCAGAGATGGCTCGTCTGACTCGATCGACTATTTGTATATACTGGGCAGCGGTGTAAGGACGATTCATCGCAAGTAAAGTATCATCATCTCCGCTCTGCAGTGGAATGTGAAGATGCCGGCAGACTTTTGGAGATTGCATTGCCTCCAACAAGGCATCGCTAACCTCCCACGGTTCGATTGAGCTGAGCCGAATACGTCCAATTCCATTGATAGTTGAAACTAAAGATATCAATTCAGGCAGGCGGCTGGATTCTGAACTTTGCGTCGTGCCATAACTACCTAAGCGTATCCCGGTAAGCACAACTTCTTTGTAACCGTGGTTTGTCAGGTCCTGAACCTCAGACAAAACATCTTCGAATGAGCGCGAGGGTTTGCAAGGCCTTGCGTAGGGGATCACACAGTAGGAACAGAATTGGTCGCAGCCGTCCTGCACTTTCACAATTGCTCTGGTCCTAAGGCGGGGCGGCGAATTGGGTGATACTTGTCCCAGTTCAGAAATAGTGGTTTCGACAGCAGAATCAAATTGGGCAGATATAAGGGCCGAAAGCGCGTCTTTCTCGGAATTGGAAACAGTGAGTATCTTTGCGCTGATGTTTTTCAATTGGGCTGCTTCCAACTCGGCATAGCAGCCGGTAACTACAATTAGCGCATTACGATTCGATTTTATCGCTCGGCGAATCGCGGCGCGTGATTTACTGTCAGCGGTGGCGGTTACCGAGCAGGTGTTTACCACATACACATCTGCTTGGCTGTTGAATGGCACAATCCGGAAGCCGGCGACCTCCAAATCGCGACGATATCTTTCGGTCTCATATTGATTGACCTTGCAGCCAAGAGTATAGTAAGCAATTGTCGGCATATTAACATGGTATTATGATGGCAGACCTTCGTCAACAGCAAAGCAGGAATTATCTGCGAGATCGCTAATCAGAGCTTATACCTGATTTTCAGCTTCCGTTGTGGGTGGAAGTGCTGGATGAACATTTGTTGCTATAACTTGTCGATTGGGAGGAATGGTATGGGTAGTGAACGGGCGCACCAACGGGGAACGACTTGGGCCATAATTGCGATCGGCTCACTTGCTGTAATCCTACTGATAGAGCGATTGAAATGGCTGATTGTAATGATCACAGCCACTGCGGCTCCGTTCTTTGTAGCATTTCTGCTGGCATTCATGTTGAATCCGCTGATGGCCCGACTGGAGAAGAGGGGCTTGTCGAGGGTATGCTCGGTGGTTGTAACGAGTCTGCTGTTTCTGGCTGTCTTTGCCGTCGGAGTATTCCTGGTGCTGCCGCAATTCGTAACTCAAGGCGCAGATTTCGTGAGCAGCATTCCAGCATATGCGCGGGCCTTGGAGAAAGGAATTGATAATTTTCTGGTCGGTCAAAAGGCCTTGTTACAGAGAGTTAGCTTACCAACCTCGATTGCTGAATTAATCAAGCGATTCCCCGACGAGATGCGACAGTTTTCCACCGCAGCTTTGAATGTAATGAGTCATTTCGTGCTAGCTGTAGTGAGTAAAGTGACTTGGCTGGTGGTTGTGCCTCTTGTTACGGTATGGCTTCTTATCAACTGGAATGCTCAAAGAGAGGCGATTTACAGACAAATCTCTGATGTTCATCGAGAACGATTCGTTCGTGTAACACAGTGTATTGCGGGGGTATTAAACTCATACGTGAGGGGAACAATTGTGGTAGCTGTGTTATATGGCGTGGTCACAACCGTGATCTTAGGTTTAATATTTCGTATGCCATATGCACTGATACTGGGACTGATCGCCGGCCTGGTGTCACCGATACCGTATGTCGGCTCGATTATTATATTACTGTCGACAGGGATCGTAGCCTATGCCACAAATCCTTCGCTCGGGTACGTTGTGGCAGTTATTTCGGCTATGGTAGTTCAGAACAATATCCTGTTCGATAATTTAGTGGCGCCAAGAGTATTAGGCGGAGCGGTTGGACTCAATCTCCCGTGGAGTCTTTTTGCCCTTATGTTGGGTGGGAGCATGTTCGGCATAGCGGGAATGCTCATTGCAGTGCCAGTCGGCGCCACAATTCGGGTAATCATACTCGAATTGATGCCAAAAGCGCCAAAAGCTCAGTCGGATAATAAGCACCCAGAAAGACAAGGAGGGACCGAGGAGACTATCTCCCACACAACATAATCAACAGTCGCTCGAGATCATCATCAGAGTAATATTCCATCACGATCCGGCCACGGTCTTTAGTCTGAATAATTGAGACCTTCGTGCCAAATAGCCTCCGCAGTTGCGCCTCAGCTTCCAACAGGTTCGGGTCTTGTTCATCCAAAAATGTTTCACGTGAAACATTCTCCGTTCCCCTGCTAGCCTCGCCACGATTCCACTCCCGCGCCAGTCTCTCGGCCTCTCTCACTGATAACCCTGCCCCTGTAATCCTCTTGCACAGTTCGATTCGTTCAGGCTCACCATCTATTGAAAGTATGGCCCTAGCATGCCCTTCTCCAATTCTTCCTCTTTTGAGCTCAGATTTCACGGGCTCCGGTAAACTTAGCAGCCTCATGGTGTTAGCAATAGCCGAGCGACTCTTTCCAACCGCAAATGCCAGGCTCTCTTGCGACAGGCCAAACTCTTCTGATAGACGTTTATACGCTAAGGCGGCATCAATCGCATTAATATCCTCTCGTTGAATGTTTTCAACCAATGCGACTTCAAGGCTTTGCTCGTTAGTCAGTTCCCGAACAACCGACGGTATACGCGCTAACCCAGCAGCCTTCGCCGCTCTCAGTCGTCTCTCACCGGCCACCAGTTCGTAGTCGCCATCTCCTTTTGATCGGATGACTATTGGCTGAAGGATACCATGAACCCGCACTGAGTTTACCAGCTCTTGGAACTTCTCATCACTATATTCGTTGCGCGGTTGGTATGGATTAACGCTAACCTTGGAGATATCAACTTCAGAAATCGTCCCTGGCTGCACTTCCTTATCCGCCATCGGGATCAATGCCCCTAATCCTCTACCGAGACCTTTCTTTTCCAAAAGTGGCCACCTCCGCAGCAAATATCATATAGGCTTCAGCGCCTTTAGATTTCGGATCATAGGAAATTATAGGCTGCCCATGACTAGGAGCCTCACTCAATCAGACATTTCTGGGGACAAGCACAGGGGACACCCTGGCCCCAAAAAATCGCCTCACCTCATCGACCACCTGCTGAGAAAGATTGGTCCGATAATCGAACATAGTCAGCAACACTTTTGCGACCTCAAGGCTGGGGTTCAGGTGCTGGTTCACTAATTCCACAGTCTTTAAAAGCTGGCTGATCCCCTCCAACGCATAATACTCACACTGTATTGGCAATATCACATACTCAGCCGCGGTAAGCACGTTTACAGTCAACAAGCCCAAAGGTGGCGGACAATCAATCAGAATGAACTCATATCGACCGCTCACTCTCTCCAGGGCCTGTTTCAGCTTCGTCTCCCGCGACATGGTGGACATCAATTCTATGTCAGCCCCGGCCAGGTCCAGTTTTGCAGGCGCGAGATCTAGCCCTTGAGTGTCGGTAGAAATTATCACCTGTTCTATGGGAACTTCGTTGATGAGCACGTCATACATGCACATCTTCAACTCCGACTTGATAACCCCCACACCACTGGACGCATTCCCCTGCGGATCAATATCGACAAGTAATGTTCTTTCATCCTGGGCTGCCAAGCACGCCGCCACATTGACGGCAGTGGTCGTCTTTCCGACACCACCCTTTTGATTTACAACAGCAAAAATCGATGCCATTCCTATCACCCACCGATCAGTAGTTCTTATACGGTGGACACTCCTTCGCGTTCTGCGATCTCGAACATGAGTTTAGATAATCTCATATAATGTAGACGCATGTCTATCTTATTTTGTCCGCAGCGCGCCTCCGGAGCATCATATCTGCAATTTCAGCACCGCTAACATTGTAGTCTCCCTTGGCAATTCGGTCCTTGATTTCCATAACGACCTCGTCCCTTGTTTCCGGCACATCTCTTAGCGCTGCCTCAGCCACAACCATGCCCTGTTCCAACGGAGATAGCGACTGCGTGCTGTTGGTTGTTTGGCTCGATACTAGCCCCTTGGGTCGATTCTTCGGGAGAATCTTCTCTTGTGCTGCTCCCTGATTTACACAGGCCTTATTGGATTCGACGCCCGATATCTTCATCTTACTAGTCCTCCTCGGCTTTCACACAGCCTCGGTGTCATCTGCCCCATCATATTACGCCCCAAACGCCAAAAAGGCAAACCCCGAAGCTTGAGAACGGCAGCCCGGCCGACATACACGTCTTCGTGTTTAGCCCCGTGGCTTTGCGTCCCCTTCTTTCGAAGAGTTTGCCTTTATCATTTGATTAATCTCTATTCTTTGTTATCGGAACCTCATGGCGTAGTCTTTAGGGCTATGCGCATTATTATCTAAATATTTTTGCAGATAACGCTCGACCCAATAGCTCTATCATCTTGTGCAGATTGTGGAATAACCATAGCGTCCGAAGCATTGACTTGTCACCATTCTCGAGCTATTCTGAGGTTATGGCCATTTTGCGACTCGTCATACCGCCTCGCAGCACAGGAGGCCCTAGTTGCGCAAGTTGTTTTTGATTATTTTCTCCGTTTTGCTGGCTACCAGCGCGTCCGCATCGGGTTATTTTGCCGTGCCAACTCCGTCATTCGAGCCGGAATTCAAAACCATGGAGAGCGGGCTCTATATTTTGGCACCTGGCTATAGCAATTATTCCTCTCCTGGTGATCCATCACTGCCGTTTCAAGATATAAGGGTTATCGTGCCTCCTGATGCCCTCCCGTCTTCAATCACAGTCGCTCTTACAGACAACAAACTCGACACAATAACCGTTGAAAAGCAGATCGTGCCTACACCTCCAATCAAGCTCGCTCTCGACGACTCCCCTGTCTTGGATTGGGGCACAAACAAACAAATTGATTCTGGTCGAAACACACTCGTATACTTAGCCGACGAGCTATTTCCGGCCTCTCACGTCCAGCTCATCAGCGTAAATAACCTTCGTAAATGGAAGATCGCCACCGTGCGCTACTTCCCCTTGCGATACAATCCGATCACATCCACTCTTGAACGAACTACCGGTGGGCAGATATCGCTTTCCTACAGCACAGTTATTCATACAAATGACCTTTCACCGGAGCGCCTTGCTGATGATATGTTCGCGGACAAAGTTCAATGCCTTACAGCCAACTACTCCGACGCCAAGTCGTGGTACACTTCGCCAAAATCTATTCGCAGTACCACACTTATGCAATCCAGCTCCGATCCGTGTTACATGATCATTACCACATCCGCCGTAACCTCTGCCAGCAACCAACTGCAAGCCTTTGCCTCCCACAAAGCAAATCGGGGTTTTACGGTAGAAATAGCGACCGAGGATGACTGGGGCGGCGGCATCGGGGATGATGCCGCCAACAACATTCGCTCGTATTTAGCCGATAATTATATATCAAAACAGATTCAATACGTGCTGCTTATCGGAAATCCAGACCCTACGGTCGGCGATGTGCCGATGAAGATGCTTTGGCCTCGCTACTACAGCATCGATCCGTACCGCGAAGCTCCGTCCGATTATTTCTACGCCGATCTAACTGGAAATTGGGACCTTGACGGTGACGGCTACTATGGCCAGCAAGAAGGCGATTTCGGCCCTGAGGGTGTGGATGTTTTTCCCGAAGTCATTGTGGGCCGGATTCCCTACTATGGCGACATTTCCGAAGTCGATTCAATCCTGCAAAAGACTATCAGCTACGAAACGGGTGCATTTAGAGGGGATTGGGTTAGAAATGTCTTGCTTAGTATGAAGCCATCGGACAGTTATACACCGGGATATCATCTTGGCGAGGCAATAAAAACCGATGCTGTGGCTCCGGCGGATATGCATGCTACTACAGTTTATGATAGCGACTACGGCCTCACACCCGCACCGGATTACACTCCCTGCAGCTTCGAAAATGTTATTTCCGCCTGGCAGCAGCACGCCGGTTTCCATTTCTGGTGGACCCACGGCAACGAGACCACTGCAGCCGACGTCATCAGCACAGACCGGTGCCAAAATCTCGACGACATCCACCCATCATTCATCTTTCAATGCTCGTGTCTCAACGGCTACCCCGAAAGAGACGACAATTTAGGCTTTGCTTTGCTGAAGTGTGGGGCTATTGCGACCAATTCCGCCAGCCGCGTTTCCTGGTACTATCCCGGTCAGACCAACTTCGCCAATTCGGACTCCAATTCCGGCCTCGCCTATACATACGCGACCAAGCTGATCCGAGATCACTTGCCGTGCGGAGACGCGCATTATGCAACGCTCGCCGAGGTTCCAAATGTTATTTGGATGAATCACTGCGTCTTCAATCTCTACGGAGACCCGTCGGTGCAGTACCCTTCCGCCCCGACAATATCCCATTCTCCGTTGGGCAATACCGATGTTACAACGCAGCCATACGCCATACGGGCTACCATCGCAAGTACTACACCCATAGCTCCTGCCAGCCCGAAACTCTATTGGAAAACATCCGCGTCAAATGCGTTCACAGAGCAAACTCTGCAGTCTTTAGGGGGAGGCGCATATGCCGGCTCGATCCCCGCACAAGGTCTGAATACGATCGTTTCCTATTATCTCGAAGCCACCGACAGCGTCGGTGAAACAACGCTTCTTCCCGCCGATGCTCCGACCAACGTGATATCCTTCGAGATCAGAGCCGACGTAGAGCCTCCGGTGATAACACACACTCCCCTGGCCGATACGCCAAACAAGTTCGGCCCTTATCCGGTCGAGGCGTCTATCACCGATGATCTTGGGATCCTGTCCGCCTCCGTACACTACAAAATCAATGATGGGCCTTGGCGGCATCTTGAGATGGAGCGCACATCCGGCGATATTTTTTCTGCTCTTATGCTCGGCCCGACAGCGTCCGGGGATACGGTTAGCTATTATCTCACTGCAACCGATATTTCGCTGGAATCTAGAACCACGCGGCTTCCGGATGTCGGCGCCTATTCGTTTAACATCGGCAAAAAGATTTACGTCGGAGTCTTCAACTCTAGTGAAACACCGTACTATTTCAGCGGCGGCAACTCGAACGCCTGGGGGCCAGTTTCCAATATTCTTAATACAGACCCGGCCCGTAGATTTCAAGTCAGCGTGATCACGGATCTCGATGGAGATAACGGATCGATCGGGATAACTGGGCAGGATGTGCTGTTTCTACCAGACAACGCCGTTCCATACACTTGCATGCAGACGGTATCGGATTGGTTCGAGCCTGGGAAAACAATTGTCGCGATGGACAGTGCGGCTTCCTATGCCGCATACACCGGGTGGATGTGGCCTGGAGCAGTCGGCACCAATGGTTATGCGATCATACCTGGCCTAGGTTATTGGACCAACGACGCAGACGCGAACGACCAGCAGATTTGGGCGGCCGATAGTATAACCAAGGATTACACTATTGGACAAGTAATAGGTTCGGCAGCGGGGGACGCCGTTTTTTACACAAATAAGTTGCCCACGGATGCTCACGCGCTTTCCGGCAGCGCAACCAAACCAAACATATGTCATGCCGCATATCGAGATGTCCCTGGCAAGGGCCGCATTGTCGTCCTCGGGCCGTATATCCAACCCATCGAAAGCCAGTATTCGATCATTCGCGAATCCGCCGTCCCTCCCACGTCCCCACGCGGCCTCCAGCTAATCTCCCCTAACGGTGGAGAATCATTCGCTGCCGGCGCACAGGTCAAAATCAGATTCACCGCTACAGGAGGTTGGATAGAGTCCGATAGGATCAAAATAGAGTATTGTACGGGCCTTGACGCGGTCTGGAGACAGGTTGCGGGCGCACAGTCTCTCGACTACGACTCGGAAAGTTTCACGTGGAACACTGCGAACCTTCCGGGAAGTCACGGCTACCTCGTGCGCATAAGCACGCTTGATGAAGCGCTTTCGGATCAGTCCGATATGCCGTTTTCCATTGTTCCCAATATAGACATATCCTCCGCCAAATCTGTCCCAGACGGGGATCTGATCAGATTACCAGGCAAGGTGGTAATTTGCGGTATAGATGGATTCACATATATCGAGGAGCCGGATCGGCGTGCCGGTATTCGGATAATTGGAGCCACAGGGTTATCCATTTCGACTCTGGTCAATATAACGGGCTGCTTAGACACAATCGACAGGGAGCGCGTTGTTGATGCCGATTCTGTGGAGGTGCTCGGGCCGGGGGCTCAAGTGCGACCTTATGTGATGAGTTACCGGGCCATTGGTGGAACAGATTTCGGTTTGCAATCAGCAGTGATGGAATACAGGTTACACCAGTCCAGCCAAGCCGTGCCGACTATAGGACTAAACAATATAGGGCTTTTAGTCCGGGCGTCCGGCAGGGTAGTCGCAAGTGGTGTGGATTGGTTCTACATTGACGACGGTTCGAGGTGTAACGACGGCTCCGGCATGATCGGGGTCAAGGTTCTATGCCCGAACTCGAATCCGCCGGCTCAAGGTGAATTTGTGGTGATCAACGCGGTCAGCAGCGCATATTTTGAGCGCAACGGACTGTGGCGCGCTTTGGTGCTGCCAGGCTCGCATCACTTGATGACGCTCGACAAATCTCAAGAGTAGAAGCGATTAAAACCGATCCATCGCTCCCTCAATCGCCACGACACGCGTCGGAGCGCCGTCCAAACCGGCCAGATTTAACGGCAGAGCTGTCAGAAAGACGCGGTCTGCGGTGATTTGGCTCATATTCGCGACAGTCTCCAAAAGTACCATTCCGGTCGACAATAAAGCTTTGTGGACTTGAAGGCCCTGCGAAGTGTGAACTGATGGCTGCTCGATGCCGAGGAGTTTAATTTTCCTCGCCGCCAGCCACGCCGCCGCCCCCTCGCTCAAACTCGGGAACTCCGTAAAAAACTCCGGTTCATTCCATCGCTTTCCCCATCCGGTCTTGAGGAGCAGCCTCGCGCCTTCCGGTACCCTGCTATCAAACAAGTCGAGGTCGGCCGAAATGATCTCCGCACGCGGCGCAAGCTCTCCAAAATCCAACACCTCTGCCCACCCGACGAGCGCATCAAGATCGAATCTATCCACCCCACGATTATCATGCATGGCGTGGTGGGGGCTGTCTATATGCGTGCCGGTATGAGTGCCAAAACAAACCTTGCTGTTGTTATAGTCATTTTGCGGGATAACCGACGTTCGATTAAACACCACCTCGACATCGCCGGGCCACACAGGCATACCATCCGTTATCTTATATGTCAGATCAATCAGCCTATTCAAAATGCCCTCCTGCGCCAATCATATCAAAGTATAGCCTCAATAGAGCTGTTTTGAATACCCGCTGGTCATTATCCAGGCCCTAAACACCAAAAAAGGTGGCGTCTGAACAGACGCCACCTTAGCTGTCAACGAGGTTCTCTTAAGCCTTCTTCCACTGCTCGCGCAGGAACTTAACCGATTTAGGGATCTCCACCTCCGGGTCACCTATGCAGCCACACTCGAAGCTGCAAAAGTCCCGGTATCCGAGCATCTTCAGGCCCTTGAAGCCGTTAGTATAATCCCGTTCATCCTGCCCCGGCAGATTGCGCCTTATTGAAGCCAGGTGCACGTGTCGAAGCATCTCGCCACCAGACAAGAACGCCCCCATATCGCTGGTCTCCTCGACAAACATGTGATAGAAATCACCCATCACACACGCAGCCGGATGACCAACATCCCTGCAAATCGCCGCCGCATCCGCCACCAAACGCACATACCAGGTCTCCTTGCGATTAAGTGGTTCAAGCAGCATCCGAGTCCCGGCCTGCGAGGCAAACTCGCAAAGCTCCGGGAGTTGATCGAGCAGAACCTTGCGCCCCTCGATATGGTCGAGCTTGGTCTGCCCATTAAATGCAGGCACATAGATCAGGCCCGTTGAGCCAAGCTCTCCGGCCGCGGTGAGGATCACCTTCATGCTGTCCACACACTGTTTGCGAATGGCAGCATCGTCGCTCATCAGCGCTCCGTCGAATCCGGCGCAGATCGCTGTCATTTTGATTTTGGAATTGGCAAGCACCGATTTGATCTCAGTGACTCGCTTCTCGAGGCCCCTTCCGCCGACCTCAAGGCCATCGATGTCCCACTTTTCCATTTTGGCGATTTTCTCAGGCAAATCTTTACCAGGAATACGGCCTTCCTGGCTTGCGATTTGCAGCACCGCGCCCTTCTTTGGCTCCGATTTTTTTACGCCAACCAGACCGGTGTCTTCGATTCCGGCTTGTGCGCCGGACGCCAATCCAGCGGCCATAGCCGCGCCGCTGATCACCCCTGCTGTGAGCAATTCACGTCTACTTATCTTCATCTGAAACCTCCATAATCACGCACTGACGCCTACACGAACTTGGTCTGCCCAGGCACCGCAACAGGGGCCACCGGCAGCGGGCCAAACTCGAGCTTCGCGGGCATCAGGTCCTCCTGAGAATTGAGCGCCTGCTCCCAGGATATTTCCTGTCCGGTATAAGCGGACATTCTGCCCATAATCGCGGTTAAGCAGCTTTCGGCGACCGTTTTTGCTTCGTTGAGCGGCTTGCCCGCGCGGATGCTGTCGATGAGGTCCTTGTGCTCCTGCTGATAAGCGCCGGGGTTGTCTCCCTCAAATCTCCACGCATTGGCACCGAATATACCGCCTCCACAGTTCGAGTGGCCTTTCTGGCCCACAATTCGTTCGGAGACGTTGTTTACACAGCCGTCGATCTGTCGGCACATGCTCATAACATGAACATCATTGGGATAGATGAAGTCAATCGCAAAATGATCGAAAATGTGCCCGAACGCCGGATCAACGCGAACTTCTCGCCCGCCCATTCCAACGGCCTTCTCGGGATGCGCCCCAATCGCCCAGTTGATGACGTCGATATTGTGGACGTGTTGCTCGCAGATATGATCACCGGAAAGCCACGTGAAATACAACCAGTTGCGCAGTTGCCACTCCATATCGGTCCACTCTGGCTTGCGGGCGTGGTTCCACAGCCCTCCCTGGTTCCAATAGCACTGCCCTCCGACTATCTCGCCGATCGCGCCGTCGTGAATGCGCTTCATCGTTTCGACATAGCTCCTTTGGTGCCTGCGCTGTGTGCCTGCGACGACCCCGAGCTTCTTCTGTGTTGCAATCTCACCTGCGGCGATGACCGTGCGCACCCCAGGCCCATCGACGGCCACAGGCTTCTCCATAAAGACATGCTTGCCCGCTTCGATAGCAGCCTTAAAATGCGATGGTCTGAACCCGGGAGGCGCGGCAAGGATCACCAGATCGACACCCGATGCGATAACTTTTTTATACGCGTCGAACCCGACAAAACAGCGGCTCTTCGGTATGTCCACTTGTTTTTTTATGTCTTCACTGCCGGTGAGGTTGCTCAGACATCCATCAACACGATCCTGAAACGCGTCGCCCAGGGCCACAATCTTGATCCCCGGTCCGCCTGCGTTAATGCAGTCTTTGGCGGCTCCCGTTCCACGACCCCCGCAGCCAATAACGCCGACTCTGATAACATCGGAGCCTGCCGCATGCACGTTCTGCCCAAGCAGTACCGGCCCGGCACCGACTAATACAGCCGCAGCAGCCGTGGACTTGAGAAAGTCCCTTCGAGAAAGCCCGTTTTCCATATTGATCTCCCTTTACATTGCACAGAACCCCGGGGTTCTGCATTTTGCTTGCTGGTCGTTAAATTACAGTTCGCGCAACACCCTGAATCCTACAAATTCACCATCCGAAAGCCACCACTTGCTTTTTGGATCCTGAGGATCGTTGGCTTGCCACGCATCGGTTTGATACTTCCGAGTCGATGGCTTACATTTAGCCGGCAGATCCATAAACGATCCGCCACACACCACCGGCTTGCCTTTCAGATCGACGCACCACTCCGCCACATTGCCCAACATATCGTGAATATCCCAGGCATTTGGCTTCTTGGATGCGACCGCTGAGGTTTTCTCGGCAAACGTGACAGCCATTTCTTTAAGCTTTTCGGCGTTTGGCTCCGCCGCGCCTGCCCGGCACGCGAATTCCCATTCAGCTTCGGTCGGCAGCCGATATTTATGACCCGACTTCTTCGACAGCCACTCACAATACGACTTCGCGCCCAGGTAGGTAATGTTGATCGCCGGGTAGCCTTTATGGCCAAAGCCACGGTCAATCGACCCATAGGGGTTACTTGGTGTGGAGGTCGCGTCTTTTTCTACCAGTTTTACTTCTTCCAGCGCACCCAATCTGTATGCATCATAGGCATCCCAGGTGGTCTCAGTTTTTGCGATATAAAACGGTCCGACTTTGATTTTTTTTGTTGCACCTTCTTTTGCCGGATCGGGCATCGTGATCTCGCCGGCTGCCACAAGCGCCATATCGAACTTAACCAATGTCCCTGGGATTTCCTGGGTATAGACTTTTTGCGGGGTTTTATCCGCTCGAGCGACACAAGCGCCAAGCAAAAGCACGCAGGCACCGATCAAGACTCTAGTTTTCATAGATTGTCCTTTCTGTGGCGTGCTGCCTACGGGAGTTCCAGCGCACACGCCCCTCGACTGAATGTTATTACTCTCCGCTGATCTTTAATAGACGCAAGCGCGGCGTCGAGAATCCCCAGCCGCTCGTCTGCTGATTCAAATTCGATGCTTCCCGGCTGGTAGAAACGGCGTTCATCTTCCAACACTTGTCTATAAAACTCGAAATATTCGGGCTTGTTGTAGTATTCTCGGTCGAGATATTCGCACATCGCCGCCGATTCATTCTCCCGCACCAGCAGCGACACACAGCCGCCTTTGCCCGCTCCCGTCAATTTGCCTCCGAGATACCCCGGGCCTCTGCGGGCAATCGTAAGCAGCAGATCGAGTTGCGGGTTTGAAACGCGAAAATCAATGGCCAATATATCCTGCAGCTCATCAACCATCCGCCCCACCTTTACTCTATACTCATCCAGCTCGGGAGAGTCCATCGCCAGTTCGCCGTTTGCCAGGCGCCTGTCAGCCTCCAGGAATATGCGTTCCAATTCGCTGCCGATAATATTTTCTTTGTGAAAAAATCTGGCGGTGGTGCGGATGTGATAACCGCCGATGTATCTGCGCGGCGCTGTATAGATGCGCTCGATCGTCTCTCGATCCTTGCCGAAAACGACCCCAGCCTCATCCGGAGTGATCTTCACCGGCAGCAACAACAAAAACTCGCGGATAGCGTCGTCTGATATGCCGAGGATGTCTTTGTGAAGGCTGCCGAATTTATGATAATTCGCCTCTATTTTCTTCCAAAGCTCAGGTTGCGATTCAAGCAGCGGCACCGGCCCGCCAACTTTGAAGCCGAATTTATCCGCCAAGAGTCGCCCCAGCCAGCCTTCTCCGCCAGCCTTGCCTGCTGCCTGCTCCTCGCGGACTGCTTTGATGATGAGCTTAGCCAACTCGTCGCCCATCTGCATCCAGCCCTTGCGCATGTTAAAGCTTTGGTTGCCGCCGAGGGTCTTATTCACCTCCCAAAGGGAGTTTGCCAGCACGACGTGGATACCTTTTATAAAGGGCAGTGGGTCTGCGGTGAGTTCTGGCTTGGAGTGTCTATTGTAAACAACGCTGTTGACCGGGTTTCGCAGAATAGTAGTCTGGTCGTTTGCGCCTCCGTGTGTGCCGACATACCATTCCGCCTCCCCAAGCATCTTACAAACCTGTTGAATGCTCCATTCCGGCAGCAAATCTCGATTGCACAGATACATAGCGAGAAATGACAGGACAACTATCGCAGACGACGAGCTTGTTCCTGCGCGAAAAGGCGCCGTGGATGTACCGAAAGTAATATCTGCCCCACGCAATTTAAGTGACGGGTCATCCCACAAAACGCGCATGAACGGGCTGAGGACGTAGTTTAACCAATTTCCTTGAGGTCTGCCGTAGTGGGGATATACCAGCGATCGATTGTCCCAGTTGTTTTCCAGCTCTCCCGCATACTTATCCCACGGGGCCTCGACAAAACGTCGAAATTGCTCGGTAATTGATATTTCTGTCGTAGGAAATAACGGATTGACGTTGCTGACGGACAGAATATCATCATCGCGCGGCGTTACAGCAGCGGGCACATCGCCATCAATGGTCGTTGACATGTGGTCCCCGGCGCACATGTCGAGATACTCCAAAAAAGCGTTGAGTCGACCGGGAGCTCTGATCAAAAACGATGGTTTGTCCCCGACGTTCTGCTCGTGAAGTCGGGCTGTTTCCGAAAATCTCTTTCGTTGTCTGGCGAGATATTCGGGATCGGAATTGGCGTATATTTGCTGCCCGAGGTATTCGTCGACATCACGCAAACCCGACTCGAGCTTACTTGCGATCTCTACGGGCGGCAAAGGCTTGGTAGTCAGCCTGAAAATATGACTCATATATCAGCATCCACCTCTTTTGAGTACACATGAGGTTAACACCACCAGCCCGTGTACGTCAAATAATGCGGGCCACCTCTTCGACAAATCCTGAACAATCTCCGCACGAATCAGCGCAAAAAGAAATGATGGAGGATCAGAGGCCAATGGACTAATGACAATGAGGGCAAAAACAATTGACACCCGTATTTGGTATCGGGTATAATTACGGTAGACGTAAGAGTAGGCAATCAGCAACGTTTGTGGATTAGCGGATTTGGCGAAGTAGCTACACTTACTCACTTGCCTTATAGTATAGTATAGCGCTGCCGATCCTCTCCCCACACTGACGCGGTGCTACGTGCCCGAGACTGTCGATGGAGGAGGGATTATGGTTGGCACAGGTTCAAGTAAAACCTAATGAGAGTCTGGACAGCGCTCTGAAGCGCTTCAAGAAAGCGCTTCAGCAGACCGGTGTTCTCAAAGAAGCACGTGAACACGAGCACTACGAGAAACCCAGCGACAAAAGGCGCAAGGCCGAGGCGGCGAGACGCCGAAAGATGCGAAGAGCGTAAAGTCCATGAACGGACCTATGTCGTTAACTGAAAAGCTTCTTGAAGACCAGAAGCTCGCAATGAAATCCAAGGATGAGTTGGCTTTGTCCACCATCCGGCTTCTTAGATCATCGGTGAGTTACGCCAGAATCGAAAAAGGCGGCGATCTCACCGATGATGAAGTTTTACAAGTACTTACTCGTGAGGCCAAGCGGCGCAGGGAGGCGATTGAAGCCGCGGTTTCGGGAGGAAGATCCGACGTCGCAGAAAAAGAACGCGCGGAGTTGGAAATCATTACTGCCTATCTGCCTGAACAACTCGATGAGACCGAAATAGAAGCGATAGCCAGGGAAGTTGCCACGCAAGTCGGAGCGTCAGACCCAAGCAACCGTGGGAAAGTTATGGGCCTGTTGATGAAGCGGATTCGTGGCAGAGCGGACGGGAAATTAGCCGGTCTCGTTGTCGAGAGGATTTTACGAGGCTAGACACTTGCGCGTGGCGAATACTATGTCGATAAACCACATCGCCTTTGACTCTTCAATATGAGATCCTTTATGCCACTCATCGGTAGGCGCGCCAAAAAGAACTCGGATAAAAGCGCTCCATCCACAAGAATAGATGTAAAAAGAGCCGGGCTGGCATTTGCAACAATTGCGATCCTGTCGGTGTTGCTGTCTATTCACATGTTGCCGAGCAGAATCGATCTCAAAGTCGGAGATGTCGCCGCCGATGATATTGTCGCCCCTCGCGCCGCCAAATATGTCGATTCCTCGGAAACCAGGCTAAAGAAAACCAAAGCCGCGGCGGGTGTAGGCAAGGTATATGACGCACTGCCAAGCGCGGCAGACCAGGCGATCGCCACTTTGAAGTCGATTTTCGCGATTGTTGAGGTCGTGCGTCGGGACTATCCGGACCAGTCGGCGGAGGCAAAGATTGGCGCCCTTCGGAACAGATTGGGCACAGGTGTCGGTTCGCGTATTTCAGACTCTACATATTTGTCTTTGCTTTCGGCGGATGCCGCCGCCCTGAGGCAAATAGAGGACGAGTCGCTGCATATAGTCAGCGCAGCCATGAGCAAAGAAATTCGCGACAACCCCTCGGATCTTCGGTCAGCTCAAGATGAAGTTGTCAATGAATCCCGCAGACTGATAGCGGATCCTCGAAAAGCGGCTCTGGTTGCAGAGCTTTCTTCGGATTCGATCAAGCCCAATCGAATATACAACCCCAGCCGCACAATCGATCTCCAGGAAGCTGCGCAGGCCCGTGTTCGACCGACCCACAAATTGATTTCCCGCGGCGAATTGGTGATAGCCAAGGGGGAACCCGTCTTGGAAGAGCACATGGAGAAGCTCCAGGCGTTGGGGCTGCGCAATCCCCGCATAGACTATCGAACTGTAAGTTCGCTCACTGCTTTAGTAATGCTGGCGGTGCTGCTGGTCGGGGGGTATTTGTCCAGATATTACCCGGAGGTCTATCGCAGCACAAAATCTCTGTTTTTGCTCGCATTGCTGGCGGTGATCGGCACCCTCGCCCTGCGCATAAGCGGCAGCTTGCTGGGGATCAACCTTACAATGGATCAGGTTGGTTTTCTGGGTGTGCTGTGGGTGGTGACAGTGGGCATGTTGGTCAGCGCTTTGGTCAACCCCCAGGTGTCGGTTGTGATCGCGGCTTTGCTTTCGATTGTGTTGTCGCTGATGCTCAACGGTGAACTGCGCTTTGCTGTCAGCAGTTTTATGACTGCGATTGTGGGCATTTTAGGGGTAGCCGATATTCGAGATCGCACGGACCTGGCGCGGGCGGTTGGATTTTTGTCTGCGACGGGTGTATTGTTGGTTTGGGTGACGGGCGGAATAGCCAACGACTCCTATTTTAATATGCGCATGGGCACGTTCTGGGCCGGCGTGGTTGTGCCCATAGGCGCTGGGGCGATATTTCTTATCGGCACGGTACCGCTTGAGAGGCTTTTCGGCCTGACAACGCATCTTTCTTTGTTGGAGCTTGCTGATACAAACAAACCGCTGCTGCGTCGATTGGTGATCGAAGCGCCGGGGACGTATACGCATAGTATGGCGGTGGGGCATCTCGCCGAGACAGCGGCGCAGGTCATTGGGGCTGATCCGCTTATGGCGCGTGTGGCGTCGTATTATCACGATATTGGCAAGATTCGCAGGCCGCATTTTTTCGTCGAAAACCAGAACATTGAAAATGTGCACGATAAGATAAGCCCCACGCTGTCGGCGTTGGTGATAACGTCGCATATAAAAGATGGGGTGGAAATCGCCAGAGATTATAAACTGCCCAAAGTGGTTATCGACGTCATCAGCCAGCATCACGGGACATCGTTGGTTCAATATTTCTATGAGCAGGCTATCGGCACGCAGGATCCCGCGACCGAGTTGGAGAGCCAGTTCAGATACACCGGCCCAAAGCCGAAATCAAAGGAAGCTGCTTTGGTGATGCTTGCGGATTCAGTTGAAGCCGCGTCCAGAGCGATGTCCAAACCGACCCGTGCCACCATTGAGTTGATTGTAAACAAAATTGTGGCTGATAAACTGCGGGATGGACAGCTCGATGAGTCGGATCTTACATTCAAGGAAGTTAGCAAAGTCACAGGCGCATTTATAAAAGCCCTTATCGGCACACTACATGCGCGGATCGATTATGCCGAAGTAGTGGACAAGAAAGCGACCAATGGAAATTCTAATAACAAAACACGAGCCAATGGCTTTGAGGACCAGCCGGCTGAAGAAGCGGGCACTGAAAGTGCTGCAATCTGAACATTGCGTTCAACAGACCGAGGTAAGCATCTTGCTTACCGATGATCAGAATATTAGAATACTTAATAAGCAATATCGAGACATCGATGAGTCGACGGATGTTCTGTCGTTTTCACAGCACGAAGGTGCGGAGGATTTTCCGTGCGCCGAGGAGGAAAACCTCCTTGGTGATATAGTCATTTCAGTGGAGACCGCCAGGCGACAGGCCGAACAGCGAGATGTTGGGCTTGATGAGGAGCTTGACATGCTGCTGGTGCATGGGCTGTTGCACTTGTTGGGTTACGATCACGCCCAACCGCAAGAAGCCGAAGCGATGTTCGCGCGGCAAGCCGAGTTGCTCGAAGGGCAGATGGATAAGGATAGCGATTGAGCGATGCGTTTTCTTCGTAACCCGATGAACGGGTTCAAATATGCGGTTGAGGGAGTGGTGCATGTGTTTCGCACGCAGCGGCACATGCGGTTCCACTTCTTGACTATGGTGTTGGTTTTGGTGGTCAGCCTGGTTTTCAAGCTGAAGCGCGAAGAAGTGATTGTGTTGTTGTTTACGATCACTTTGGTGCTGGCTGCTGAGATGTTCAATACGGCGATTGAGGCTGTGGTGGATTTAGTCACCCAAACCTACCATCCGTTGGCTAAATTCGCCAAGGATATAGCCTCAGGGGCGGTGTTGATTACCGCGATAAACGCGCTGGCGATCGGTTTTTTACTTTTCCCTGGCGGCCAACGGCTCAATTTGCTCAGCGAAGAGCTTGGATTGCATGTGCCTGATTGGCCGACTGTGGGTTCTGTAACATTTTTGTTACTGGGCATAATGGTGTTAATGTGGAAAGTGGCCGGTAGAAAGGGCAAACTACTTAAAGGTGGGGTGGTCAGTGGCCATTCGGCAGTTGGTTTCTTTCTGGCGACTACTATTGTATTTATGTCCGGCAGGGTGGCAATTGGTATAATGGCTTTTATGTTGGCGGTTTTAGTTGCTCAGAGCAGGGTGGAAGGTGGTATACACACTCTTGCCGAAGTAGTGCTCGGAGCGCTGTTGGCGACGGGGGTGGCGTGCGTTGTGTATGGCGTGCTATCTCCGGTGTTTCCTTTGTAGATGAGAGGTTAAGTTCCGCTAGTGGACCCAGACCCAAACCGTATAGTGACAGGGATAATCATAATCGCGGTGCTTGTGATGCTCAATGCGTTCTTCGCCGCGGCTGAGATGTCGCTGGTTTCCGTAAGAAGAACTCGAATCAAGCAGTTGGTGGAAGAGGGTAATGCGCGCGCGCGTACGGTTTTAGAACTGCTTGAGCACCCCACGAACTTTATGGCGACCGTCCAGATTGGCTTGACGCTGGTCGGATTTTTGGCATCAGCGTTTGCGGCGGTGAGCATAGCCGAGCCTGTCGCAAAGTTTTTGCATACCTCAAAAGCGATTGCCGTAATCTTGGAAACTGTTGTGCTGAGCTTGATAACCCTCGTCTTTGGAGAGATCGCGCCGAAAAGTGTGGCGATACAACGCGCCGAGAAACTGTCGCTGGCGTTCGGCGGCACGGTGAAACTGTTGTCAATTCTCACTCTGCCGGCGGTCAAACTGGTCAGTTTCCTGAGCGATCTGATCGTTCGTCCGTTTGGTGTGCATGCGCGCTTCAACAGCCCGATTCTCACTGAAGAAGAACTCAAAATGATGGTAGAAGCCGGCGAGGAGGAAGGTGTCATCGAGGAAGAGGAAAAGGAAATGATACATTCCATCTTCGATTTCACCGACACGGTGGCTAGGCAGGTAATGGTTCCTCGAACCGATATGGACGCGGCGCCGGTTACTAGCACACTCGACGAACTGCTGGATATTATCACCGAGACGGGCCGCTCCAGAATCCCTATTTATGAGGATAACGTCGACAATATTATCGGAGTTGTTCACGCGAAGGATCTGATCCCGGTATTGAGGCAGGATAAGCATAAATATGATCTGCGGGCGGTGATGCGTCAGGCGTATTTTATCCCGGAGACCAAAGATGTTGATGAATTGCTGGCGGATTTCAAGCTGGGCAATGTCCAGATGGCGATTGTGCGTGATGAATATGGCGGCACTGCGGGGTTGGTTACCGTCGAGGATTTGCTCGAGGAAATCGTCGGCGAGATTCGGGATGAATATGATATGGAGGAGCCGCTGATTGATGTTGAGGATGTTGACCATGCCATTGTCAGTGCGAGGATGAGCATCGACGACCTCAACGAGCAAATGGGTGTGGATATCCCGGAAAGTGAAGAATTCGAGACCATCGGCGGTTTCGTCTTTGATTTGTTTGGACGGCAGCCCGAAGAAGGAGAGGTGATTAGTTGGAGCAACCTCGATTTCGTCGTTCACAGCCTCGATGGCGGTCGACTACACCGAATACAGATCATCCGAACGGAAAGACCAAAAGAATCCGGCGAGGAAGGGGCCGACACAAACGGCAAATCGAAGAAAAATAACGGCTCCAAATAACTTGCATCCCCCTATTCATCGACCAATTTCCCGTATTCCTCACAGGCTGGCCCGCCGCCCGGTGTGGCATAAGCTATATGAAGATCAACCGACAATCGCAAACCCTGGGAAACCAGGGGACGCAAAGCTATAGGGGCTAAATTCCGACGATACGTCGGGACAAGTCTGCCAGGCTGCCGAAGTTGATGCGTGTTTTCACCCGAATAATTCATTACAGGCATACGGGATGAAAATGCGTGGTCTGCTGCGGCAGCCTGGCAGTTTTACGCCAGGACGCATTTATTCTCGCAGATTGGCGGAAGCCTGCCGGAATGGAATCCGATGTCACTTTTGTCGATGATGAAGTTTTTATCGATTGGCTCGAAGTATCTGTTTTGCGCGAGGAGCCCGCGCTGCCACATAGAAGGGCAGATGCAATATGAGAAATGGGCGCAAAATCTTGTTTTGCTTTATAACGGGGCTGGCGGCGTCGATGTTGGGGCTGATGTTTTGGAGCCGTTGTCCTGTGGCTGGGTGGAGCTTTCTCATCGCTGCGCCGTGGCTGATGTTTGCGTGGATACTTTTTTTACATCGAGATACCTCGTCCGAATGTGTGGTAAGGCTTGCGGCGGCTGATAGTCTGTCGGAGGCGTATCGCCGCGCCACAGTAGCCCTTGCGTCGGCTATTGGCGCCAAAGATTCCTACATTCATCCCTGTGTGAACCGTGTGCCGCGAATATGTGAGCTTATCGCCGATCACATCGATCTGGACCATGATGCTGTGGAGAAGCTCAAGCTCGCCGCACTGATAAGAGATGTCGGCAAATTGGGAGTGCCGGATCATATTTTGCTTAAGCCAGGCCCGCTGGACGCCGAAGAGTTCGCCAAGATGCGCAACCATGCCGCTATCGGCGCCGATTTGCTGCGCCAGGCCGATTTGCCGGATGATGTCGTGGATATGGTGCTTTACCATCACGAAAAGTACGACGGCACCGGTTACCCTGAGCGGCTGGCGGCGAATGATATCCCTTTGGGGTCGCGGATAATCTCAGTTGCGGTGGTGTATGATGCATTGATATCCGACAGGTGCTATCGAAGTGGCTGGACGCATTCCGACGCGATTTCCCATATACAGGAGCTTTCCGGCGCAGCATTCGACCCGGCGGTCGTCGATGCGTTTTTTGCCGTTGAGTCGCAGATTTTGGAATTGGGGGCGGAGCTTGCACGCGATATGAAGTCGCAAGTGAACGGGAGTGCCGAGGTCAGTTGCGCCGCGGTGGACACAATCGCCCAGGCCAATCGGGAACTGATATCACTATTTGAGATCACCCAGACTCTATCCAGCACCCTGGAGATCGATGAGGTGCTGGCGTTGTTGGCCAACAGGACACGCAGGCTCGTGCAAGGTTCGACGTGTGTGGTATTGATGGTTGACAAAACACATTCTAAATCTCTCATCGCCAAAACGGCGGTCGGCCGGTTTGAAGAGATGTTTGTCGGAGCACGGGCAAGATACGGCAAGGGAATCACCGGCCGCGCCGCTCAAAAGGCCCAACCACGGGCCGGGCACTACGACCCTGATGATCTTGTATTTAACTATAGCGAAACTCCTCCCGAGCTGGATTTCAAATCTTGCCTGGCCGTGCCGATAGTAAGCTACGGAGACGTGCTCGGCACAATTAATCTATATGATGTCTGCCGAAGATCGTTTACCGAAGATGAGATGCGAGTGCTGACGTTTATTGCCCATCAGGCAGCCCTGGCTGTACATAACGCGCGGGCCTTTGAAGAGGCTCGAGATTTCGCCTTGCGCGATCCGCTGACTAATCTGCGCAACGGTCGATTCCTGCGGCATTATCTGGACAGGGAGCTGAATCGCAGCTTCAGGTTCGATGAGCCTCTGTCGGTGTTGGGTATCGATTTGGACAATTTCAAGGGTGTAAATGATTTGAAAGGGCACGAAGCCGGAGACAGGGTGCTTAAGGATGTGGCGGATATATTCAGACGTGAGCTTCGGGATTATGATGTAATCGTGCGTAACGGCGGGGACGAATTTGTAGCGGTGCTTCCTGAGACCGGTTATTCGGAGGCGAAGCGCACTGCACAGAGGATTCAATCGGCGATTGAGAACTATGCTCGCACGAAGGTCAACGATGTGCCTCGCTTTGGGGTGAGCGTGGGGGTTGCGTCGTATCCGGCTGATGGAACTGATGCGAGCGCCCTGCTAGCCTCCGCGGATGCGGCTATGTATGCCGACAAACGATCTCGGAATCTACTTCGCAAGGCTGCTTAGGAGTGTTGAGTATGGACAACAAATGCTGTCGTGCTTATGGCTGTCCAGCGAGCTTTTATATGAACTGCCGAGCTTATAATGAAAATCGAAACTGTTGGGAAGTTGACCGTAAGCCCTGCTGCCGAAATACACAATTGTCGGTCTGCTGCGAATGTGAGGTATATAGTAAGTGTATGCGCGGGCTTGTGCAGGGAGTATGAATTATGGCTCGAATATTTATGTTTGCATCATGGGCGGCGGCAGCCTCGCTGGCCGGGATTGCCGTCGTTAGCACGGATATCAAATGGCGTGTGGCTGCCGTGATTCTAGCTGGTTTGGTTGTTTTGCCGAGCCTGTTGATCGCATTCCGGTCTATAGCTGCCCGCGAACCATCGCAAGAAACTCAGCCGATACGGCAAACCGAAGCGTCATCAAATGAACAGCAGACCGGGGTATATATGGACCCGTTGACCGGGTTAGCTACCAGGCATTATTTGACGATGTTTCTGAATCGAGAGATCAGCCGATGCAAGAGATCCGGCGCGGAATTAAGCCTGGCGATATTTGACTTTCCGGATTTGTCGAAGGTCGAGGAGCAATCGGCCCTTACGGCTATGGCTGATGTCGGTGCGAAGATGAAATCTATGCTTCGAGACTACGATCTGGTGGCGTTATTCTCATTAGGCCGCCTCGCTATCGTGCTGCCGGAGACGAACGTGTCGAAGTCGCTGGAGATTGTCGAAAGGCTGCATCAACTGGCGACCGGCGTCTGTGCGGACGACAAGCCGCTCACCGCCACAGCCGGCCTGGCATCATTCCCCACTCATGGCGACACCTCGGAATGGCTGATCACCTCCGCCCACCGAGCGCTGAACCAGTGCAGAGCGGGTTCATCAAAAGACGTCCACGTGCTTGAGAACTATCAACTCGCGGGCTGAACTCAAATACGCTTAAGCCGCAGTTCCCCTGTCAGAGGGCGCGAGGTGTTTGATCAAAACGACGGGTGAAGTGTATTTATCGGTAAAAAATACTTCATCGACCCCTGAGCGCATCAATTCCGCGCCCCGTGCCAGCATGCCCCTGTCTGGAAGTTGTGTCGTATGGCGGTGTTCGCATCTTCCGGAGTCGTTTACGGTGATTGTGAGCGCGTCGGCGGTCAAACTCCAGCTCAAATCGATCATGCACAGCTCCGGATCGGGTGTGCCGTGTAAATATGCGTTTGAGACGGCCTCACCCACCGCTATAAAAAGGCCGCAAGCTTCATCTTCCTCAAAACACATATTCTCAATCATCCGACTGACCCAGCACCGGGCGCAGCTCAGTCCGCTGGAGTCAGGCTTGACTTGTATACATTGTTGTTCGCACATAGCATCCTTCGCCATAATATATTGCTATCCGGACTGCGGCTTCATCAAACGTGTGGATGATATGCAGGATATTACGGTCGAGTATAGAATCAAATTCTATACGAATATCAAACGATAGGAGACAATCGATGAACAGGATCATTGTTGTCGTTATTGCGATCTGCCTGGTGGTGGGGTTGAGTTCTTGTGGCGATAAGCCGGGCCAGGACGCCGCAGGCAAGAGGGTGCATATCGCGTTTGTTACCAACAATGTCTCGGATTTTTGGAAAATAGCTCAAGCGGGGGTCAATAAGGCCCAAAAGGACTTCGACGTAACGTGTGACTTCAAGATGCCGACTGCCGGAACCGCTGCCGAACAGAAGGTGATCCTTGAGGATTTGGTTACCAGAGGGGTGACCGGGATAGCTGTATCCCCGGTCAATCCGGATAGCCAGACGGTGGTTCTCGATAAAGCTGCCTCCAGCGTCAACCTGATCTGCATGGACTCCGATGCCCCTGAAAGCAAGCGAATATGCTACGTTGGCACCAGCAACTTCGATGCAGGCAAGACGGCAGGGGAACAGATCGTAAAAGCGCTGCCGGATGGCGGCAAGATAATGCTATATGTGGGGATGCGGGATGCTCAAAACGCTCTGGATCGCTACAAAGGCATCCGGGAAGTCCTCAGCAAGGACGCGAAATACAAAATCCTGGGTGTGATGACAGATGATACGAATCATACGAAAGCTCGCGCCAATGTCGAAGACACACTGGTCAAGCACCCGGATATCGCCTGCCTGGTGGGTTTGTGGAGCTACAACGGCCCAGCTATTGTCAACGCTGTCAGAGCGGCCAATAAGGTCGGCAAAGTCAAAATAGTCTGCTTCGACGAGCAGGACGATACCCTGCAGGGTGTCAAGGACGGCGCGATTTACGCCACTGTCGTGCAGAAACCGTTTGAGTTCGGCTATCAATCGGTTAAAGTGCTGGCGGCGCTGTCCAGAGGCGATGAGAGCGTCGTCCCCGAGTCCAAGATGATTGATACCGGGGTGCGGGTGATCGACCAGTCCAATATCGACGAGTTTTGGGCGGAGCTTAAGGAGCAAACGCAAAAATAAATATTGTAGCGATCTAATATTGTTATACAACTCATGCCCTCTCACTCAGGAGAAGGGGGTTAAGTAAAGCACCCTCTTCTCCGTGATATGATTAAGGTGAGGGGGCGCTTTGTTTTAATGCGCAAGTTCTGCCGCTAAGCCTTTTCTTCTTTCGATATCGTTTCGTGCATGCTAAAATAGCCTCATGCATTGTCCTGCTTATATACTTGAAATGAAAAGCATCACCAAGCGTTTCCCCGGCGTTCTTGCTTTGAATGGGGTAGATTTGGGGTTGTGCGAAGGTGAGATACTCGGCCTAATCGGCGAAAATGGCGCAGGCAAGTCCACACTTATGCGCATCCTGGGAGGGGACTATCCAGCGGATTCCGGAAGCATTCTTTTTGGTGGCACACCGACTGTTATCGCAGACGTCCACCACTCAATCAACCTCGGTGTTTCAATTATTTATCAGGAACTGAACCTGGCTCCTAATTTGGACATCGCTTCAAATATATTTTTGGGCCGGGAACCGCGAAAAAGAGCGCTTGGGATCGTCGATACCTTGCGGTTGTATGCCGAAGCTGAAGAAATCGCCACTCGGGTAGGTATATCCGCCCCTCTCACCACACTCGTAGAGCAATTGTCCCCCGGAGAGCAGCAGCTCGTCGAGATAGCCAAGGCGCTTTCCATGGACTGTCGGATATTGGTTCTCGATGAGCCTACCAGCTCGCTGTCACCAGCCGAAGCCGGCAAATTGTTCGACGTAATGCGTGGACTTAAAGAATCTGGGGTTTCGATGATATATATCTCCCATAGACTCGCCGAGATAGAGGAGATGTGCGATAGGGTCGTGGTTTTGCGAGACGGCGAGCGGGTCGGGGAGCTGAATCGCAAAAGTATATGCAGCGATGAAATGGTTCGTATGATGGTGGGGCGGGATATCTCGCGCTATTTCCCGGAGCACGGGTGTGTGAGCAAAACCGAGACTGTAATGTCGGTCGAATCTTTGTCATATCGCGGCTGTGTTGGGCGGGTGAGCTTCGATCTGAAAGCTGGGGAGATTCTGGGAATTGCCGGCCTGGTCGGCTCTGGTCGAACTGAACTGATTCAAGCTTTATTTGGCGTGGAGCCAAAACTGACCGGTGAAATCAAAATGTCCGGAAGATCCGTTGACATACAAAACCCATCCGATGCAATCGCCGCTGGTATGGGACTTGTGCCGGAGGACCGCAAAGCTCTCGGGGTGATTTTGGAGATGTCGGTAGCCGACAACATCACCCTGCCCGGAGTGGGAAGCTACAACCCGCCGTTTCTCGACAGCAAAAAAGAGCGTGCGGCCGCTGAGGAACTTGTGAATCGCCTGGAAATCAAGACCCCGAGTCTGGGCCAGCTCGTGGGTTTTTTGTCCGGCGGCAACCAGCAGAAGGTTGCTTTAGCAAAATGGCTGGGGATGGCGCCGAAAATTCTTATCCTCGATGAACCGACCCGGGGCATTGATGTCGGCTCAAAAAGTGAGATTTATAAACTGATACGCAACTTCGCCGATGAGGGGATGGGCGTGATAATGGTCTCATCTGAGATGGAAGAGATCATCGGGCTGTCGGATCGCGTTTTGGTGATGAGCGAAGGTCGAATGATGGGGCTGCTCGAAAGAGCCCAAGTCGACGAAGAAAGTATAATGAAATTGGCGAGCGGAGGGATTCGGGTTTGAGAAAATTGCTGGCAATGACGTCGTTGCTGATCGGGCTGGTGGTGGCCATTTGTGTGTTTCAGTGGGTAACTCATCCCGATCACTCCATCACGTTTTTATCCGCCGTCAACCTGAGCAATCTGATGCAGAGAGTTGGATTGCTGGGCATTTATGCTTTAGGGGCCGGGATCGTTATTCTGTCCGGCGGGATCGATTTGTCGATCGGTTCGGTGATGGCTTTCGTAGGAATGGCTATCGGATTGCTCGCGGCTGCAAATTGGAACCCGTTTGTGGTCAGCGCTTTGATCGTGCCTTCCTGCGCGCTGTTAGGGTTCTGGCACGGATTCTTAGTAGGCAAGGTCAAATTACAGCCATTTATCGCCACTTTAAGCTCTCTTTTGCTGCTCAGGGGCCTTGCCAGGGGCATACCAAACGGCTTGTCGCAGAGCCTGCCTGATGAGCGATTCGCTTTTTTGGGCAATGGCTCGTTTGTGGGGATACCAATCCCGTTTTTGATTCTGATTGGGGTAGCGCTGATCCTCGGGTTTATGATGAATTTCACCGTCTATGGACGATATCTTTACGCCATAGGCCGCAACGCCGAGGCTGTTCGATATTCCGGGATCAAGGTCAATAGAGTCCGCACTTTAGCTTATGTGATATGTGCGGTGCTGGCCGGACTTGCCGGCGTGCTGGAGTTGTCCCTCAACAGGGAAGTCCAGCCTGCGCAATCTGCGTTGATGTACGAAATGTGGGCAATAGCCGCCGCAGTGCTGGGTGGGTGCAGCCTGCGCGGCGGAGAAGGCACTGTGCTTGGCGTCATTGTCGGCGCCATTCTTATCAGAGTTATGGATAATGGCATGAACCTGGTCGGAGTCGGCTCGGAGTGGCAATGGGCAGTTATCGGCGTGATTGTGCTTGGCGGGGTAATCGCCGACGCCGCTTATAAGCTCCGCGCAGAGCAGAAAACCAAGGCGTGAGCTGTTCAACGGCCGCCGTTTCTATTGAGGTCGGGAATTTATTGGTATGAAGATACTCCAAATGCCGGCGCTAGCGATGCTGTTAGGGTCGATACCGTTCGGCTATATCGCTGTCTATATCCGAGATAAACAAATCGCCGACGAATCCAGCAGGGCGATCGGTTCGATTCGCGATGCCGTCGGCGTGCCTGCGCTTGTCGTGATGGTGATTCTAAATGTCGCCAAAGGGTTTGTCCCTGTATATTTGACTATGGCAGCCTTTGCATCAGTCCCATTCGCGCTCTTGGTCGGCGCAATCGCGGTCGCGTCCCACTGTTTTCCGTATTGGTTTATGTTCAAGCCGATGGGTAAGGGTGGAAGTGTGGCTATTGGCGCGATCGTGGCTATAATCGTATCGTTAATCCGTTAATTTCAGATACGGACAGCGGCCGTAGTCGAATTTGTGACGGCGGGCAAACCTATTATTTGCCTTGCTTTCTGCGGCGATGCTATTGATCGGCCACAAGCTCGGGCTACCCCTACCAGTCGATCGATTAGATCTGCATTCGTTGCTAATCTGCTGCGCTGTTCGTCAAACCAAAGATTGTCCTCAAGGCCAACTCGAACGTGGCCGCCCATGGTGATCGCGAGAGTGTTGACACTGAACTGATATCGACCTATCCCTGCTGCAGCCCACGTGACCCCATCGGGTAAGGCTCGAACCATTGTCGCCAGATTGAAAGCCGTCGCGCTTATTGTGCCTAAAGATCCCAACAGCAAGTTGCAATAAAATGGAGGTCTGAGGATCTCGTGGCTTGTAAGATAATGCGAATACTCGACCATTCCCAGATCGAAACACTCCCATTCCGGGGTGATTTTTCTTTTGGCCATCTTCAGCGCAAGCGCCTTAATCATATCGGGCTGTTGACTGATTCGTTTCGAGCAAAATTCATGGAGCCAAGGGTAAGCGAAGCCATTTCCGGAGCGGGATCAACCAACTCAAGCACCTCCGAGCGCTGTTCAAAAGTCTTGAACACCCGGCCGCTAGTCGACACACAAAGAATAATGTCGGGGCAGACCTTTCGGACACCATTCAGAATCTGAGAATAAATATCCTTGCGGTATGTGGGTAAGTCGTCGCTATCTCGGGCGTGAAGGTGCACAATAGAGGCTCCGGCGTCCCGGCATCGCCTCACATCGGCGATGATTTCTTCCGGCGAGACAGGGACGTGTGGAGTGTCTTTCTTAGTAGGAACCATACCGGTAATCGCGGCATTTATAATAAGATCATCCATATCATCACTTTCCTTCCACTCCGGTTTTGACTATCCTTGCTGGTACGCCCATTACCTGAACGGCGTCCGGAACATCTTTAACCACCACAGAGCCTGCTGCAACTATGCTGTTTGAGCCGATGTTGATCCTGTCTATAATCGTCGAGCCGATGCCAATGTAAACGCCAGAGCCAATATTCACCATCCCGGCCACTGTAGAGCCGGGCTGCACCGTCGTGAAGCTGCCAATGTCCGTATGATGGCCGATTATGGCGCCCTTGTTGACCAGCACTTGTTGTCCGAGAGAAGCCTTATACGACACATTGCATAGAGGGCCGATAAAGCACCCAGCCCCCAACACAGCGTCGCAAGACACCCGCGCCGTGGGATGAATAATAGTGGTGAAACTCATCCCCAAGGCTTGCGCTTGTTCAACATATATCTTTCTATGGGTGGTGGCTATACCGCACACACATAGATGTGTGTCTTTGAATTGCGCGATATCGTCCAACCAATATACAGGCAGCCCGCAAAGCTGCTTCTCGCACAGCGTTGGATCGAGGTTTTCGACGAAACCCGCGACCTCACAACCAGGGACCTCCGAGATCATATCGGCCAACTCTTCGGCGAGGGTGCGGTTCCCAAGAATCAAAATTCTCCGATTCACCTACCAACCCCCTCGAATAAGCTCGCAGATATAGACGATCTCTTCATCAGTGAGATCGAGATGCAGCGGAAGTGACATCACTCTCGACGAGAACCACTCGGCATTTGGCAGAATCCCTTTTTCATACATAGGGTACAGATCATTTCTTCGGTAGTGAACCCCAACGCCGACACCATTTTCCCGTAGCTTATCGACCAACCCGTCCCTGTCTTCGGCCAGGATACAGCACAGATGCCGCGCGCTCAAGCGATCCGGTTGATATTCCAATAATTGTAATCCAGGGACATCGGCTAGCCGGGAGCTATACATATCAGCTATTTGCCTGCGCCGATTATTGTCGTTTTCCAGGCAGTCCAACTGGACTATACCGATAGCCGCCTCAATATCGGTCATGTGATACTTGAACCCGACCTCCGCGACTTGATAATCCCATTGATAGGTTTTTCCGCTGGCGCCCTCGCTGCGAAGATAGGTATCCTTGTCGATTCCCAGCCACCGCAAACGGCGCAGGCGAGCGTCGAAGTGTTCGGATCGGACGGTAAGAGCGCCACCGTCTCCCATCGGCAGATTTTTGACCGCATGAAAAGAAAAGGCATGAACATCGCCGATGCCGCCTATTTTATGCCCTTTATATTCCGCGCCGCAAGCATGTGCGCAATCTTCTACAACCGGAATATTATGCTCGGCCGCCAAAGTATATAACGCATCCAGATCGCAGGGATAGCCGCCGTAGTGCATAGCTATAATCGCCCCCGTCTGAGGTGTTATTTTTTCCTTAATCGACTCCACGTCAATATTGCCTGTCATAGGCTCGATGTCGGCAAAGATCGGCTTGAGCTGCTCGTATAAGATAACGTGGTTGGTCGAAACGAATGTGACCGGGGTCGTTATGATTTCTTTTCCCGCCGGGATATTCAGCACCTTAAGAGCAAGATGCAGCGCGGCTGTGCAGGAATTTAACCCGACGCAATGTGGCGAGCCGACATAATCGGCGAATCTGCCCTCGAATTCCAGTGTCTTTGGCCCAAGTCCAATCCAACCCGACCTCAGCACATCGCCGGCGGCGGCTATGGCTTCCTCTTTGATTCGTGGTCTAAATAAGCTTATCTGCATTAGAGTCCTTAGTGTTATATCAGCTTGACCATATTCCGATCAGCGCAAAGTAATTCTGTGGAGAATAGGGCCACATATTGATCGCGCGGCGAATAGTATCTCTGGCTCCTTGCGTATCTTTTTCGGAACCGGCTTTGCTGATAGCGATTTTTCTGAGCATGCGACTATAGTTACGCCGGACACAGTTTACCAAGCCGGGCCGTTCTTCTAACGCCCAGCTAAGAGTCTTGTCCATGACCCTGAGAGTGGCTTTGCGCATAGTCTGGGTGCGCTTGTGCATCTGATCCGGATGCATTCGATATAGCGTCAACCGATCGGGCCTGGCGATGAAGCTGCGGTGTTTGGCCATGCTCAGATAGAAATCCCAATCCCCCGCACCGACGATCGATTCATCAAACATCCCGCATTCGACAACAGCATCGCGCCGCGTTAAAATACATGATGGGGTCCTGATAAAACACCCCCTGCAAAGCCGATTTAACGCGCTGCGGATGTGTTTTCGTGGTTTGGTTTCTCCTCCGATAGGCCGAAGTGATTCATCGACGGCTTTGTAATGGCAAAACACCAGTCCGGCCTGTGGGTTTTCTTCGAGTGAACACACCTGCGACGCCAAAAAGTTCGGCAGCCATATATCATCCTGATCGAGAAAAGCAAGGTATTTGCCTTTAGAGGCACGAATGCCCACGTTTCTAACCGCAGACGCACAGGTTTTTTGTGTTTGACAAATTAGTTTGACCTTATCAACGATGTTATACTGAGCCGTATATTCCGGCCCGGAGCAATCGTCAACGATTATGATTTCATAATCATCGAAAGTTTGGCCCAGCACGCTATCAACAGCCTGGTTCACAAAATGTGGAGCTTTATGGGCAGGAATGATCACGGATACAGCAGGAGCTTGCATTATCATGCCCTTTCATCGGAAGCTCTCGACGCTGACGCGCCCGAGTTCTAATATAGCTGCTTCTCAATTCGGGGTGTTATTTCCTTCAGCCAAAAGATGGAATTAATTAAGCTTGCACAGACATAAAAAAATCGCCCGCGACTGATCGCGGGCTTTGCACATCATTCCAATATCGGAACAACAATAGAGGAAACTACGCTTATGTATAATATTGATGCACTTATCGTACCATTGGAGTTGACGCAAGGGTAATCCGGTTCTTATACTAGGTTGACGATGACATCACATAAGCACTTCAAGAGAGCGGCGGGTCTGATGCTGGTGGCGGTTCTCGCGAGCCGGCTGTTGGGGTTGGTTCGCGAGATGCTGATAGCCCGGCAGTTTGGATCCACAGGGGTTGTCAGCGCATATTATGCCGCGTTTAACCTTCCGGATCTGCTCTACTTCTTTTTGTCCAGCGGTGCGCTGTCGAGCGCGTTTATTCCTGAGTTCACAAAACGCTTCGAGACCGGCAAAAAGCGTGAGGCATGGGAAGTTTCCAGTATCATCGCTTGCTTTATGGGCCTGGTGCTGCTCGCGGCGGTCGTCATTTTCTGGGTTTATGCCAAGCCGTTGGTCAGCATCCTCGCGGTGCCGGGATTTGTTACCAGATATCCCGAACTGGTTCCGCTCACCGTGCTGCTGACTCGCATCATCTTGCCCTGCCAGTTGTTTTTCTTCCTGGGTGGGCTGATGAGCGCGACATTGGAATCGCGTCAGAAGTTCGCCGCACGAGCGGCTGGGCCTGTTATCTATAACCTCGGCATCATTTTCGGCGCAGTAGCGCTAGCCAAATGGTTCAACATCGCCGGGCTTGCATTTGGAACCCTGGTCGGAGCTTTTGTCGGCAATGTGGTTTACACGTTTTATTGTATGCGCAAGGAGGGATATTCGTTTTATCCCAGCCTGAACCTGCGCCACCCTGGGGTTGTGCGAGTGGCCAAGCTCGCCCTGCCGGTAATATTCGGCCTGGGGCTGCCGCAGATCGACGTTATAGTCAACAGATGGTTCGCGAGTTTCGTGTCGGCAAGCGCTCCGGCAGACCTCAACTTCGCCAACCGCCTCATGCAGGTCCCACTCGGCAGTTTCGCTCAGGCAGCCGGGACTGCCATTCTGCCGATGCTGTCGGCTTATGCAGCAAAAAACGCGCTCAGCGATATGCGCAGCGGGGTCAGTTACGGTCTCCGCGGAATTATGGTGGAAAGCCTGCCCGCGACAGCTTTTATGGTGGTGATGGCTGATCCTTTGGTGCGGGCGATATATATGGGGGGAGAATTCAAACCCTCCAGCGTAGCGCCGGTCGCGTTATTGTTGATATGGTATTCCGTAGGGATCTTCGCCTGGGCGGGCCAAAGAATAGTGGCTCCTGGGTTCTTCGCTTTGCAGGATACACTTACCCCCGTAGTCATCGGCACCGTATCGACCGTCATATTTATCCCGCTCAATGTGATCCTTATGAAGTCTATGGGCGCGCCGGGTATCGCGCTGGCGACCACGATAGGCATCACCCTGCACTTCGTCGGCATGAGTTGGGTGTTGCGAAAGAGACTACGCGGACTTGACGGAGCCAAAATGATCCGAACAATCGGATTATCTTTGGTTGCGGCTGCGCTGATGGGCGCTGCGTGTTTCGGAGTGAGGATAGGGATGTCCCAGGCTCTTGGCGCGTGGCAGCTTCAGGATGGGGATATTTCAAACCCGACCGCACTCGCTGAAAAATTGGAGCGCGATAACCACCCTCTGTCGGGTTTCATATATTCGGAGGTCAGGGACAAAACACGCAAGCTGATAGACGACGATCAACAGGCCGCTCAACTGGCTCCGGATATCAGAGTCCTGCTGGTCGGCGAGCTGAATCGGATATTGCAGGATGATTCACTCTATCAAAGCGACAGATTTGCCAGAATTCTGCTGCCGTCGGATGTCAAGCAATCCGTCCGACAGCGCCCCTCCCAAGAGCAGCTCACCGATTTGAATAGACGGTTAATCGAGTCCGCCTATCTCGATACAATAAGCCGCCGCCAAGGCAAAACAATGTCGGATCGCGTGCAGGCCTGGCTGCGGCGAATGCTCGAAGATCCGC
>JAAYKG010000061.1 GCA_012522555.1 Armatimonadota bacterium
CACCCCGCCCGACTTGCCTGGCTCACCCCCTCACCCCCTCTCTCTCCCTCAAGGGAGAGGGAGTAACTGGGGCCCTCGTCATAGGGGCAGGACAATTAGGGTGAGGGCTTGTAATCCCTCGCTTGGGGCAGAGGGCCAGGGTGAGCGCACCTGTCCCCTCTCCTGGGGGAGAGGGTTAGGGTGAGGGCGAGATCTGTTTTCCACACAATGTCTATTTGTGCATTGAGCCTGCTTGGAGAACTTCCCGCCAGGTCAAATCGTCAAACAAATGGACTGGGGAGCGCTTCTTTCCCTGGAAGATGGTTAGTGCGAGGGGCAGCGTTGATTTAGAGCGCAAGCCCCAACAAGCGGATTAAATGCCTTGAGTTTGCGGATGCAACTGGGGTAGAATTATTAGTAGATTTGAATGGTCTCGATGAGAGGTTCGTGGAATGTCCGATAATAATAGATTGGATCTGGACTCCGACTTAGAGAAGGTATCCAAAGGCTTTCTGAAAGATGTCGAAGAGGCGGCTAAGGAAGTCAAACAGCGCAAAGCTGCAGATCAAGAAAAGGATCGTAAGGCAGCCGAGCGCAAACGAGATAGAAAACTATCAGCGATTATCATAGTGGCGGCGGCTATTGCGCTGATCTTTTTGGGATACTGGATGTTCGCCCGACCCGTCGAACCAGCTAAACCCATCCAGCCTCCAATCAACGTTGCCAATCCCAAAGTCAACGCTCCTGTAACGACCACAACACAGCCAAGAGCGCCCGTTCGGCCCTCTCACGACAGAGGTCAGCGCGGCGAACAGCACCCGTACGGCGATGATATGCCCGGTCAATAGAGTTAAAAACAGGCCCTGAATATAAATTACTCAGGGCCTGCGCAGCTTTCTGCTTATGTCATCACCTTGCCAGCTCTTTGATGCCCACAGGTGTAAAATCAATTCTGCTGTTGTCCTACTTTTCGCCACTCTGTTTATCACAGATCACTGTCATAGTATTTATTGACACAAATGCTGCGATCCAAACCTGCCATCATCACATATTATGTGAGCGGCACCGGTCTACAGGGCCTTTTTCATATAGGCAAATCGCCGCGATTCTTTGAATCCGCCCACATCGTAGACCCGTGCGGCAGCTTCGTCGGTCCACAAAAACCAGGCATTATGCAGGCCCTTCGCCTTCATGCTGTACAGGATCCGCAACAACAGGACCACTCCCAATCCCCGGCCGCGCTCTTTCGAAGCCACGCCGAACGGCCCAAATCTGCAATTATTATCGTGCATGGCGAAGCCGAGCGCTTTGCCATCGGTGTGTGCGATCCACAAATTAGTGCGATGATATTCACCGGTGGTGATCCTTGTCATCGCGTCGCGCAGAAATCTTTGCCAGTCTCCTGGAAACTCGGCTTTCATAAAATCCAAAAGCGGCAGTATCAGCTCCGGCCGGTAGGCTTCAAACTTTACCCCAGCTTCCACCAGCCCCCGCTCTTTCGCCGGGACCCACTCCGGGGTGGTCAACTTGAGCAAATCTGCATCCATCGACAAAGGTCGGTATACCTCATTGAACCCGACGCTGCTAAAACACTCCAACGCCGCCGGGTACGCCACCGGATCAACGCCCGGCATAAAATAGTTCGGAGCATATCCTGATATAAATGTAGCTTTACAATCCCGAGCCTTGAAGTAGCTCTCAACCTGCGCAAGCAGCTTGGTCGCAATTTTTCTCCTGCGATAAGGCGCATCCACACACAGCAGTGATATCCACGATCTGTCAAAGTCCGCGGCCGCATCCTCCAGCGGAAACCTGCGAGTCATCCCCAGCAAATAACCCACAATCTCAGATCCTCTGCACGCCACCAACGACCCGCGTGTATCGTAATTCTGATCCAGCAGCACCTTACGCTGGAAGGCCTCTGTTGTGATGGGGTCAGCGGTCAAGTTTCTATTGAGCACCTCCACCACGTTGTCGATATCATCAGGCCGATAGGATCGAATCTCAATTTTTTCGTTCATAAACCTGCTCCGAGAGCGACAACCCAAACAAGATGGCATTATGTTACGTCGGTTCATGCTATGTGTCAACGTATTCCGCCGGCCAACTGCGTTGACGCAAACCTCCAGATATATTATATTGTGAGCAGGTTATGGCGATCAACAATGACAATCCTAATCCGGTCGGATGCAGCCTGCCGCTGAAAGGCTGCCTGGTTGCGTGCCTCCTCGTAATGGCCTTGTTTCTTGGGGTATTGACCTATTTTTCGCGTATGCCGAGTGTGCAGGCGATGGGAGTATTCAAATACAACCTCCAAGAACTGTCGGCTGCTATTTCGCGATATGAAGACGTTACCGGAAATCGGCCCCAAAAACTGGAAGGCCTTGCCAAACAATACCTAAAAGACCCCTCCGTTCTTCGCTGTCCGCTGGATAAGTCCGTCGGCGATGCTCCCAGCTACATATACAATCCAAATGCCACCGATGATCAGGTGATGCTGGAATGTGGCAGGCATAAGATAAGAAAAGATATGCCGAATAGCAGGCTGGTGGTTCTTGGCAGCGGCAAGTTCGAGATACGCAATCCCAGCTTCCGTCAGACAATTAAAGAAGCCGAAAAACACCCCAGATAGCCCCGATAGCTTTGGGTTAAGTTTTCAAATATCTCCGTGTGGGAATAATTTAATAGTTGTGCTCGCGCACGCGATTCTTCGTGTGTACGGCCTCTGGAGGTTAAGCCATGCATAAGTTAAGAGATAAGGCCATAACCGATATTGTCCGGTCGAGGCTCAGCGAAGATCAGGACACCAGCGGGCAAACCATCGACGTAACTGTTACGGAAGGAGATTTGTTCCTGGTCGGGTGGTGCGACAGCACGGATCAGAAGATCAGTGCCGTGCGCATTGCTAAAGGTGCGCACGGCGTCCGCACCGTGATCAATAATATTCGTGTCAGGCCGGCGCCCCGCCAGTCAATCTAGTTCTTCATTCAAACTATTTTGGACGACCGGGCAGCGATTATGAAGCCATTCGGCCCAGACGGCATATCGCAGAGCATCCTGAATTTGCCTTACAAGCGCGGATTCGCTCTGGCCCATCATTATAGCGTCTGCGGATTCTATCTTCAGAATCTGGGCGCCGTCGAGGTTAATCGTGCTCCAATCCGGGCCGATGGCTATATCCTTGTCGGTGAGACCTCGATCGATCATCGAGTTGATCGCTGATGTCAGAGCGTCGCAGCGTGATTTGGACGACAACTCTCCGTTGTCGATCTCAGCCGCGACAAACACCACTTTTTTACCTATTACCACGCTGTAGAGGCTGTCATCACCCTCGGCGGGAACGGTTTTTGCGCAGCACTGCCGAGTTTCGCTCAAATCGATCTGTATGCCTTCTTCTTTCATAGCTTTGGTTATAGCGGCGACGCGGCGATATGGCGAAGGGTGGTCTTTATAAATTCCTGGCGATGCAGAGGGGTTGGCATCGTTGAGATCATCGAGTTTTTTCATAAAAGATAACATCCCGGCAGGGTTATATTTAGACCTGGCGAGATATGCAATCGCAGTGCGGTCGGCGTCCTTTTCAGCCTGCATAGTGTGGCCACTCATCTTCGCAGTCTTCAATAACTGCGCCCCATATAACAGGTTGTGAAGGTCCTGGCCTTTTACGTTTGCTAAAAGTCCCACAAGTGTTACCAGGGCCACTATTTTGTTGATGGAAAGTTGTTTGCGGACTAACTGCATACCGTGATGATGGCAGGAATGGGCGATTTCGTGCGCAAGCACCCCGGCTAGTTCGTCATCGGATTCCACTATGTCCATAAGCCCGGAGTTGACGTAGATATAGCCGCCGGGAAGCGAGAATGCATTCACATCATTGTCATCAATGACTTTGAATGTGTAGTCAAAGTGCACGATGTTTGAAGAACCGTAGTTTGCATTGATTTCGACATCGTTGGCGATTTTTGCCAACGCCTGCCCGATGCGATTCACCCTCTCGCTGACGGTTGTGTCTTGGAGAAACGTTACTTGCCGGTCGAGTTGCGCTGCGTAATCTTGCCCCACTTTCACCTCTTCATTGAGAGGCGCATCCGCAGCATGCAGACACGTCGAGTGCAGCACAACAATGCATATAATCAGCCGGAATATTGCTTTATCACACTTCATAGCCGCCTCCCGACCTAAGGGTGCGCACGAATATTTTCGGGATACCCTTGCCTGAATACGACCGAAACGTGCGCTTATTATGACGAAATATATGGGTATTGATTAAATAGTTCGTACGATTGCGCTGCAGCCCGGGGAAAAGGCTATGAGGGCTAACGAAGGACGACCGGGCAGGCTCGACAGTAAAATTGAAGAATTTCTTTTGCCAAGGCCAAAACCAGTGCTTAACGGTTCAACAGTGGCCGGAATCAAGGCGGGTTTTGTGGCGGCGGCTTTGTCTTTGCTTTTCTTGAGTTGGACGTATACACGGCAGAACGGAGATGCGCTGCTTCCGATCAAGTATTTGGCTTTCAACATTTACGGCGATCATTTCTACACGCTGCCGCTCGGCCTGGCGATGTGGTTTCTTGGAGGGATGGCGTTGGGAGGAATATATGGAGTAATCATATCGACTCTGGTCGGCAGAGTGGGAAGGGTCTGGGCATGCTGTGTGGGTGGCGTTTACGGGGTTTTGATCTGGATTGTCATGGTGTTTGTGATAATGGGGTTTTTTGTTCCAAACATGCTGATGTTATATGCAAGCAGCCTCGTACTTTGGGGATGCGTGATTTTTGGCGCCGTGGTCGGGTTGTTAGTCCCTACAGGCGGCAGGCGAAACGACTGATAATTATGTTTGGCTATCGGAGGTAGACTTTGAGCAACTGTGAAGATATGAACTTGTCGTGCGTGGTCAATAATGCTTCGGAGGGCCGTGCTTCTCTGTCAATTGAATCAGCCGCGCCGATCCAGCGGGTCGAGTCTGTCGAAAAATTGGTCGATTCGAAGCCCTCGACCTACGACGTTGGTGTCGAACCTGCCCTCCGCATTGTTTATGAATACGCACGCGTCAAAAAAGATCAAGGATCTTGCCCCTCATCTGAGGCGGTTCAAGCGATGCTTGAGGTTCTTACCGAGGAAATCCAAAAGGCCGACCTTGAGCTTGAGATGCTGGCCTTGCGAAGAAATGCACTCGCAAATAGATCGCGTCTGCTGCAAAAATTAGCTCGAATACTCCGCCGCAAGGAATCCCCGTCCCCGTTGTCCGACGTTCAATCGTAAAGCGAATATCCAATAGAGCTGATTCTTATTACCTTTGCCAAAGATTAGCAAGCAAGGACAAGAAAAATATGCTACAATAACCACACATCGAAATGGCTTCAATCGCGACAGGTGGTGATTCTATGGCTCACGACAGGCCAACTTCAGATACCATTGACGATTCGAAGAAGAACCCGAGTGCTCGATTTGCGTCAAAAACGGACGACGAAGCGGAGCTTCGCAAAACCGGCATAGAAATTGTCGGAGATGTTCCGTGGGGGACGCACTTCTGCCAGTTCTACGAGACCAGGCAAGATTTAGTAGAGATGCTGGTTCCGTATTTTGCCGCCGGATTGTGGGCAAATGAATTCTGCATGTGGGTCACCTCAGAACCACTCGATGTCGATGAAGCCGCCGAAGCGCTGCGCAAATATGTGCCGGACCTGGATGATTATCTGCGATCGGGCCAAATGGAGATTCTGCCCTACGATCAGTGGTATAAAATCGATGGAGTCATCGACGGGCAGCGAATAATGAACGGCTGGATAAACAAGCTGAATTCAGCTCTGGCCAAAGGGTTGGAAGGCCTTCGGTTATCCGGTAATACGTTCTGGCTTGAACAGGATAACTGGTCGGATTTTCGAGCTTACGAAGAGGCTGTAAATACCACCATTGGCGCGTATCGTATGATTGCTGCGTGTACCTATTCGATCGATAAGTGTGGCGCTGGTGAAGTCGCTGATGTGGTATCCAATCACGAATATGCGCTTATGAAGCGTGACGGCAAGTGGATAAGGGTCGAAAGCTCATCTTTCAAACAAGCAGAATTGGCCCTGCAGCAACTGAACCGCACCCTTAAAGCTCACATCGACAGCAGTCGCGCAATGATGCACGCCAAAGACGAAACCTCCTATCTAAACGAAGTTTGCAAAATAGTCGTCAAATATTGGGGACATAAAATGGTGTGGATTGGTTATGTTCAAAACGACGAGGGTAAATCTGTCGTTCCGGTCGCGGATTCAGGTTTTGACCACAACTATCTTCAAAGTCTTAACATCACTTGGGCGGACACCACGCGTGGTCAAGGGCCGTGTGGTGTCGCCATTCGCACCGGTAAGCCGGATGTGTGCAGGAACTTGCTCGAGGATCCTCGCTTCGAGCCGTGGCGTGAAGCCGCAAAAGTCCGAGGATACTCATCCTCGATCGCTCTGCCTCTGTTTGTGGATGGTAAAGTTATAGGTGTAATGTCGATAAACAGCAGGGCTCCTTACGCATTCACCGACGGCGAGATCGAGCTGCTGTCGAATCTTTCGGAGGATCTTGGATATGGGGTGTCGGCGATTCGTCTGCGTGAAGAGCGGGCTAGAACGGCCAAAGAACGCGAATTGCTTTTGGAATCACTGGCTCAAAGTGAACGACACTACAAGTTTTTGACGGGCAATATGCTGGATGTTGTGTGGATATTGGATGCTGAATCTTCCTGCTTGCGCTATATCAGCCAATCCGTCGAGCGACTATGTGGATACACTGTCGAGGAAGCGCTTCGCTTGCCTTTGCAACAACTGATGAGGTCGGAGACGACTGAATCATTGAAGACGATAATAGAACAGCGTGCACAAACTTTGCTCGCAAATGCGTCTGATCAGGGCTACTACACGGACTACATGCATTTAATATGTCGCGATCGCTCGGTTATAATTATGGAAGCGGTTACAAGGTATTATGTCAATGAATTGACTGGCGCGGTAGAGGTGTTAGGGGTCTCGCGAGACGTCACGCAGCGAAGGCGGGCGGAATATGCAGCTCAAGAGGCAAGGGAGGAATCACAGTGCCGCGCAGCACAGCTCGAATCGTTCATCTCCAGCATATATGATGGCGTTGTTTTGTTTGATGGGGACTTCAACATACTGATGGCCAACGAGGCCTTCAACAAATTGATCGGTATCCATTCAGATAAAGTGGTGGGCGCGAAGTTGACGGAATGGGGCATATTTACGTTGGATGGCGATCCGGTTGCAGTTGAAGATTATCCATCGCGTCGGGTGCTGCAGGGAGTGGAGACCAACTCTGAACGATATAAGATTGTGTCGGCGTGGGGCGAGGTTGCAGTCAGCATCAGCGGGTCTCCGGTTAGAGACGGCAGAGGTAAAATCCTTGGCGGCACCCTGTCTCTTCATGATATTGCCGATCAACTGGAATATGAACGTCGGCGGGAGGAGATTTACAAGCGAGAACACCATATCGCCGATATGCTGCAGCAGGCTCTGATTCCCCCACACGTCCCCGCCAAAATTGGCAACTTCAGTATCGGAGTGCGATATCAACCTGCACTTCGTGAAGCAGAGGTAGGGGGCGATTTTTATGATGTATTCGATCTGGGAAACAACAAAATCGGAGTGCTCATAGGTGATGTGGCGGGCAAGGGTCTTGCCGCGGCTATCCGAGTCGCCGCAGCCAGATACGCCATTCGGAGCTACGCGGTCATCGAATCAAGCCCTGCTCGCGTGCTGAATCGTGCGAATCAAGCCCTGTGCATGGATATGGACATGGACAACGAGGCCGGTATGTTGACGGCGTTTTTCGCGGTCATAGATACGGCGACCGGAGAGATACACTACGCCAGCGCCGGCCATGAGCCGCCGTTGCTGTGTCATTCGACAGGTGAAATTGAAGAGCTTCCCGTGGGTGGGCTGCCGCTGGGGGTTTGGGATATGAGCGAATACGACCAGGGAGAAGTGCAGTTGTCGGAAAACGATACTATAGTGCTGGTCACCGACGGCATCACCGAAGCGCGAGCAGGTATAGATAGGTTCTTCGAAAAGAAAGGAATGATTCAATTTCTCGAAAGCAGTAAGACTCTGTCCCCTGATGAGACTGCCTCAGGTCTGCTCGAGGCGGCAATAAGCCACTCGGGTGGAGAGCTTCAAGATGATGCCGCTGTGGTTGTTGTTTGTCTGGATGCCTGCCGGAACGTCGAATCGATCAACCATAAATAAAACAAAGCGCCCCGCCAAATAGACGAGGCGCAATCTGGTTCCGGGGCAGGGATTCGAACCCCGATCAACGGCGCCAAAGGCCGTTGTCCTGCCATTGGACGACCCCGGAGAGCCTCTCTATTATAAGCATAAATCACCTCTTGATGCAACTTTAACGCATGTGAATCCCGTATTCTATACGATGGCCCAGGCGGCGAAGGCTCATCAACGACTGAAAATGGGGGACGTTTATACGATAGAGCAGAACACAGGCTCCATAACGCATTTTCGCACACTCAATTTGATTGTTAAATTTAGTCTAAGGTTTATCCGCAGTAACATCGGACGAATGATATGGGCGGCGATGATAGCAGCCGTCGGAGTAGGGACGTATTTATATGTCAGCGCACCCGCCAAAGTGCAGGTAACGACGGTCCAAGCTGTCGAAACCCAGGAAACTTTGAGTGCGTCAGGCCGCGTGAGAGGCGAAAAATCAGTCGACTTAGGGCTGGACATATCCGGCATTGTCCGTCAGGTCAACGTTAAGAACGGCTATGAAGTTCGAGCCGGACAAGTATTGTTGATGCTGGACAAATCCGAGCTGATCGCAGGCGCGGATGCGGCAATGGCGGCAGTGGCAAGCGCACAGGCGGAATTGGCGAGAGCAAGCCGCCCGCCTCTTCGCTCCGAAGTTGCCAAAGCCCGCGCCGAGGTCGAACATGCCCGATCGGTGGGGGATGCCAGAGTTGTCGGAGCACAAGCCCGGTTGCGTAATCTTCGATCGGGTGCGCGATCTCAAGAGATTGCCGAGGCCCAAGCCGAGCTGCAGCGGCTCAAAGCGCTGCTTAACAAGGCGGAATCAGACCTAAAACGCACCAGCAGCCTCGTCAAACAAGGCGCGCTGGCGGCCAGCAGCTTGGATGACGCTCAAACCTCGGTGGATACGGCCCGCGCCAGCGCTAACGCTCAAGAGCAGAGAATATCTATGCTCAAGGCCGGAAGTCGTCCCGCCGAGGTTGCGGAAGCCGAAGCCGCGCTCTCAGAAGCAATCGCGGCACGCTCCACGAGCGTAAAATCAGCCTCAGAGGGGCTTAATACTATCCTCTCAAACCCTCGCCGCGAAGATATTAACGCTGCGAAAGCAAAGCTCGACGAGGCCAAAGCGGAGTATAGACGCGCAATTGATCTCATATCCAAGTGCGAATTGCGTGCCCCATTCAGCGGCGTGGTCGCCGATCTGCCGGTGGAACAGGGGCAATCAATCTCCCCTGGACAAAAGCTGGTTGTTTTTGAGCAGATCTCCCGGCCGGTGATCGAAGTCGAGACCGACGAAGCCAACTTGAAGGTGCTGCGAATGTATCAAAAAGCCGTGATTAGCTCAGACGCCTACCCGGGCCGCACTTTTAATGCCTATCTCTATGATCTTGGCTCAAAAGTCGATGCCGACAGAGGCACTATTAAAATTAAACTTCGCCCGGAAGGCAGCGTCGAATGGCTGCGCACGGATCTGACTGTTGATGTGAACATAATCACCGCTCCTAAGGCAAAGCGGCTCGTGATACCCGCGGACTCAGTCACGCGACACGAGGGGAAATCTGTGGTATTCGTGATAGACAACGACAAGGCGACTCCTGTTGAGGTAACGACGGGAGCGGTCGGCCCCAATGGGGTTGCAGTGAACGGCGCTCTGCGTGAAGGGATGCACGTAGCTCGAAACGCCGCCGGGGTCGAGGCGGGCGACGTAGCGGTGATCCAGTAAATGCGCGGATTTGAACTCAAAATCGCATGGCGGCATCTAATCAAAAGCCACGGGCAGACGGAACTCACAGTCGGCGCGGTAGCAGTCGGGGTGCTGCTGGTTGTATTCCTGTCATCCCTGATTAACGGGCTTCAGATCGGGCTTGTCGAGGACGTCGTCGGCTCAATCCCTCATATCAGCGTACAGGCTGCATCCCCCAATGCCAAGCCTTTGTGGCGCATAACCGACAAACCGTCAATGAGCACCCTTGAAAAAATGACGACTCGAAGCAAGCGCATCGGTGAATGGGAGCGTATGCAGGCAGCAATTGCCGCGATTCCCGGCGTTCGGGTGGTCGCCCCCGCTGTCGAAGGTGATGGGCTGGTGACGCGAGGCGCCATGACCGTAGGTGCGAGGGTGATCGGGGTGATTCCGGATGAGCAGATTCGGGTTATATCGTTGAAAAACAGGATCGTCGAGGGCGATTTCACGAAAGTCGACGCTCAAAATATCGCCATCGGAACGAAAATGGCTGATGACCTTGGAGTGAAAGTAGGCAATAGGCTGCGTGTCACCTCAAACCTCGGGGTGACCGAATCGTTCAGGGTTGCGGCGATTTTCGATATGGGGATTGAGCAGATCAACGAAACCGCCGTCTATATGGGCCTCGAGGCAGCCCAGGCGATGTTCAAGCTCGGCAAAGATGTCACGAACATACATATACGCTCCGCTGAGATGTATGATGCCAACGCCATTGCAAACCATATCCGCGGTATCACCACGCTTACCGTTACCAGTTGGATGGAGAGCAACGTCTCATTTCTGGACACGATGCGAATGCAAAATACCGCGGCCGCTATCATCCAGGGCATGACTCTAATGGCTTCGGCGTTCGGCGTGGCCAGCGTGATGATAGTCTTTGTCGTTCAGAAATCCAAAGACATCGGGATACTCAAGAGTATGGGCGCCACCTGCAAGCAGATCAGGCGCGTGTTTATACTCGAAGGTTTGGGCGTTGGATTGGGTGGGGCGCTGCTCGGCTCCGGGATCGGCTCCGGATTATGTTTTCTTGTAACGAGCTTGAAGATCCCCGGCCAAATGTTTGGTGGTAAGCAGGCGACGATCATTCCGATGCAGTTCGATCTTAACTATGTGCTGCTGGCTTCGGTAGTCGCTCTTGCTATGGGACTTGTGGCCAGCATCATCCCCGCCCATAGAGCGGCAAAATTAGACCCCGTGGAGGCTATCAGGCAAGGATAAATGACACCAATCGTTGAAGCTGTTGAACTATCGAAGAGCTATGGAGACGAAATTAAGACCTGGGCGCTGAGAGGGGTAGACTTTCGCATCGACCAGGGGGAATTTATCGCCATTGTCGGGGCTTCCGGTTCCGGCAAAAGCACTCTCCTGAACCTGGTAGGCGCTTTGGACAGACCAAGCGCGGGTGCGATTTATATCGACGGTACGGAGACCTCCACACTCGATGACTCGGGTCTTGCGCGTCTGCGGGGGGATACTATCGGCTTTGTTTTTCAGTTCCACTACCTGTTGGCGGAGTTCAATGTGTTGGAAAACGCGATGATGCCGCTGTGGATACGCCGGCGTGTCTCCAAAGACGATAGAAAATGGGTCAAAGAACTACTTGACCGTGTCGGACTCGGCGGGAAGTTCAAAAGCAAACCCGCAGAGCTATCCGGCGGCCAACAGCAGCGCGTTGCTATCGTTCGAGCTTTGGCCAACAGGCCCAAGCTGATTCTGGCCGACGAGCCGACCGGCAACCTTGACAGCCAAAACGGTGCATTGGTATTTGAACTGTTGACTGAGTTGAACCGTGAATTGGGAATCGCTTTTATGCTGGTGACTCACGACGATAGATTAGCCTGCAAAGCCCAAAGGATTGTGGCGATGGAGGATGGTAATATCGCAGCCGACTACAAAGTCGACCAGGTGGAGGCTGCGTCGCATTCGGCTCTGGCTGGTTGATTTTAATACTTCCTGGTATACGACACCCCTAGGCCGATATGATCTCCATCGCCTGATCCCAGCACGGCAGTATGCAGTCGCAGCCCCTTGACGGGAGTAAACCGGAACCCGAGATTGACGTTGCGCGAGTCATATTCAATGGAAAACATCACTCTGTTGCCTGCATAAGCGGATAGCCCTACAAAAAGCGCATCGATTTCGCCGATCCCGAATCCCGCGTGGCCGCTTATTCCGCCGCGAATGTTTTTGAAGAGCCTGGCCCGCCTGACTATGGATTTAGTAGCCACAACATAAGCGGACGCGTCGATTTCATTGGTGAAGTCGATCAAGCCGACCGCAACGCCTGCAGCTTCCTGGGTCTCATCCGCCAGCATATACTTAGCGTTCAGCAGCAACCTGCGCTTGTCGTCGCTGGGGGATTGATATGCGTTGACGCCGACCTCAAGGTTTTGCTTTGGGCTATATGTTACGAAGATGTCGTTGGCGTGTGAAATGCCTTTGTCCTCGGTCATAACCCCGAAGTCATACTCCCCGATATCCAGCGCCCTTGCTGTTGGGATGACGACCAGACCCGTATAGCCGCGCATACTCGGAGCGGCTATGGCGCACACCGCCGGCAAAAACCACAGCAGCATGAACAGCAACTGAATTATCAAACGATTGGTCCGCATAACACCGGATGCTCCATCGGTTGGATTATAACACACCAACTACAAGCCAAGCACGCTTTTCAGCAGCGGAGCCATCCCCTTTGCCATAAAATAAAACCCCAGCGAGTTCGGATGCACCCCGTCCACGAGGCCGAATGTCTCTTCTTTGGAGATCATTTTGTATCCGTCCAGCAAATGGATGTTTTTATCACCCTGTTCGCTGAGTCGTTTGACGAACGCCTCCGAATCCCTGCGCATGGTCTCGTGTCTGCTGCAATCAAGGCGATCACTGGCGAAAAAGAACGGCTGTACAACTACAATCGGCGTCTCCGGGTAGTTCTCTTTAATCGGGCCGACGAAACCGGGCAGTTTCTTTCCATAATCGTCCCCACCGACATTCGCCCAAAAATCCACCACAAAACAAGATGCGTCGATTTCACTGATCGCCGCCGCAAGTTCAGGCTCGCCGAATCCGTTGCCGGAGAAGCCGAGATTGACGAAATCGGCATCCAGCCAGCGGCTGATGAACGATTGGTAGCTGGTGCCGGGGGTAGAGGCGCAGCCGCCCTGGGTTATACTGGTGCCGTAATAGACTATCGGCTTGGAGACCCTATACGGCCGGGGTTCCTTGATGATTGCGTCGTCATCGAGCACTATCGATTCTATTGTCACGGGTTTATACAGCGGCATGGATATCTCGATATTGCGAAACTGCTTGTCGGTTCCGACCGTCCAGTTCCAGTCATTTGAGATTTTGCCCTGGGCGTTAGGTGAAACGCTGCCCGCAAAATAACCATCGACATATATATCAAAACCGCTTTGCCCGATTTTCGTAATGTGATGCATCACATCGTTATCCGGCACGGTCGCTCGGACGCCGATCACCAATGAATCAGTGGAGAAACGAATTCGGCCGCCTGCCGGGGACTGCGCCAGGGTCCAGACCACTTCTCGAAAAGTCCCCTTGAGCCGCTGCGGAAGCCTGCGCACCACCGGTTTATCCTCTTCAAACCAGTGCAAACCGTGCACTTTAAGCCGCTCATCCGGAAAGGCGATCGTTTTCATTTAATTCTCCCCTGAGGTTGTTATACCAATGTTAGATGGACGGGCGGTTCCTGTCAACGGGATTTTGTTGTACAATAGCCGCGAACTGATGAGCTAAACGGGGTGTGTGAAATGATCGACCGATATCAACTCGCTGATGGCGCATCGTGCTCGATTGCGGTCGGGTGGGGATGCAATGTCATTTCCTGGTCCGTCAAAGGCGAGGAACTGATGTTTTGTCCGCCGGAATTGCCGCAGCAAGCAACTAAAGCGAGCGGAGGGGGCAGCCCGCTTTTGTTTCCGGCTATAGGCAGAACGTGGGACTTGAACGTAGAGCCAGCGGTATTTGGCGAGTATAAGATATACGGCTCCGACAAGACGTATTATATGCCGTCCCATGGGATCCTTTTTCTGAGCGCATTTAGCAGGATCGCGCTGGAGGAACAGCCGGATCGCATATCTGCGACCTATCAACTCGAAGTGCCCGACGAAGTTCGTGAGCAGAACTATCCGTTCGATGTAGCATATACTCAGCGCTTTACGCTCACTGCTGATGGGATTGAGTTCGAGACGACCATAACAAACCGCGGTGAGAAAGCAGCGCCGGTGGCATTCGGCCATCATCCGTATTTCCGGATATCCAATCCTCGGCGTGATGGTGTCGAGGTTCATCTGCCGGTGACCGAGTGGCTGAAAACCAACCCCGCAACGGTGTTGTTCAATGGGGAATCCGAGTCGGCGGGCCAGGTGTTGAAACTAAAGCCGGAGGTATACTACGATCATGTGTTTGCGGGAACCGTTGGGAATCGAATGTCTCTGATCGACCAAATCGCCGGACGCAGGGTTCATGTCGATTTTGACGATAACTTCGAGCATCTGACTGTATTTTCGCCGGATGGGTCGGACTTTGTCTGCATCGAGCCTTGGACGCGCGGCTTGGGGGCATTTTGTTATCTCGACGAGCCGGGCTGGGAGAACAGCGATTCGGTTCCGGTTCTTCGAGGTGGGCAGACTAAAACACTGAAGGTGAGATTTGGAGTGGAGCAATGATCAAAGCTGTAATTTTCGATATGGATGGGGTTCTTATTGATTCGGAGCCTTTCATTCGCGAGGCTGCCGTTAGGATGTTCGGTGAGCGTGGTCTGACAGTTCAACATGAAGATTTTCTGCCATTTACCGGGGCTGGCGAAGAGCGTTTCATCGGCGGGGTAGCCGATCTATACAATTTCAAGCTTGATCTTGAGCGCGACAAAACGAGAACCTATCAGCTATACGACGAATTGGTGCAGGGTAATTTGCAGCCGCTGTGTGGGGTTCGCGAGTTCATCGACAAGGCCAGAAACAGAGGCCTGAAGCTGGCCGTGGCAAGCGCGGCCGACAGGATCAAGGTTGAGATCAACCTCAGAGAGATGGGTTTCACTCCTGCAATGTTCGACGCTCTTGTCACTGGTTCTGACGTTGTTAATAAAAAACCGGATCCTGAGATATTTTTGGAAGCTGCGAAGCGAATGTCGATGAGTCCGGATTATTGCCTTGTCTGCGAAGATGCTGTAAACGGGACAGTCGCGGCAAAGGCTGCCGGGATGAGGTGTTTGGGTATAACCACCAGCTTCACACCACAGGAGTTGCAAGCGGATTGGCACGCACCAAACCTCGGCAAGGCACCGGACGACGTGTTCGAGTGGTAGACCTCGTGGGTATAGTATTTGACTGCCGGCCGCGTTGGGAGGTAGAATAGGCTCAGATTGTGGGTCAACAATCGATTAATGAGAGAACAGCCGCGCGACGGTTATCGTGCGCATCTCTGAGGGGAATCATAATG
>JAAYKG010000005.1 GCA_012522555.1 Armatimonadota bacterium
GGCTATGTCGGCAGCCACGCAGTAAAGCAATTAGTCGATCGTGGCGAGCAGGTTATATGTCTGGATAATCTCATTTTCGGTCACAAACAGGCCGCTAGCGGCAGTGAAGTCGTCATAGGTGATATCGGGGATCAAAAGCTCCTTCGTCAGATTTTTTCGGAAAACAAAATAGATTCTGTTATGCATTTTGCGGCGTTTGCGGCGGTTGGAGAATCGGTTGCGGATCCGCAGAAGTATTATCTAAATAATATCTCCAAAAGCCTGGCGATGCTTCAGGCGATGTTGGAGTTCGATATAAAGATGATGATCTTCTCCTCAAGCGCGGCCACGTTCGGAGAGTCGACAAATGCGCTAATTACTGAGGATCACCCTCAGAATCCCACTAATCCTTACGGCCGTTCCAAGCTCATGCTCGAGCATATCCTCAAGGAATATGAGCATGCGTATGGTCTGCGGTCGATCTCGTTAAGATATTTCAATGCATCCGGCGCCGACCCGTCCGGGCTTATCGGCGAGGACCATACCCCGGAACACCACTTGATTCCCCTGATAATTCAGGTTGCGCTTGGCCAGCGTCCTCAGGTCAATATTTTCGGCACAGACTGGCCGACGCCGGATGGAACGTGTATAAGGGACTATATTCACGTCGCCGACCTGGCCCAGGCGCACTTGCTCGGCCTTGACGCCTTGCGCCGGGGCAAATCCACAACCGCCTATAACCTCGGCAACAGCAGCGGTTATTCGGTGATGGAAGTGGTCAAAATGGTGGAAAAAGTATCCGGCAAATCCGTAAATGCGATCCCATCCGATCGCAGACCTGGCGATCCCGCGGTCCTGGTGGCGAGTGCGCAAAAGATCAGCGAGGAACTTGGCTGGAAACCGAATTATCCCGAATTGGAGACCATCGTGCAAAGCGCTTGGAATTGGCACAGCGCACACCCGGAGGGATACGGTCGGGACTAACTGGTCTATTCGGCGTATATTAAGGAGTCAGTATGGCAAACTACGATTTACATGCCCTGAGACACAGCACCGCCCACGTGATGGCGCATGCGGTGAAGAATCTGTATCCGAGTGCGCGAGTGGCGATCGGGCCTTCGATTGAGGAAGGGTTTTACTACGATTTTGACGTGGATCAGCCTTTTACTCCAGAAGACCTCGACAAGATCACAGCGGAGATGGCCAACGTCATAAAGGCCGCCAATTCGTTTGTGCGCAAAGAAATAACTCGCGACGAAGCCCTTGCGCTTTTTGCGGATGAGCCATACAAAATCGAGCTTATAAACGACCTGCCGGAAGACGAGGTAATTAGCATTTATGAGGAAGGCGATTTTGTGGATCTGTGCCGCGGCCCTCATATCGACAACGCCGGTGAGATAAAGGCGTATAAGCTCTTGAAAAGCTCCGGCGCATATTGGCGGGGCGACGAGCGAAATGCAATGCTTCAGCGCATTTACGGAACCGCCTTCGCGAGCAAGCAAGAATTGGACGACTATCTCAAAATGCTCGAGGAAGCCGAGAAACGCGATCACAGAAAGCTGGGGCGTGAGCTTGATTTATTTTCGCTGCAGGAAGCAGCCGGCCCGGGGCTGGTATTCTGGCATCCTAAAGGGGCGCTGATTCGCACGCTGATTGAGGATCACTGGAGAGCTGAACACCTCAAAAACGGCTACGAGCTTGTGGTGACTCCGCATATCGCACGTCAGGATCTTTGGCGCACCAGCGGCCATCTCGATTTCTTCAACGAAAATATGTATCAGCCGATGGAAGTTGATGAGGTTCCGTATCTTATCAAGCCTATGAACTGCCCGTTCCACCTGCTTATCTACAAATCGCGCGTGCGCAGCTATCGCGAACTGCCGATAAGATGGGCTGAGCTTGGAACGGTCTATCGCTACGAGCGATCAGGAGTCCTGCACGGTTTGATGAGGGTGCGCGGATTCACCCAGGACGACGCGCATATTATGTGCTCTCGCGATCAACTCGACTCTGAGACCAAGCGAGTCTTGGAGTTCGTGTTAAGCATGCTGCGGCGTTTCGGATTTGCGGATTATGAAATATATCTGTCCACTCGACCTGAGCACTCGGTTGGGGAGGATGATGTTTGGGAGCAGGCCACCGAAGCCCTTCGCGCGGCCCTTGATGAGCAGGGGCTGGCTTATCAGATCGACGAAGGCGGAGGGGCGTTTTATGGCCCTAAAATCGATGTGAAAATCAAAGATGCCATAGGCAGGGTATGGCAGTGCAGCACCATTCAGGTGGACTTTAACGAGCCTGAGCGGTTCGACTTGACTTATGTAGGTCAGGACAATGCACACCACAGGCCGATTATGATCCATAGGGCGCTGCTCGGCTCGATGGAGCGGTTTATGGGGGTGTTGATCGAGCACTACGCCGGGGCGTTCCCGTTGTGGCTGGCGCCGGTGCAGGGTTTAGTTATTCCCATCGCCGATCGCCATGTCGAATATGCAAATAAGGTCGCTGATGATCTGCGCGTTGAGGGTTTGCGCGTTGAAGTCGACGACAGAAACGAGAAGACCGGCTATAAGATTCGGGAGGCGCAGCTTCACAAGATCCCATATATGCTGGTAGTCGGGGATCGGGAGCAAGAAGCCGGCGCGGTTGCCGTAAGATCTCGCTCGAAAGGCGACCTGGGAGCGGTTAGTGTGGGCGATTTGATCAGGCAACTTAAAAAGGAGTTGACAGACGCGTAGTCTTTCCGATATACTTACTACCGTCTTGTCGGTAGGGCGGGCGGATGCTCGTTTGATCGACCAATCTCATCAGAGGTGATATACAAATAGCCAAAGACCTCAGGGTAAATGAGCGCATTCGGGCGCGCGAAGTCCGACTGATTGACGAGAACGGAGTGCAAGTTGGCATAATTCCATTTCGCGAGGCGCTGGACATGGCTAAGCAGCGTGGACTGGATGTCATAGAAGTCTCTCCGACTGCCAATCCTCCTGTATGTCGAATTATGGACTACGGGAAATATAAGTACGAGCTCGGAAAGCGCGAGAGAGAGGCGCAGAAGAAACAGCGGATGACCGAAGTTAAGGGCATCCGAATGCGACCAGGGACTGATGAGCACGATTTTCAGTTCAAATTGCGCAACGCTCTCAAGTTCCTTAAAGAGGGACACAAAGTTAAGGTGACAGTGATTTTCCGCAGCAGAGAGTTCACCCATCCGGAGTTCGCCAGGGAATCGCTGAACCGGATGGCTGAAATTGCCAAGGAAGAAAATGTGGCGACTGTGGAGAAGTCCGCGTCGATGGAGGGCAGGACGATGACTATGATCCTGGCTCCCATTACCGAGAAGGAAAAGTAGACAGTAAGGCTCCTTTGCAGGAGTAATATAACGAGGTAACTGATAGTGCCGAAACTGAAAACAAATAAGACAGCCGCGAAGCGCTTCGAAGTGACCGGCGGTGGGAAGATACGTCGTGGCAACACGGGTATGAACCACCTGAAAATGAAAAAGTCGGCCGCCGCTAAACGAAGACTGTCGATGAAATCCGGGGTGACTTCCGGCGAAAAGAGAGTAATACAAAAACTGGTGCCCGGCCTGAAATAGGCTCTGTCATCACTGCACCGAGGCGGCCGGGATACCGATGCCTCGATTTCGATAGCAAGGGAGATATAGTATAGATGCCACGCGTTAAACGTGGGACAATGACGCATAAACGTCATCATAAAGTCCTTAAAGCCGCCAGCGGTTATTGGGGCGGCAAGAGCCGGCTCTTCAAAACCGCTAAAGAAGCGGTAATGAAGTCGGGTAACTATGCCTACAGAGACAGAAGAAACAAAAAACGTGACTTCCGTCGACTGTGGATCACGCGGATCAGCGCGGGTTGTCGTGCCTGCGGGATGCCTTATGGCAGGTTTATCGAGGCCTTGAAAAAAGCCGGAGTAGACCTGGATAGGAAGGTGCTTGCGGATATGGCGATCGCAGACGCACAGGGGTTTGCCGCTCTCGTAGAGCAGGCGAAGAACCAATTAGCGACCGCGTAGAACCCTTGCCCCAAAAGGGCAGACTATAGATAATTTCGCCCAGCGTCCAATAGCCTAAGATCAAAGCACAGTCGAATCCTATCGCAGCAGGATCGAAAGTGGTTCAGATCGTATGCAATTGGGCGCTGGTGTCATAAGAGGCCTGTAATTGATGAGCGAAAGCGATAATCTTGAGGAACTGGGAAGAGAGGCTATTGCCCGCGTGGCTGATGCCGCAAAATCCTCCGAACTCGACGCGATAGACACGCAATACCTCGGACGAAAAGGTGCGCTGACACTGCAACTGAGAAAGATCGGTTCTCTGGTGCCCGAGCAGCGCAAAGGTTTCGGCCAGGCGGTTAATGATCTCAAAGAGGAAATCCAAGCCGCAATCCGGGCTCGCAGGGAGGCTATTGCGGGGGGTGAGACAGACGCCAGACTCGCCGGCGAGGCGCTGGATGTCACAATGCCGGGCCGCTTCTATCAAATAGGCAGGCCGCATATCCTCGCTCAGACCCTCAGCAGGATCAAAGATATCTTCATCAGGCTGGGTTACGACATCGTAGAAAGCCCGGAAGTCGAGTCGTATCACTACAATTTCGAAGCTCTGAACTACCCTTTGGACCATCCCGCTATCGATGAACAGATGAGCTTCTATGTCACCGAAGACCGACTCCTGCGCACCCACACCACGGCGTATCAACACAGGCAAATGGAGAAGCGAAAGCCGCCGATTATGGTCTGCACGATGGGCAAGTGCTATCGAGTGGAAGCGGTCGACGCTACTCACGGCCACACATTCCACCAGGTCGATTGCTTCTGTGTCGATCATGGGATTACGATGGCGGATCTCAAAGGCACGCTGTATCAATTTGCCGTCGAGATGTTTGGGCCGGACACCAATGTGCGCTTCAGACCGGACTTTTTTCCGTTTGTAGAACCCGGCGCTGAAGTCGCGGTCACGTGCTCGATTTGTGCAGGCAAAGGGTGCAACGTGTGCAAGGGTAGCGGCTGGCTGGAATTGGCCGGAGCGGGAATGATCCATCCCAACGTGCTTGAAGGAGCGGGAATCGACTCGGAGGAATATACCGGGTTTGCATTCGGCTTTGGTATAGAGCGCATGCCGATGGTTCAGCACGGCATCGACGATTTGCGCCTGTTTTTGGATAACGACCTGAGATTTCTGAGGCAATTATAGGTTATGAAACTGCCGATTGGTTGGTTAAGAGAATTGATCGACTTCGATTGCCCGCCGCAGGTGCTTGCGGATAAGCTCACAATGGCGGGCCTTGAGGTTGAAGAAATAGCCCAAGTCGCTGATGAGATAGTCTTCGACGTAAAAGTCACTCCGAACCGTGGGGATTGGCTGTCCGTGCTTGGGGTGGCCAGAGAGACCGCGCCCCCTGTCGGCAAAGCTGTTCGATGGCCGGAGCCGGCGGTTGAGGGTGCCAAACCATCGACCTCCGAACATATATCTATCGACATCGAAGACCCCGAGTTGTGCGGGCGCTATGTTGGAGTAGTTGTTCGGGGCGTGAAAATAGAACATTCGCCGGATTGGATGCAAACCAGGCTGATTGCCGCCGGTATGCGCCCGATCAACAATATTGTTGATATCACCAACTACGTAATGCTCGAACTGGGCCAGCCTCTGCACGCTTTTGATCTTCATCTTTTGCACGACGGCCGCATTATTGTACGCAAGGCTAGAGCGGGGGAGAAGATCACCTCACTTGACGGCAGTGCGCGCGAACTGACGCAGGATATGCTGGTGATTGCCGACGGTGATCGCCCGGTGGCAATCGCGGGAATAATGGGTGGATTAGACTCTGAGATCAGCGCAAATACCCGCGATATTCTGATTGAGTCGGCTAATTTTGCGGGCACAAGCATTCGTCGAACCTCCAAACGCCTGGGGTTGGTGACTGAATCTTCATATAGGTTTGAGCGAGGGGTCGATCCGTCGATAACGCTTATCGCCGCGCTGCGAGCAGCCGAGCTTCTGCGAGACTTGGCCGGAGGCGAGGTCGCAGAAGGGGTAGTGGATGCGCGACCTGCGCCGGTCGAGCCTTGGCGGATTAAGACCCGGCCGCAAAGAGCCAACGCTATCCTCGGGATTGATCTGACCCCCGAAGTTATGCTCCGACATCTTAACGGCCTGCAAATTAAGACGACACTGGAAGATGGAGTCCTGGTTAGCATAGTTCCGACGTTCCGGCCCGATATAACTGCGGAGATAGACATAATCGAGGAGATCGGGCGCGCATCGGGCTACGAAAACCTGCCGCTCACCCTGCCTCAATCCCACAAGCAAGGTGCAGACAGCCCCGAAGGGCTGTTCAAGGACAAGGTACGGGGCATACTTATGTCGTGCGGTGGTCAGGAAGTCCTCACCCACAGCCTCGTCGACAGCGATATGACGGAGTTGGCCGGGCGCGGTGATCTGATGATTCGCCTGCATAATCCATTGACCGAAGATATAGACTCCATGCGTGCGATGCTGACGCCGAATCTACTTGGGGTGATCGAGCGAAATCAAGCCTACGGCTGCAGCGACATCTGTATTTTTGAATTAGGAAAGATATACTTCCGAACCCCCGAAGGCGGTTATGACGAGAAGCTGATGATAGCGGGCGCTGTGGCAGGAAACATGTGGCGCAGCGCGTGGAGCCGCCCCGTCGAAGCGTTGGAATCGGATTTTTTCTTATGCAAAGGAGTTGTCGAGAGTCTTCTCGATGCGCTCGGAATTACTGATGTCGAGTTCGTCTCGGCTGCGGACCCGGTTCTGCACCCGACGAGAAGTGCGAATGTCCTGGTTGGCGGAGTGCGGATCGGTATAATTGGCGAAGCTTCGCCTGCTTTCGCTGAAGCTTTTGACCTGAAGGGGCGAGCGCAGGTCTACGAACTGGATTTCGGGGCGCTTATGCGCTATGCTCCGGAGGTTTTGAAATATAAAGCTCTTCCGAAATATCCTGCGCTTCATCGGCACATAGCCGTGGTGGTGTCGGATGATGTAAAATACGAGCGGCTTGAAAGTATTATCACGGAGTCAGGCAAAGGGTTTATTGAGTCCGTTGAATTGTTGGACGTCTATAAAGGTGAACAGATTGGCCCAAGGAAGGCCAGCCTGACGATCTCGATGGTCTTTCGCTCTCACGAAAAGACCTTGACTGATGAGGAAGTGAACAGTGTTTTAGATCGCGTCAAAAAGATTTTGGCAGATGATCTTAATGCGAGTATCCGTTAGACTAACTGATATCTGAATATCGTGGATTTGGGATTAACGGTCATAGTGGGCAGGCTGTGGCGCCATTGGCCTCCGCACGTTATTTTGCGGAGCGGTTCCGGATGAATCCTTTGGCGCGCTTGTTCGCGGTGGCTGATTGTAGCGACCCTCGATTGAGTGATGTGCTATGCAAACCGCGCCTATAGCATATAGGGTGTTCCGATGGACATTAGTTGTCCTTGCGGGGTTACTGACTTGGATCACATGGATGGTGTTTCGAGTCGGAACGATACCGTTCGCGTCAACTATCTGGTTTTTTGCCGCCGGTTTTTTGGCTGAACTGTTCACGAAGGGACTTGATGACGAGAATCGGATACAGATCACGCCGAGCGCCCCGATCTATTGGGCTGCCGCTTGCGTGGTTGGTCCGCCGCTGGCTATCGCACTCTGTCTGATGAGTTCGATACTCGCCGATCTTGTGGGGCTGGTCGGTTTTATATCTATGCGGCGAATCGACACCAACTCCAACGGCCCCGCAGGTAACCCTATGCTTCGCTGGTTAAAACGGATCAGCAAATGCTGGGAGCGGAGATTGAACCCGAGCATTGAGGGCTGCATTTGGGAAAAGGTTCTTGGTTGCCCTTGTTCTTTGGTGTTATCCATCGGCCTGGCTTCCATTGTCTACCACGCGGTGGGCGGGCGGTTTTTGATTGCTGGGCTTCCTGAGGACATTTTATCCGGCTTCATTCTTCCTTTTATCGCTTTGGCGGCCACTGCCGTTATTATGGATGTTGTGCAAAGCGCGGCGGCCTTCGTGCTATATGAAAAACACCCTACAGCGGGGGGATTGTGGGGCCGGATCAAACAAGTAAACGCTGCGATTCTCGAGACCGAACTCCCTCTCATTCCTTCTCAAATCCTCCTCGTTTTTGTGTCACTGATGCTGGCCTATTTGTATGTCCCTCTTGGTGCGTGGGCGTTTGTATTGACCAGCCTGCCGCTCATTGCACTGCGGGACTATTATTATCAGAAAATCGCCGAGCAATCCGCCTATCTCGATACAATCACAACCCTTGCAACGTGTATGCAACACTACCACCCATACACCAGAGGCCATCTCAAACGGGTGGCCAACCTGGCGGAAAAACTCGCCCGAAAACTGCGACTTTCTAACGAGAGTATAAACTATATATCGATGGCGGGATTGCTGCATGACATCGGCAAAATCGGGGTGAGCGAAGAGATTCTAAACAAGACTTCCACACTCGAACCCGATGAATGGGAGTTGATAAAAGAGCATCCGGACAAAGGGGCGGAGATCATCAGCCACCTCAATTTCGTGGAGGATATCGCCGACTGGATTCGCTATCACCACAAATGGCACGATGGGCGTGGTTATCCGGAATCAAATGGCGACTTGGAGATCCCAATCGAGGCTTCGATTATTGCGGTGGCGGATTGCTTTGATGCTATGACTGATGATAGAGAGCTATCCCTTGAGTGGGTTTGCGATTCTTGCGGATACACTCCGATGAACGGCTACCGTCCCACACAATGCCCTATGTGCGGAGCAAATAAGCGCCGAACATACCGGGTCCCCAGGACGCTCCAAGGTGCGATAGATGAGCTTCGACGCGGCAGTGGAACGCAATTTCACCCTGCAGTCGTCAGTGCGTTTCTTGATATGATAGAGCGAGAAGAGGTGCATTCGGATGTTGCCTGAAGTATTCAACCCAGGGGTAACAGCGGTTTCGATAGCTGCGCTGTCGATGTCGGGCCTGGGCATGTATGTGTCGAGGGTTATGCTGCCGGCAAAGATGAAGCGAGCTTATGTGAAATCGATCACGGCTCTGGCGGCGGCGGTTGAGACCAAGGACTCCGGCACGGTCGGCCACGCCAAACGCATCGCAGAGCTTACCGTCGCGGTCGCTCAGATAATGGAAATAAAAGGACGCGAGCTGGAGCGAATCGAATACGCTGCGCTACTGCGGGACATAGGCAAATCCGTCATCCCACAGGCCGTCCTCGCTAAGACCAGCCCACTGACCAGATCGGAATGGGAGGTCGTGAAGTCGCATACGGTGTTGGGAGCCAATATGGTTGCGGCGGTGCCGTTTTTGACGGATACGGCGGATTATGTGCGCCATCATCACGAATGTTGGGATGGTTCAGGCTATCCGGACAATTTGCGAGGCGAGCAGATACCCCTGGGCAGCCGGATTCTCGCTGTGACCTCGGATTATGACGCGATGATCTCCCAGCGGCCATACCACATGCATCCGATGGCGCCCCACCGAGCAATGGAGGAAATACGCGCCGGAGCAGGGATTAAATATGATCCGGACGTAGTAGAAGCGTTTCTTAAGGTGCTGGGAGAGGGTTTTGAACTGGCTCTGGAACTTGCGAGGGTGGCTTGAAAATCCTATTGCAACGCTGCACTACAACCCATCGAGGAGCCTGTAATGCCGGACCGATCTAAATGGATTGAGAGGTTGTCGTTATTAGGTATCCTTGCTTTGGCTGTTGCTCTCCGCTTTTGGGGGTTGAGGTGGGGGCTGCCAAACGCTGCACACACATATTCTTATCATCCCGACGAATTTCTCATCTTGGGTGCAGCCGGGTCGGCGCTGGTAACCGGGCTGCCGGCTCTTTATAACTACCCTTCTCTATATATTTATCTTGTAGCTCTCGCGCTCGGCTTCACGACGGCGTTCGGCTTGCCTGCCGAGTTTACCGACCTATACTTAAGCGCCAGGGTTGTAGCCGCAATTATGGGAGTCGTCGCAGTCTGGGTAA
>JAAYKG010000062.1 GCA_012522555.1 Armatimonadota bacterium
ACGACTCCCATCTGATGGAGATTTATTATGAAATGCGCAGGCTTCCGATTAAACCCGATTTTCCGTATGTAGAACCATCGCACCTGGCAGGCATCAAAGCTGCAAAACCGAATACAAGCAAGCATTGGTCTGTGAAGCTAGATGACAACCTGCGCGACCGCATCCACGGCGCCTGGCTTGGACGGATTGCCGGATGTATGTTGGGCAAGCCCGTCGAGGGATGGTCGCGCGACCTGATAAAGCAATATCTACAAGCGGCGGGAGAGTATCCTCTGTCGAATTATGTTCCCGATCAGTCGGATAACATGCCGGACGATCTGAAAGGCCGCGTTATCCGCTATGCCGCGCGAGGCAAATGGGATCACGCGCTGTCTGACGACGATACCAACTATACAGTGATGGGCCTCAAAATTATGGAACAAAAAGGCCCTGCGTTCACGACGGCTGATGTCGGACATGCTTGGCTGTCGAACCTGCCGTATCATCACGTTTGCACCGCCGAAAAACAAGCCTATTTGAACCTGGCCAACGATCTGCCGCTCGGAGAAGTGCCAATGTATTTGAACCCATATCGCGAGTGGATTGGGGCACAGATCCGGGCGGATTTTTGGGGCTATTGTGCGCCGGGAAACCCAGAATTGGCGGCTGAGTTTGCCTGGCGAGATGCCGCGTTGTCTCACATCAAGAATGGGATATATGGCGAAATGATGTGCGCGGCGATGATAAGTGCGGCACTGGCTGTAGATCACGTGCTCATTACAGACGACATTTATGAGATAATAGATGCCGGGGCCAGAGAGATTCCGGCGAAGTGCAGGCTTGCCGAGACTATCTCGGATTGCTTGAAATGGCGCAATGAGTGCTCGAACTGGGAAGCGGCGTTTGAGAAGATGTGTGAGACCTACTATGGCAAGTACAACTGGGTTCACACCAATAATAATCACGCCATTGTGCTCCTGGCGCTGTTATATGGCTGGCCGGACTTCGAGAAAGTACTCTGCTATTCTGTGATGCAGGGAATGGACACAGATTGCAATGGCGCAACTGCGGGCAGCATCATCGGGGCGGCTCTGGGTGCGCGAAAGCTCCCAGACAAATGGATCAGTCCGTTGGGTGGAAAATTGGATACATCAGTTCAAGGATTCATGCAGCCGCAAATAGAAGAGCTAGTTGATAGAACAATGACCCAAATCCAAAAAATAATGGGTTAGGAGATTATGCTTCTCCCAAATCGACTTTCAATGCCGCCTATTGCGGAGTTGAACGTTCACTGATAGCATATATTAGAACTTTTCACAAGGATAAGATGGCTTATGAAGCTTGATATGAATAGTGGTCCGCTGAAAGAAAAGCAGACTCTGGTTGCGGTTGTCTTGATTGTGGTGATAGTGATTGCAGTTGGCGGAGTGGTTTACAGCAATTTTTTCGCCGGCAAAGGTGTCGAGGCGCCCTTACCACCGCCTCAGAACCAGGCGACTGCTGATTCCACGGGTCTGCCGCCTATGGATGCACCTGCGTCTGCTGAGCAGCCTGCAGTCGACGCCACACCAGTCGAACCGGCGCCCGCATCCCAAGCTGCCGCAAGCTCGCAGGCGCTAGGCTCTGAAAAGACTCTTACAGTCTTCGGCTCGGTTATCGTGACTTATCCCGAAAAATGGGGGATTGATATGCGTTCTGGCGCAATGTCAGCCATCCTCACCGACGGAAAGGCGAAATTCGAAATACACCCCCCAAACCCGTCCGCCAGTGACGCGAAAACAATAGCGGATGCCGCTTTAGAAACTTTTTTGCCGGGAAGTAAAGTATCTGGACAAGGGGCGACAAAAGTCGCAGGACACGATGCATATCAATACTCAACTGCCTCAACCAAAGTGATTGGGGTCGATTCCCCGACACGGATCGTCATCGTTGAGCGTGTGTCCGGCGGCTCGTTTGGGGTTTATAAAGCGGCGTTCGACAAGATGGAAAATGGCCTGCAGTTCAAATAGATGCATCCCAAATCCGCCCTAACGGATCAGAGCCGACCGGACATCGGCGTTGCCGGTAAGCGTTATCGCGCCGTTAGCTATGCCCACAGTGTTGAGTCTCGCATCAAGCCCGATTTGCTGCGCGTCAAAGACCGGATTTAGCTCGTGCTGCAGCTTACCTCGCACGAATCCCGGAACCTTGACTCCTCTGGCGATGAGTCGATTTACTTCCAGGTTCAGTCTGATGTTGTCGACGATTTTCAGGGTGCATTGGAGGGCGACTGGAGTTCTGGTCGCCATAATTTTCGGGCTGGCTGAGAGCAGTAGAATCCCATCTTCCATCGAAACTTTAGCATTCTTCATATCCGGTCGGTGAGTATTCAGAAAATCGCTGAGACTCGTCTCGCTCACCGACGCGATGAAGTCAGTCGATTGTACATCTGTGATAGTCTGGTCGGGCTTAAATCTGATCCCCTTTAGCTCGACATCAAGTCGGTCGATTGCGACACCTGTCGATGGCCTGACGTCTTTACCGCGAATAACAAGGCTTGGAATCTTGCCCTGAATTATATCGAACAGCCCGGCTTTGACCTTCACCGAGTAGTTGCGAGCTGGCCCGATCATCTCGGGGGCTTTGTTTTTCACGCTTTGCGCAATGGCCCAGCGAAGAGCCATGCCCGGCAATAACACGATCGCCACCAACACGACTACCAATAACAAACCTTTTTTTGAATTATTCATTCTTGCGGTCAAAACATCTCCCTCCGAAATCAGAGAATCCGAAAGCTCATATCTATGACGTGCTCACAACAAGCCTATTACCACTTTGAAGGAGAATACAGATAAGTGCTGGTATAAACAATAATACTTTGCACATCAGAAACAGTGTTTCCTGCCACGCAGCGAGCAAATCCTCCCATTAGGGATATCATAGAGCATGAATAGTTTTAACATACGAGACGTTAAGGGCTTGCCTCAAGATGAAGCCAACAGCAGATTCAAACAAGATGGGCCAAACGAATTGCCATCAGCCAAACCTCGCGGTATGTTTGCAATTGCAATCGAGGTACTGCGCGAACCGATGTTTTTGTTGTTGGTGGCCGGTTCAGTGATTTATCTTCTCTTAGGCGATCTGAAAGAGGCTTTGTTGCTGTTTGGCTTTGTTTTCGTTGTGATTGCCATCACATTCCATCAGGAACGAAAGACTGAAAACGCACTGCAGGCATTGAGAGAGTTGTCTAGCCCACGGGCGCGAGTAATACGAGATGGCGGGGAGCAACGCATCGCAGGACGAGAGGTCGTACGCGGGGATTCTGTGGTTATCGCCGAAGGTGACCGTGTTCCGGCAGATGGAGTCGTGATCTCATCGATGAATCTTTCTATAGACGAATCACTTCTCACTGGAGAATCGGCGCCTGTGCGCAAATGCGACTGGAATGGAACTGCGGACAATGCGATTCCAGGAGGGGATGATGAACCATTTGTATTTTCCGGCTCTCTGGTCGTTCAGGGCCAGGCGCTGATAGAGATACAAAGAACAGGCATCAACACCGAATTCGGAAAAATCGGCCGCTCCCTACAGAAAATAGAAACAGAGAAGACGGCTCTTCAACTGCAAATCGGCAAACTCGTGCGAAACCTGGCTGTTCTTGGCGTTTTACTGAGCGTAGCTGTTGCGGTCGCTTACGGTGTCACAAAAAACGATTGGCTGCACGGGGTGCTCGCGGGCGTTGCGCTGGCTATGGCGATGCTGCCCGAAGAGTTTCCAGTTGTCCTCACGATCTTTCTCGCCTTGGGAGCCTGGAGAATCTCCCGCAAACGAGTCCTGGCCAGGCGCATGCCCGCCATTGAAATACTGGGATCAGCAACTGTCTTATGTGTCGATAAGACGGGAACCTTAACATTGAATCAGATGTCGGTTGGGCAGCTTTACGCTCACAACACATCACTGGTTATAGACCCCAGCGATTTAGGACCGCTGCCAGAAGAATTCCACGAACTCGTCGAATTCGGTATTTTGGCAAGCCAGCGCGACCCATTCGATCCGATGGAAAAAGCGTTTCACCAGCTTGGACAACAACGCCTGGCCGATACCGAGCATATTCATCGAGACTGGATATTATCCCAGCAATACCCACTATCAAAAGAACTGCTGGCGATGTCCCACGTGTGGATATCGACTACAGGGGATGACTATGTTATAGCGGCAAAGGGTGCGCCGGAAGCCATCGCCGGTCTGTGTCACTTCAATAATCAGCAAAAACTCGCTATAGCCGATCAAATCCAAATTATGGCGAAAAATGGCCTGCGTGTGCTGGCAGTAGCCCGAGCCAGCTTTACTGGCCGCGCCGATTTGCCAGGCGGGCAACATGACTTCGACTTTGAATTTTTGGGGCTGGTGGGACTGATCGATCCGATTCGCCATTCTGTTCCATGTGCCGTAGCCGAATGTTATGGCGCGGGAATCAGGGTTGTTATGATAACTGGGGATTACCCTGCTACGGCGCGCAATATCGCCTCGCAAATCGGCCTGAAATCGCCGGATAACATCATCAGCGGAGATGAACTAAACGAGATGACCGATGTCGAACTGGGCGAGCGAATTGCCGACGTTGATGTGTTCGCGAGGGTCGTGCCGGAGCAGAAGCTCAGACTCGTTCAAGCGCTTAAGCGCAGGGGCGAAGTTGTTGCTATGACGGGGGATGGCGTCAACGATGCTCCAGCTCTGAAAGCTTCGGATATAGGGGTCGCGATGGGGGCGCACGGGACCGATGTTGCTCGTGAAGCTTCCGGATTGGTGCTGCTTGATGACGATTTCTCTTCAATAGTTGCAGCCATTCGCCTCGGCCGCCGGATATTCGACAACCTGAAAAAAGCGATGGCATATATCTTTGCAGTGCACGTACCTATCGCCGGCCTATCGCTGATCCCCGCCATAGTTGGTTGGCCGCTGATCCTGTTGCCGGTCCACATCGTGTTTATGGAACTCATAATCGACCCTGCCTGCTCAATTGTGTTTGAAGCAGAGGAGGAAGAGGGAGATATTATGAGTCGCCCTCCACGAGATTCAAACGGGAATATCTTCGGCAGGCGGACAATTGGCTGGAGTCTGCTTCAAGGGTTAATCGTCCTACTGGTGTGCCTCGGGGTGTTTATTGTAGCCAAAATCGATTTCAACATTCAGAGCTCTCGCACTATGGCGTTCACGACTCTGATAGTTGCCAATCTTACACTCATTTTGACCAATGCATCTTGGTCGCGCGGCATCGTTGGGACGTTATTTTCAAGAAATCAGGCTTTGCGCTGGATACTGGGCGGGGCGGTGCTGCTTTTGATGTTGTTACTTTACGTGCCGCCGATAACTCGGATATTCAGCTTCGTCAAACTCAGCGCTGCTCAGATTGCGGTTTGTGTAGGGCTTGGTGTGGCGAGTGTTGCATGGTTTGAGATAGTCAAACGGGTTATGGCGCGTCGAGGGGAATCGCTGCTGTCCACACCTGAGATACATCATTGACAAGGACTTGCAGGACAATAGGGATTGGGGCTTGATGTCCTCAAGCCCCTAACAAAACCTGTGCAGTCTAGACCTTACGGCTTCCAGACCGTCCACACTTTGCCCACCAAATCCGGAGTGGGGTTGAGGGTCACTTCTCCAGGCTGCCAGCCAGACGGCGTCACTTCACCGGTGGCGTTGACATGTTGGAAAGCTTTGACTTGTCGGATCAGTTCTTCGGGGTTACGTCCGACTTCGGGGGTGAGAACTTCCATCGCTCGAATCACAAAGTTCGGGTCGATGATGAATCTTCCGCGGATGTCCACGCCGGCCTCTTCGTCGTAGACGCCGTATGCGGTCCCGATTTTGCCGCCGGCATCCGACAGCATAGGGAACGGCACTCCGCCCGGCACCATCTTGGACAATTCTTCTTCCTGCCAGATTCGATGCACAAAGCGACTGTCTGTGCTCATCGCTAGAACGACCGTGTCGAGCTTCTTGAACTCATCATAAAGGGCGGCGACCGCCGCCAATTCGGTCGGTCAGACAAATGTGAAATCGCCTGGATAGAAGCACAGGACGATCCACTTGCCTTTGTAGTCTGAGAGCTTGATTGGCTGGAAGCCAGCGCCGACAAAGGCGTTAGCTTCAAAATCCGGAGCTGGTTTGCCTACACGCGCTTGCATTTGCGTGACCTCCTTAATGGGTGATGCAGATGCTCCTGCAGAAGCAGAAGGGACCCCCGGTTCGATGATCCCCTTGGCCGGTGTCACACAGCCGTCTTTCGGTTCCGGCATATGTTACCTCC
>JAAYKG010000063.1 GCA_012522555.1 Armatimonadota bacterium
ACCAACATCGACGGAATTTGCACCCAACTGGACCCTGATTTCAACTTTACCGCGGCGGCGCGCAGTTATGTTGGGCGAGCTGTGCGCAGCGAACTGCGTTCGGATAATCTGATCAATGAATTCTTTCGCGCTCTTTCCTCCACTCGCACCCTGTTGTTCGCTTTACCCGAGCAACTGGAACGCTTGATGAGAAAAGCTGTGGAAGGGACGCTTCGGGCGGAGTTCAAACATCAAGGTTTGGAGGACGTTGAGGCGTCACTCGCTCAATCTGCCAACCGGGTTTCAATCGCGCTTATTGTGACAGGAAGCATCATAGGCTCTTCCGTTGTGGTCTCTGCCGGTAAAGGTTCACACGGGTGGTTTGGGCTGCCGACGCTGGGGGTTCTCGGTTATATCGTAGCGACGATATTTGGTATCTGGCTGATAGTATCCATCCTGAAATCCGGCAGGCGGCCATAACTATATGGCGCGCACATAAGCGTTTCCAGGTACTCGTCTGACGATATTTTTCATCTCAAGCACCGTCAATGTGCCTGACACCATAGGCGCCGGCAAACCGGTTTTCTCGATAATCTTGTCAATCGGCATCGGTTCAAGAGAGAGTAGGGCGGCTATATCTCTTTCCTGATCGTTAAGGTTTTCGATCGGAAGGGCCATTTGCCGCTGCGTCTGCTGTTCTTCGGTGTCAATCCCCAACTCACGAAGAATATCATTGGATTCCTGAACCAGTAAGGCGCCATCCTGAATCAACTTGTGGCAGCCACGATTACGCTCATCGTCGATGTTTCCGGGCACTGCATAAATATCCTTGCCTTGCTCGGCGGCATAACCCGCTGTAATGAGCGCACCGGACGCCTCGGGGGATTGGCAGACCAACACGCCCAGGCTCATGCCGCTGATCAATCTGTTGCGCGGCGGGAATCGCCACGGCTCAGGGGTCGCGCCAAGCGGAAATTCCGAAACCACTGCGCCGCTTTCTCTCATCGCTTCAAAGAGCTTCTTGTTTTCGGCAGGATAGGAAACATCAATTCCGCAGCCAAGAAACGCTATCGTCCGCCCTCCCGCCTCAAGCGCACCTTTGTGAGCCGCCGTATCGATCCCTCTTGCGCCTCCGCTCACCATAGTCAGTCCTCTTGCAGCCAGATCTTTTGCTATACGAGCGGCTTTGCTTCTGCCATATTCCGAGGCTCTACGCGAACCGACAATTGCAATGGCAAGCTTATCGGATTCGAGAATATTACCCTTAACGTAAAGAACAGGTGGAGGGTCGTAGATCATTGTCAAGGAGGCCGGGTATTTTGGCGAATGGATCGGAATGACGGAGATCGACTCCTGTTCGATAGTGGCCAGATCGTGATCCAGCACAGCCGGCTCTGGCCCAAGGAGTTTTTGAAGCGCTTTGTCGGTTACATTTTCAACAGATTTGAGTTCTTCTTCCGAAGCATCAAAAATCGCCTGCGGACCGCCGAATCTCTCTAAAAGAGCGCCGGCGACCCTTGGCGATATTTCAAGCCTGCTTAATCGAAGCCAGATTCTCAGTTCTTGTTCATTCATCTCGTCACAAGAGCTCACTGCGGCGGCGATGGCATATACCCGCGTCCACGCGTGCCCCTGTTGCGATAATCAGGTCGCTCCGCACCTGGAGACCCGAACTCCTGCCCAGGCGGCATTGGAGGCGGGGGCGGCGGGGTTGCGCCCGGCTGATACTGTTGGTTCTCTGCGCTCGGCTGCTCTTCCGTTCTTCTGAAGCGAGACCGATCGACAGGGGTAGGCTCCTTGGTGCTCTTCGTCGGTTCTTTGATGATCCGACGCGGCGGCGGCATTTTGGAGTCGGCGACGAAATTCCATTCTTTTGTGAGCAGATTACCAGCATAATCCTTCACAGTGAGCGTGATAATATGTACTCCGTCTTTAAGAGGTTTGACCGGAGATTTAGAATCTCCGGCTTCGGTGGTGAAAGACACCGTGCTGGTGACATAATCTGTGGTAATCTCTTTGCTCTCACCGTCCAGCATCAAAGTGGCGCTGCTGAAGTCCACTCCACTGCCCGCATCCCACAATGCGACTGATACCTTTATAGGTGGCGCTCCGGACATTCTGACCCCATTGACAGGGGTCAAATAGTAATAATCCGGCGCAGTAGTGTCCGGAGCCGTTTGGGTGAAACAGTTGAGGACCCCATCGTCGGTCAACACCAGCAGCGAGCCATTAGCGACAATTGGCGAGGTGGATGCGTCGGTATATGTAGCCCCCGGGGAATTGATTCCCGACGGTGCGGCTATATATCGCCACTTCAACGAGCCATCCAAAGTGGAGAACGCGGCTATGATCCCTCTAGCAGCAGTCACAAAGACCAGTTCTCCGGCCACTGTCGGGCTTGAGCTGCAGACCCCACCAATATCGGCCGGCTGAGTCCATTTGAGTGCCGGTGTTCTGCCGATTATACTATAACAATAAAGCTTTTTATCCTGACAGGTGACATATACGTTTGAGCCATCGGTGGCGGGGGTTGTGGTCACATCTGAGGGCAACTGCACCATCCATCTCGTCTGGCCACTGCGTGTGGTCAAGCCATACAAGAAGTTCCCCAAAGCCATAATCGTAACGTTATCGGCCATAATAGGCGACGTCTTGACGGGCGCGCTCGGCATCCTGAAAATCCATCTCAGTTTGCCGGAGCTTTGGTTGATCCCGTATATATTACCGTCCATGCTGGATCCGACAATCATCCCCGCGCCGACGGCTATTCCATTAGCGAAGTCATCTCGTGCAGCAAATGGCTTCGGCCACAAAGAATCGCCAGTCTCGGCGTCGATTGCATATATTGAGTTATCATCGGAGCCAAGGTACATAATACCTTCGTCGACGACTGGGGGGCATCTAAGGGCAGCTCTAGTCTCGAAGAACCATTCAAACGTTCCGGATTCCGCGTTCAGACAATATAATTTGCCATCACCCGTGCCGAAATAAAGATTTTCACCATAAACGGTCGGGGTTGCTTTAACTGTGCTGGTGAGGGATTGCTCCTGCGGGTATCTCCATTTCAGGTTACCGGAAAAAAGATCAACGCAGTAAACGCTGTCCCCAGTTGCAAAATAGCACGAATCACCGGCTACGACGGGAGACGCCGTGTTTTTATTGTATTTAGCAGCCGTATACTGCCAGGAGAGCATCAGCGGCAGTTCAACTACCTCGGGCGTGTAGCTCATTTGTTGGGAATTGTATCTGCCCATTATGGCATCATCGCATAATCCCGCGCCTAAAGCCAACACAAGCAGGCACACTACGAACGCTGCACGACGAAGAATCATCCTGTTCCTCCAAACGTATACGGGGCGTTGCCCTGCAGAGAGATTATACAACTGAACCATATAGACGGTCAATCGCGCAGGACAGTGGAATCCGCTACATATGAGCTGATATCCATCAATAGAATTAGACGCCATCGCCGACAGGCAGGTTCCGGCATACGTTGTTGATCAGAACAAGGTGAAAATAATGCCGACCCCGCCTATATTGACCGCACACTGCCCGTTAGTCAAATCTACCGACGTTTTAGGTATGTTAAATGAAGTGATTTGATTTGTAAGCTTGCCGGTACGCTCGACACTGCCGGAAACGGTGCCAGACATCCGACCGCTTCCGCCTGTTAAAGCAATTGTTCCGTCAAATTTATATGTTGCAACCGCCGTATCGGCCTGCACCCTGACAGGAACCGAACCATCCACAGAGCACGACGAACCTGACACATTGAAATCTACAGCCGCGTTCAAACGCCCCAATGCAACTCTGCCGGAGCCTTTTGCGTCTCCACGAGGGGTAATCTCGACTGATGAGCTATCGATACTCCGAGGCGGGCACTCGATAGTCGCGCTGCCTTGAAGTCCCCGATCAGATAGTTTGAAACTGCCGCGTATGCTGCGGCTGTCTAAAGACAATCCGCCTGCAATTTCACCTCTAGCGGAGCGAGTGAGGTTGACTCGGGTAGAGCCGATATTCGGAATTGAAAGCCCCCCAATCGCGCTCCCAACGCCGTCAGAGCCTACGGAACCACGTATATCCGTGATTCTAAAGCCGCCGATTGTCATTTGCTCAGGCCACTGCCAATCCGCCGCATGCGCGCATATACTAGAAAGTATAATCAGACTGACCAGTACAACTACGGTTTTCATCTATCTGCCTCGCCATCCACCGTTACACGATAGCATCAGGTATCTCAAAAGTCAAAGTAAACAGGTGTCCCGATAATCCCATTTTTCCTAACAATTATATAAGACGGTAATACCCGCATCTATTGCCAGACTGTAAGAAGGAGTTCGCCTATTCAATCGGCAAGTGATTATCATATTACCTATAGTATTATGGCCTGAAAACCGAGGAGGATTGAGTTGGGAATTGACTATAGAGCGAAATATTTCACCAGAACCGAGAGTGGCTTCCCTGAAGAGATTGATATTTTGGGCACGATCTACGAAAAAGTGGAAGATCTGCGATACGGGACGAACCCCCACCAGGGCGCGAGCTTCTATCGACCCAAAGGCGCATCGGATATGCCATTTGGTGATATGGAACAGCTCAAATCCGGCAAATCCGGGTTGTCGGAAACCAACTACGGAGACCTCAATCATGGCGCGAATATTGTAAAATACTTCGGCCGACCAGCCTGCGCGGTGATGAAGCACCTGAATCCCAGCGGCGCGGCCGTGCAAGTGGACAATCAGGACCTCAGGACGGTCTATATTCGAGCGCGAGACGCCGATGCGATTGCCGCGTTTGGCGGGACTGCTGTTTTCAATGTAAAAGTCGACGTCGAAACCGCCAGGGAGATCATGACCAGTGTGGTTGAGGTCGTAGCTGCGCCTGAGTTCGACGACGAAGCGCTGGCGGTCTTCAACGACTCTGAGACTTACAAGATGAACAAGCAGATGAGGGTAATCAGATTGCCCAATTTAATGAGTCTGCCGAAATGGGTCGGCGACCCCGCTATGCCGACTATCAAGACCCTTATGGATGGCACGGTCGTGGTAGCGGAGCCTCTGCTCACTAGCGTAAAATCTGGAGATGATCTCCAAAAAGCAATCACCGAGCATGCCAAGCACGGGCGATTTGAGATCAAAGCCACTCCAACTCAGCGTCAGATCGACGATTTGCTGTTCAGTTGGTATGTAAACTTGAGTGTACGGTCCAATGGGGTTGTGATCGCGAAGAACGGGGTCACACTTGCGGTAGGAACCGGGCAGCAGGATCGTGTAGCCGCTGTTCGACAGGCGATAGCGAAAGCGCGTGAGAAGTTCAAAGGCACAGAGACCCTGGAAGGCGCGGTTCTAAGCTCCGATGCGTTTTTCCCGTTCAGGGACAGTGTGGACGCTGCTGCGGAGGCTGGGATTAAGGCGATTGTGCAGCCTGGAGGGTCGGTTCGAGACTGGGACAGCATCGAGTCCTGCAACGAGCATGGGATTGCGATGGTGTTTACCGGGGAGCGCATTTTCTCCCACCACTAGACTCGTTACGACGCATTCGACCGTTTCGAGATTTAGCAGCCTTGCTGAGTCTCTCGAGGAGGAATTATTTATGGCGCTGTTATATGGCAAAAAATACACTAAACAAGAGTTGCTCGACAGAGTGGGGGATATCTCGCAGATTGGCGGAGCCAGACAAATTAAGCTGGCAGGCGGCACCCATGAGGGAGTCGAGGCTGTGGAATTCCGTACGGGGTCTGGCCTTTGTTTTCTGGCTGTTCCGGGCAGGGGTTTGGATATTACCCTGGCCGAACATAACGGAAGGCCGTTTGCCTGGCGATCGGCTGCAGGAGAAGTCACGCCCGCGCTATTCGAAGAGCCTGGTATAGGGTGGCTTCGTAACTTCCCGGGCGGCTTGGTCACTACGTGCGGCCTGACGTACGCAGGAGCCACTTGTGAGGACAACGGCGAAAAGCTCGGCCTGCATGGCCGTTTCTCCAACACAGCAGCATCAAACGTGTGGGTGGATGGTGAATGGGACGGCGACGAATATCGGATGTGGGCCATTGGCAAGGTGCGCGAGCTCCGATTGTTCGGAGAAAATCTTCTGCTCCAACGGAAGATCTCGGCGACGCTGGGGGAGAACTCCTTTACAATAGAGGACATCGTCACAAATGAGGGCGCACGCCGTGTGCCTCATATGATCCTCTATCACATCAACGGCGGATGGCCTGCAGTCGAGGCTGGTTCCTTTTTTGTGGCCCCTACGCGAAGTGCGACCCCGCGCGACGCTGACGCGGAGGTGGACAAAGAACATTATTATCTCAATGATCCGCCGACGGCAGGCTTCAAGGAGCGCTGCTATTATCACGATATGGCAGCAGATAAAGACGGCTTCACATACGCGGGGCTTGTAAACAAGAACATGCCCGGCGGGGAGCAATTCGGATTTTGTGTCAAATATAACGTAAATGAACTCCCCACCTTTACACAATGGAAGATGAATGGGACAAGGGAGTATGTGGTGGGGTTGGAACCTGCCAACTGTAGAGTAGAAGGCCGAGCAAAGGAACGAGAGCGCGGCACTCTACAGTTTTTGAAAGTTGGGGAGACCAGACGCTATGGATTGGAAGTCACAGTGCTGACAAACGCCGAAGAAGTCGGGCAATTTGAAGAACTGGTTCGATCTTTGGCGGGATAAACCGGGAGAATTTTGGCACGCGGATAATCTTTTGATATAATAAAACCATCTCCATGAATCATTTTTAAGCCGGTTTTTCCGGCGTTTACTGGAAGGAAATCTGCTATGAACGAACAAGAAAAGTCCCTTTGGGCGAAGAAAGTCAGCTTGGCCGAAGCTCTAAAGGGCGGCGTCATTATGGATGTCACCAATGCAGACCAGGCTAAGATCGCTGAAGATGCCGGGGCGGTAGCGGTTATGGCCCTGGAGCGCGTGCCGGCCGATATCCGCAAGGAGGGCGGCGTGGCCCGAATGGCTGATCCGCTGAAAATTATCGAAATGCAGGAAGCGGTCTCAATTCCTGTAATGGCAAAAGCACGAATTGGTCATTTCGCAGAAGCTCAGGTTCTGCAGGCTCTTGGGGTGGATTTCATTGACGAGAGCGAAGTACTGACCCCCGCCGATGATTCCTTCCATATCGACAAGCATAAGTTCACTGTGCCATTTGTGTGCGGTTGTCGCGACCTTGGCGAGGCTCTCCGCCGAATCGGAGAGGGTGCGGCCATGATTCGCACGAAGGGAGAGGCCGGCTCCGGCAACATAGTCGAAGCGGTTCGACATATGCGCACAGTTATGGCCCACATGAGAAAAATCCAGGGGATGCGCGAAGATGAGCTGATGGTTGAGGCTAAGAATCTTGGTGCGCCGTTGGATTTGGTGATTGGAGTCCATAAGACCGGCAAATTGCCTGTGCCGAACTTTTCGGCGGGCGGCGTAGCTACCCCGGCGGACGCATCCTTAATGATGCAGCTCGGCGCTGAGGCGGTGTTTGTGGGATCAGGCATTTTTAAATCGGACGATCCCGAGCCGCGAGCAAAGGCAATCGTGCAAGCGGCCACCAATTATATGGATTTCAAGCTTATAGCCGAGCTGTCAAAGGGCCTGGGCAAAGCAATGGAGGGCATCGACATTCGACAACTGGACGAAAAGGATATGCTGTCCACGCGGGGCGTTTAGTTCTACCTTACCAATCTTCCGGGGTGGCGGTCGGCAAACCGCTGCCCCTTTTCTGTTAGTATGCGCCTGTCATTTTCAAATCTCAGCCTTAGGATCCCATCAATGTTTCACGGCCGGTTTATCAGTCAGAAAACTTATCGGTCGATTGCACAAACGGGTGGGGTATGCTAATCTAATAACCGTCTAAACACGATGACCGCAACAAATCGCAAGTTCATTATATTCACCTGGGGCTGTCAGATGAATGACGACGACGCTGACCAGATCGCAGGCTTGCTAATGCAGATGGGCTACAGCTCTACTGACATTCAGGAGGAAGCGGATTTGGCGGTGCTCGTCACCTGCAGCGTCCGCGCCAAGCCGGAGCAAAAAGCCAAAAGTAAGCTCGGCGAACTGCGTGTAATCAAAGAATCCAACCCGGATATGATTATCGGGGTGTGCGGTTGCATGGCCCAAAAGGAGGGTGAGCAGCTTCGCAGGCATCGTCCATACCTGGATTTTGTCGTTGGAACGGCTAATATATCCCGCCTGCCGGATTTGATTTGCGACATTGAACGCAAGAGAGGATTCAAATCCGCGCTTGATCTTCCTCGTGCGCAATCCGACGCTTTGGTTGTCCCTGTGAGGGCAGAAAGACACGGCGAATCAATAAAGAGTTTCGTGCCGGTGATGTATGGTTGCGATAATTTCTGCTCATACTGCGTGGTCCCGTTTGTTCGCGGAAAAGAACGCAGCCGCGAAGTCGCCGATATTCTACAGGAGGTCAACGAGCTTGCCCGTATGGGCCGCAAGGAGATCACACTTCTTGGCCAGAATGTCAACTCATACGGGGCTACGCTGCATGATCGCATTGATTTTGCCGGTCTGTTGTCTGCTGTAAATGATGTCGATGGCGTTGAGCGAATTCGCTTCACAACTTCGCATCCCAAAGATCTATCGGATGGATTGATCGACGCAATCGCCGGACTGCCGAAGGTCTGTGAACATATTCATCTGGCAGTGCAATCTGGGGATGATGAGATACTCGAGCGGATGAATCGTG
>JAAYKG010000006.1 GCA_012522555.1 Armatimonadota bacterium
CGGCCAAAAAGACCCTGGAACTATCGACTCTGGGCGCGGACTGGACCTATCAACTACGCTTCGATGTTGTCCGCGACTCAATTCAACTCTCAGAATCGGGAACCTCTACGCTCAATCGCGCGATAGAAATTCGGGGGGCCGACTATGGGCAAAGAATAGTGGATTCAGACATCCCTTTGATTGTGGCGCCGAACAAGAAGATCGATGCCAAGGTGGTTCTGCGAAATACTGGAATCAAGCCGTGGGATGCAAAGAAATCCAGCATAGGCTACCATTGGTATAACATCAACGGCGATGAAGTTCAGTGGGATGGCGTGACGAGTCCGATCAAGACAACGGTAGGTCCGGCTGCTGCTGTGGTACTGTCGGCTATTGTTCAGACTCCGGCAACCGAGGGCAAATATGTCCTTGTTTGGGATCTCAGTATAGACAATAAATGGCTGTCAACAGAGCCATTGAGCAGGGGTGGGGACATACTTGCAGTTCCCGTCGAGGTGTCTAAAGACGCCGACAGTCCGGCACATGCCGCGGCTGCCGACGGAGCAAAATAATTATCATTCTCGGCGGAAGTAAAAATGAGATTTGTATTCTATGCTTTGGGGCTTTGCCTCTGCTTTGCATCGTCTCTACCAGGACAAACGATGGTTCCAAGACAAGATATCGTTATTCGCGATCCTTTTATTTACTATGATAATGCCATCGGACGAGCCTACATGTATGGCACTTGTGATACGATCGACGGAAAACGAGGCTTTGATGTTCGTGAGACCTCAGACCCGACCTTGCAGATGTGGAGCGAACGAAAGCCTGTCTGGCGCAAACCTGACGACTTTTGGGGGACTCGAGCATACTGGGCGCCTGAGGTTCATAAATATAAAGACAAATACTACCTGTTCGCAACATTTGAAGCGCCCGGTCGAGCAAGAACCGTGCAAATATTATCGTCCGACTCCCCGCGAGGCCCCTTCCGCGTCCACAGTCCCAAACCGATCAACGGGCCGAAGTATTTTTCGCTAGATGGCACTCTGTATGTCGACAACAACGGCGATCCGTGGATGGTTTACTCCCGCGAGCACGTCTCTATACAAGACGGGGAGATGAGGGCAATGCGCCTCAAGGATGACCTCAGCGCTCCTGCCAGGCCGATTGAAGACATTCTTCTTTTTAAGGCGAGCAGCGCCAATTTTGCTGCTGTTTGGCATAACGCTAAAGGTCAGAAGTGCTATCTGACGGATGGGCCGCAGATGCTGCGCCTTTCAAACGGAGACTTGGTGATGGTGTGGTCTACGAATACTATAGTGCCGAACCCGGTGCACTGGAGCTATACTGTCGCGATTGCGAAGTCCAAAAGCGGCGATGTGCAGGGGCCTTGGGTGCATGAAGGAGTTTTATACAGCGGTTTCGCAGGTCACGGCCAGATCTTTCGACACCCAATAATGGGGCTGGTTCTCAGTGTGCATCAGCCGAACTCCGGCCGAGCGCCTTATCCCGTCTTTTTGTCTGTCTACGAAAACGACGGCAAGCTGACTATGGCTGACCCCAAAACGCCGAGCTACGTTCAAGCTTATTGGCGATTTGAAGACTCCACGCCGCAGCAAGACCTGCTTCCATCGATAGATATTTTGGACTCATCCGGCAAGGAAAACCATCTTATAGGTGAAGATTTTAATACGACGGGAGCCGGTTCCGCGTCTGTTCCAGCGAGCCGGGTTCCGGCAACTCTCAGGTTGAATCTCGGTAGTTACGATAACTCACAAGAGCCTGCCGAGGGAGCATCTGTCCGCCACCTTCGCACCGCGCAAAGCTCCATCGAGACCGAAGAATACAACAACTGGACCATTGAAGCGTCTATAAGGCCAGCCGATGTGTCGAAGCCTCAAGTGTTCATAAGCAGGGAGCAATCGCTGGAAATGGCTCTGACCAATCAAAACAGGCTGGTCATCCATCTTAACGGCCAGCAGATATTATCCGACAAGGCCCTTAAGCCTGATACGTGGTACAATATCGCAGTGGCTTGTAATGGGAGCAAACTTAAGCTATACGTCGACAGTGGAAGTGGCCTGGAGTTAGACAAAACTGTCGAGCTTACAAAAAAGCCCGCAAGGCTTTCGCAGGGGCGTTGGTATATCGGCTGCGCCAGGCGAGATAATAAACTGGTGGATCAATTCAAGGGTCTTTTAGATGAGATCAGGATAAGCAGCAAAGCCCTGCTGCCGAATGCAATGCTTGCCCGCAAATCAAATCAGCAGTAAAACCATAGCAGCACGAGGGGGTAGTCCGTGTTTAGTCGTTCTAAAATTCGTTGTTTGTTAATCTTTTTAATGGTTGTAGTTGCAAGCTCCGCGATTGCAGCCACCACAGCGACCACTAAGGAGCTTGCCGTTGGCGTGACCCTCTACCAGGAGATCAACACCGACCCGGGTTCGGAGCTTATAATAAACGCAGTTACAGTCGACCCGAAGGCGGAAGGCGTGGCAATTAAAGCAGCGATTGCCAGGGACGTGATCCTTACAAATGAGCCTGCGAAGGGATGCGAGACTATGGCTGCTATGACGGCGCGGCGAGGCGCGGCGGTGGGGATCAACGCCGACTTCTTTCCGATGGGAACAGATCGCGCGGGTGATCCGCTTGGGGTGTGTATCATCGACGGGGAACTGGTCAGCGAGCCGTCATTTCGCCACGCTGTCGCTGCGATATTAGCCGATGGAACCTGTATGTTTGACAACCCGATTTGGCAGGCGAACCTGAAGCTATCAAGCGGAGTCAGTCGACAAATCGACGGAATCAACAGAGATCGCGAAACCAACCAGGTAATCGCGTATACCGGCATTTTCGATACCATGACCCGCAGCAAATACAAAGGCACAGAGATTGTTTGTACTGCCGAAAATCTGCCGGTGCAGTGCGGAAAGCTGATTAACCTCACTGTTGTGGAGGTCCGTCCGGATTCGGTCAACACCCCCATTCCCAAAGATGGCATGGTATTGTCCGCCGGTGGGCCGGCGGCATATTTTCTTAAAGAAAACTTGAAGCCAGGGGACAAAATGACTGTCCAGTTCGATATAAAAAGCACAAACAATGTCGATTGGACGCAGGTGCAGCAAGCGGTTGGCGGCAGGCCGTGGATACTCAAGAACGGTAAGGAGCATATCCCTCTTGAGTATGAAAAGATAGGCTCGTCTTTTTCGACCGCGCGACACCCCCGCTCCGCATTGGGCAGAACCGCCGATGGTAAATTTATGATGCTAACAGTGGATGGGCGACAAACGCTCAGCAGAGGGATCAATCTGCCGGATCTGTCCGCTCTAATGAAGCGGCTCGGAGCGGTTGATGCAATCAATCTCGATGGCGGTGGTTCAACCACTCTGGCATATCGAGGCGCGGTTTTGAACAGCCCATCCGGAGGTATAATGCGCACCGTGGCGAATGGTATGTTGGTGTTTGCTGATCCGGTCGCCCTTGAGGAGATACCAAACCTTGCGATTAAAACTCCAACTGAAGAATTGATGGTAGGTGCGGGTGCACAGCTTATCTTGAATAATGAAACTGATGGTTCAATCATTCCTTCGGCTGTGCTCGACAAGGTCGTGTGGACAACCTCGAACGGGATGGGGTTCATCAACCAGAAAGGCTACTTAATACCATCTCGAGTGCGAAAAGGCCCGATAACGGCGTTTTATGGCCCGAATCAAGTGAGCCTGGATGTAAACGTAATTGCCAAACCCGAAGAGCAACTCGAGCCTGCCGAGCCTGCCCCGGCTTCTGTTAGAGACTAAGACAATTTAGGTGTGGGTTTGGCGGCACGTAAATACGAGACAGCAGCGGAGACGACATGAATATTGAACAGAAAATCGGCGCAATGATGATGCTCGGGTGGGAAGGCGACAATCCTACTGATGATACGACGGTCTGTGAGAAAACTCGCGAAATAGTCGAAGATATGCACGCCGGGGGAATCATTTTGATGGGTCGCAATGTTCGACACGACGATCTCTCGGTGACCGTCAACACCATTAACGAGTTGCAGAAAATGTCCGTGGAGCCGTTGTTTATTAGTGTAGACCAGGAAGGCGGAATGGTGGCGCGTTTTGTGGATGGAGTCACCGTGATGCCTTCGAACATGGCCCTCGGCGCGACTGGTGAGCCTGAACTGGCCCGCAAGGCTGCGGCGGCGTGTGCCGAAGAGTTAGCGGCGTTGGGGGTGAACTACGATTTCGCACCCAGTGTCGACGTAAACAACAATCCGGACAACCCCATAATCGGCACTCGATCATACGGAGAATCATCCGATCTGGCGGCTGAGTTTGGCGCACAGGCTATTGCCGGATACCAGGGAGCCGGTGTTATCGCCTGCGCGAAGCACTTCCCAGGTCACGGAGATACTGCCGTTGATTCGCACCTTGCGCTGCCATCTGTTCCGTATCCGCGTGAGCGACTGGATGAAATTGAACTGAAGCCTTTCCGTGCCGCGATAGCGGCGGGAGTGTCCAGCATCATGACCACCCACATAATGTTTCCCGCTCTCGATAGCGAATTGCCCTCTACGCTGTCCCGCAAGATCATAACCGGCCTGCTGCGCGAGGAGATGGGCTACGATGGAGTGATAATTACAGACTCGATGGAGATGAAGGGCATCGCAGACAATTGGAGTGTGCCGGAAGCGTGTGTTATGGCGATCGAGGCCGGAGTCGATATAGTTCTGATACCACACACCCTTGCAACCCAGCGAGCCGCCCGAGCAGCGATAATTAGAGCAGTAAAAGACGGCCGCATCTCCGAAGCGCGATTGGATGAGTCTGTGGATCGAATAAATGCGCTAAAGAGCCGATACAATCTGGATAAGCGACGCTTTGCCGACCCGCAAGCGCTCGGCAAGCTGCTGCGGACACCCGAGCATCTGGCTATTCAACGTGAAGTCGCGGAACAGTCGATCACCCTGGTGCGAAACGAGAACAACATAGTGCCTTTGTCTTCACAGTCAAACGAGAAAGTTGTTGTTTTGGGTATGCACAGCACAACCCCTCGCCTCGGTGTGGCTGTCAGAGAATACGCGCAGGATGTCAGCGTCATCGAATTAAGCGGAGAACGCGATGAGCTTCTACAAACTGCTTCTGAGGCTGCATCCAATGCGGACGTGATAATAATTCCCACATGCCCTACCGAGCCTTGGAGACCGCCCACCGATCAAGTGCTGCAGGCTGATCTTGTGAAGATGTTGGACGGCCTCGGCAAGAAGTTGATTGTCGTGGCCGTTCGCGACCCTTACGATCTACGCAAATTCCCGGAGATAAGCACCTATATGTGTACGTATGGATACCGTGAGGGGGCGCTTGAAGCCGCTGCTGCGGTCATATTCGGTGCGGTCGATCCCAACGGAGTATTGCCCGCTGCCATACTGTGAAGCAATTGGTTTGAGGACACCAGTGCGCCAAACGAAAGGATATGCGTGTTCAAAATGAACCTTAGAACCATTATCACCATACTTGTCGCCGCGGCGCTTGCTGCCGGTTTGCTTTGCGTGGCCGGCTGCAGACCGGAAAGGGCTGAGTTGGTGAGAGCATGGCAGCTCACCCCCGACAATACATATTCAGGGCCTTCGCTGGTAGATGAGGCTATGTCTTGGTCGCCGGACTCGAAGTCGCTAATATTCCAAGTGGTAAGCACCAAGGGTAACGGGCCGTCGATTATGCGGTGGGTGGTGGGAGAAAAGCAAATAGAACGCGTAACCCGCGGCACCTCGCCGAACTACACAAGTAACGATACCTTTGTTTTCTTGCAGACCTATCCGAAAATTCTTCTTGAACATACGTTTTCTACTAACATTCAGAGGCAGGTCGCCAAAGACTTCGAGAAAGTTGACATCCATAGGGATGTCTCCGGTTTCACATATGATCCTGTGGAAAAGACCTACTTGCTGCGCATATCCGATTTTACGGCATTCTACCAGCCCGGCTGTGTAGCCATAGACGAGAATGGGCGACAGACTAAAATTGTGCCGCCGACGACGGGAAGTGGGGTTCTCGATCGCAGCTGCGATTCAAAAAGCAATCAATCTGCTGTTATTTTCGCCGCAGGGGATTCGCGGGAGCTTAGAATATCCGAACCCGGAAAGGAACTTGAAGCGGAAGCGTTGGCCAAGGGTAGTCTTGGTGCAGTTGCGTGGCAGCCGGATGGCCAAATTGTTGCGTTTAGTGATAGCAGCGAAGTGAAAATCATCTCACCACAAAATGGCAAAATCCAAACGGTCGCGCGTTTTTTTGATCGAGAGGAAGCAGGCAGGTCCGATAGTATTTGCAGGCTGAAATGGTCTCCGAACGGTCGATACCTGGCAGCCCTTAATCTCGTTTCGTATGAACTCAATTCCTATGCCGTGCTGTATGTTCTGGATATGAGCCATATCAAATAATTTAACTGAGCTGATTTGTGGCACATACTATTGAGCGCAAATGGAGGCATTCTTGAAACTGCCGATAAGATTCTACTCAATCATCTTTATCGTTGTCGCTGTCTCTTTTATCTTCGGATGTGCCGGCAAGAAATCAGCTATCAGAAAAACCACCAAACCTGCCGAAGAGACAGCGTCAGCTCAAAAAACAGAGCGATCTACTGAACCTTCCGCGGATTCGCCTTCGAATGATATATTGCCTGGAATAGATCAGTTGCTGAACCCAACTAACCCGCTGCAGGATCCTCTGAAGCCGCCTGGCGCATTTACTGCTCCGAAAACCCCATGTGCGGCTGCAACGGAGCAGCGACCGACGCCGGAGCAAATCATGGCCTCGGTGCAGCAGACCTATCAGAAAATGCATTCCCTGAAGACCATAGGAACTTCGGTAACAATTAACAAAATAGACGGAAAGAAGATCGCGGGCGCAAAGCCGATGAAGGTGACGGTGATCTTCTCTCGACCCAACAAAATATCCATCAGTAATGACGACAATCGATTTATGACCGATGGCAAGACAGTCTACAACTACGTCTCCAGTGAGAAAAGCTACGTCAAGGACAAAATGAACGAAGAGGTGATCGAAACTCTCATCACCAACAGGCCGGGGGTCAACGTCCTTGGGCTGCTATATGGCCTCGATTACGATCAGGCTATCGAGTCTGGTAAACTGCTGCCGGACAGCAAGATTGCTGCGCATGATGTTTATGTGCTTGCGTTAAACCTGAAAGAGGGGATCGCCGCACCCAAGGGAACGCGGATTACACAGACGCTTTGGATCGGTAAGAAGGATATGGGCCTGTATAAAACGGTCACCACACTAATTGCGCGGCCTGAACCTGGCAAAGACAAGAACAAAAAACAACCTAAGCTCATCGAACAGACCATCACAACGACTGTGTCAAGCTTTCAACCGAATGTGACTCAATCAGCGAACGCGTTTGCATTCAAGCCTCCCGCCGGAGTCAAGCAATACGAACCCCCAAAGCCGCTCGATTTAAGAGGCAAGCAGGCTCCGGATTTCGCTTTCGCATGGACCGATGGTACGATAAAAAAATTATCCGACTTCAAAGGCAAAACTGTCTTGCTCGACTTTGTCTCGCTGCCGATGTGTGATCCACAGCTTCCAGTTCTCAAAAAAGTCAACGACAAACTCAAAAGTCGAGCGCAACTCATCGTTGTGGATGTCGATAGAGACGAAGCAGCAAGTCGGGAGCATCTGAAAAACAAGGGCTACGGCAGCCTGCCTGTCGTGTTTCTCGACGAAGACAGCGCCAAGGTCATCGATAACGGCTATGGTTTGGTAAGCCTGCCCACTATGTTTATCATAAACTCCGAAGGAATTGTTCAGGCGCAGGCTGTTGGCGTGCCATCCGAAAAGCAGATTGAGGACAATCTAAACGCGATGGAGGCGCATGACAACTAGTGGACGGTGTCCACCATCTGCATCAAGATCACGTCTCGTATAGCTGTTGCAGCCGCCTGGGTGGCTTCAGACAGGCTCATTGACATCAGTTTGGCGTCCGCTTCGGAGATACTGAACAGCACTGTGTTTTTTGCTGCTATTACCCCGGTTGTGGTGTCGGATTTAAGCTCATGCATTTTCAACCCGCCATCCAGAGCTTTGTTTACGCGTGAGGCTGCTTCTTCGGCGATCTGCTTTGCGGTCTTATCCCCGACCGCGGCTGGTCGATAGATAAGTTTTCCGGATAGAATAACGCTGGGCGCTTCGACCTCGCCGATTTTCTCCATTTTTACTTGGGCCTCTACAGCCTTGGTGGTTGCTCTACGGTTGATCGGGACGCCCAGTTTGTTCAACAGAGCTTTGGCATTTGCCACTCGTTCCGCATCGACAGGGTGAGATCTGAATATGCCCAGATCGACCAGTTCCGGGCGCTTTGCCAGCCTTTCCATAAAGGTCAGCAGCCCGACAGGGTTATACCCGGCCTCCATCGCATAAATGATAGCTCCCGCATCAGCATCCCTTTCCGCCTCCATCCCATAGCCGTTGAGCCTCGCTATTTTTACCAACTCAATTCCGCGTTGGATATTATAAACGTCGCTGGATCTTGCCCCGCTCATAATAGTTGCCAACAGCGCAATGGCCTCCCCTTTTTCGTAGGCAGATTGTTTTTTAATGAGATAGACCATATGATGATGCGACGCATGGACGACTTCGTGAGCCATTACCAATGCAAGCTCATCATCAGATTCGACGAAATCGAGCAAGCCTCTATAAACATATATGCGGCCGCTGGGCACGCAGAACGCGTTGACGTCTTTTTCCTCGATTATATCGAACGTATATTCAAACGGGGTGATGATCGAAGTTCCGTAGAGCGCGTCGATCTCTTTCTTGTTTGCCACGGCGGCCAGCTTCGCCCCGATCTCGCGGACTCGCTTCAGGTCTGCAGCTTTATCGCTCAGTTTATATTCTTTGACGACCTGAGCGGCGGCTTCGGCGCCCATCTTCTTCTCAGGTTCTCCGATTTCAGGCGGAGCCTTTCCCGCCACTGCGGGAAGAGAAAAACTGAGCACAAGCGCACTTATAAATATGACCGCGGCGAAAAGACGGATTTGGGGACTGTTGTATTTCATTAAAAGCATACTTCACCTCTTCGGCTGATCGCTCAACCAATCAAGGCATAACCATCTTATTATACCATGAGTATATAGTCGCTGAAATCTGTGGCATATTTCCCCATGCAAAACGCATACAAACTAGCTCATCTGGTATGGCACGCTTTGTGCATCTGCTAATACCTGATGGAAATACCAGTTTTGAGGTTGTGGGAACGGTATGCTGGTATCAGCGAAAGAACGTATGGAATTAAAGTCATGCGTGGAGGAATCGCATGGCTAAAATATCATTGTATTTAGTGACTCTGCTTTTGGGAAATCGGCTCCCCGGACCGGCTATCGAAGCTCTGCCTCAGCCCGTTCCAATCGTCGTTTCGGCGCAGCTCAACATCGAGGAGCGGCTGTTGGTGGATCTTGCCAACGCCGAGCGAGCGAAAGTCGGGCTTCATCCACTCAGGGTCAATGATACGCTCGTCCGGACTGCGCGACAGCATAGCGCAGAGATGTGGCAAAAGGACTATTTCGATCACTATTCCCCAACCGCCGGCATTCGCACGCCAAAGGATCGCTATCTTAGAGCGCTTGGCCGAACTCCCTCCTGGGCTGTAATCGGTGAAAATTTGTTCTATAGTTCGGTTTGTGATCCCCAACTCGCTAACCGGTGCTTAATGGACAGCTATGCCCACGCACAGAATATTCTGGGAAAGCAGTTCGATCAAATTGGGGTCGGAGTCTACGAAGCTCCGGATGGCAGGTTTTGGGTGACGCAGATGTTCTTATCGCAGGTGGATTGACCGGACAAACAAAACAAGGGATAATTAGTGAGCAGATGCCGCGGCGCCTCTGCTCTCTTTTTTGTCAAAAATTCTGGTGCATAGAGAAGGTTGGGCAGCCTGAATGCTTCTCGCGATTGATGTAGGAAATACTAATATCACATTTGCTGTCTTTGACGGTGAAAAAGTGGCGGCCGATTGGAGAATCGGCACGGTGGTTCGCCGCACAGGGGACGAGTATGCCGGTTTGCTGCTGGGTTTATTCGCGGCGCGCAATATGAAGCTCTCCGACGTCGAAGGGGTGATTATTTCGAGCGTCGTGCCGGCTGCTATAGATGCGCTGAAGCGCTTTTCACGCAACTACCTCCACATAGAAAACCCTGTCGTCTTCACCGTGGATATGGATCACGGGATCAACATACATTATAGCCCGCAAAGAGATGTCGGCGCAGACCGAATCGCAAACGCAGTGGCGGCGCATCAGAAATATCCCGGCCCGGTGATAGTGGTCGACCTTGGAACGGGGACCACCCTCGATGCCATATCGGCGGAGGGTGATTATCTGGGCGGGGCAATTGCTCCGGGAATTCAAGTCTCCCTCGATGCGCTATTTGCGCGGGCGGCAAAGCTCACGGGAGTAGCTCTGGTCGCGCCTGAAAAAGCTATCGGTAATACTACGGCATCGAGTCTGCAATCAGGGATCATTTTCGGCTTCGCCGGAATGGTGGATGCGCTGGTCGATAGATTTCAAAACGAAATCGGCGGCCCGGCAAAGGTTATAGCTACCGGCGGATTGGCGGAGGTGATTGCGGGGCACAGCCGCACAATCGAAAACTGCGACGAACTGCTCACGCTGGAAGGTCTGCGCATTATCTACGAACGCATAAAAGGCAAGGATTGAGTTTTAATCACATATCTTCTATGTTCTCTCCGTTTTATATCGGCAACATCAAAATTGACCCTCCGCTGGTCCTGGCTCCTATGGCGGGCGTTACAAATCGCGCATTTAGAACGATGTGCAAGCAATCCGGCGGGTGTGGGCTTGTAACCACGGAAATGTTCAGTGCGTATGCCTGCAAATATCGTGACCCCGGCACAAATACCATGATCGACTGGATCGAAGAAGAGCGGCCGGTTTCAGTTCAGGTCTTTGGCGGAGACCCCGAAACTGTGGCCATAGCGTCAAGGATGCTGCAGGAAGCGGGCGCGGACATAATCGACATCAATTTCGGCTGCCCGGTCCCCAAAGTCGCGAGAAGCGGGTCCGGCGCGGCTTTGCTCAAAAACCTCGACACGGCTAGAGAAATCCTTATAGCAGC